>JANXLV010000201.1 GCA_025355005.1 Myxococcales bacterium | reverse complement strand
GTCAAGGACGGCTGGTACTACGACAGCCCGACGTCGCCGAAGCAGATCATCCTTTGCCCCGATGCGTGCTCCGAGGCGAACGCCAAGGCGGGCACCAAGATCCAGGCCGTCGTCGGCTGCGCGGTGCCGCCGCCGAAGTGAGCTTCAACGTCTGATCGCGGTGCCGTCGGGCTCGCGGTCACGGGGGCCGAGGATTATCTCGCGGAGGAAGGAGTCGGCGGTGCGCGTCTGGTTCCACTGCTTCGGATAGCCGAGCGACACCTCCTCGAACGGGACGCCATCGCGCCAGCGCGTGCTGCGCATGTGGCAGTGCCCGAACACGACAGCGCGCGCGCGAAAGCGCAGATGCCAGTCCTCCGTGCGCGAGGTGCCGCACCAGATCGAGAAGCGAGGCAGCAACGGCAAGTACGCATGCTCCGCGCGCAGCGGGAAGTGATTCACGAGCACCGTGCGCGTGTCCTCGGGCAACGCGGAGAGCCGAGCCTCCGCATCGTCACAGCGCGCGCGACACCACGCGTCGCGAGAGGCGTGAGGCTCGAAGTACAGATACGTCTCGTCGGCGCACATGGGCCCGTCCTCGGTAGCCCACGCGATCGCCCGCTCCCGCTCCACATCCGCCGGACGAAAGGAGTAGTCGTAAAGAAGGAAGAGCGGAGCGATCACGGTCGAGGTCGGGGTCGGGGTCGGAAACAGCTCGTAGGGATCTTCTGGTGTGAGCACGCCTCGCTCACTGCAGATGCTCACCATGAGCTCGTACTTCGCCTGGCCTCTTGGCGCTCCTTCTCCCATCGACCACAGCTCGTGGTTGCCTGGCACCCAGAGCAGGCGTGAGAACTTCGGGGCCATCTGGTCGAGCACCCAGCGCAGGTGATCGGGCGTCTCCCCGAGATCGCCTCCGAGGATCAGCCAGTCGTCTGTGTGTGGAGTGATCCCTTCGAGCAGCGCGCGGTTCGCGGCGTGGGACACGTGAAGATCACTGAGAGCAAAGAGGCGGGCCATCGCGTTGTCAGATCTAAGCCTCTTCGCCGCGAAGTCCTCCCGAAAGTTCTCGGGCCAGTGTTTCATCGACGCAAGCCCCCTCGAGCGCGCCGCCACGCATGGCTCGAGTGCCGATGGCGCCCCTCGCGGCTCGACGGAGCTCTCGTTCACGGACACGCCCGCGGATTCGGTCGCCGCGCGGCGCTACCACGAGCGCGCGTGCGGCTGCTCTCGCGTGTACTCGCTCCGGCGAGCATGCGCGCTGCTTCGTGTAGCGCGCTCCGGCGCGGCCTACGCGTCGAAGCGTGAGGTGCCGCATGCGCGAGCTCTCGAAGCTCGATCCGCGACACGGCTACGGCTACCGGATGATGCAAGATGCTGCTCGCGCAGCGCGGCGTGAAGATGAGTATGGAGTGAAGCAGAGCACTTGAGCCACCCCTGAGCGAGGTCCTGAAGGTCCGCAGCGTGCTACTTTCGCGCGATGAAGGACCCTGTGAAGGATCTGCGTTTCGAAGGTTTGACGCTGACGGTGGAGAGCGTCGAGCGAGCGATTGCGTTCTACAGCGGGACGCTCGGACTGAAGGTCGAGTGGAACGCCTCACCCGCGTTCGCCATGATTCGACATGGCGGAGTGACGCTCGGTCTCCTCGCCCTTGCTGAGGCGAAAAAGGAAGGCGTCGAAGAGATGGATGCGGCGCAAAAGAAGTCCATCCACGTGGAGTTCAGCACCGATGATCTTGACGGTCTCTACGAAGCTTTGAAGGCGAAGGGGATCGCCTTTCATCAGCCACCCCATGATGAGCCTTGGGAACGCTCAATGACTGCGCTCGATCCGGACGGCTACGCCGTCGAGTTCGCGCAGGGTCATCGCGGGCGCAACCAAACGTAGCTCTAACTCTGAGCGCGACGCCACGGCAACGAGCGTGAGGACGGGAATGCCCTGACGACGGTGGGGGGGGATATCATCGAGGACATCTCCTCCCTGCGGGCGTCGCTCCTCCCGAGTGGCGGATCGCGTGCCGAACGTGGACACCTGATGAAGATACGGAGCTGATGCGCGCTGAAAGGACCCGTGGCTCGCGAAGCGCCGCACAGCGTGGCTGCGCGTACCGTGAGCCGCGGCCACGCATGGCCACACCTGCCGCCGCGCATGGCCACGCCCGCACCAACGGCCAGACGCTACCCCGCATCAAAGATCGCGAACGCGGGACCGTTCGGTTTCTGAAGCCAGTCCACCAACGTGGTTCCGGGTGTCCAGGACCATGGGACGTCGACCCAGAGCCACGTCGGCCGATGCCCCATCACTGTCGTCGTATCGAGCTTCGCCCGCTCGTCCTTTCCGTTGCGCGCGGGCTGTGCGATCGTCGCGCGATGAAGACGAAGCCCAAGAAGGTCGCAAAGAGGAAGCAGACGGCCGCGGTCAAGGTCGACCCAGCGATGAAGAAGAAGTGGCTGGAACTCTCCCACGTCATCGACCAGGCGAAACGCAAAGAAGCGTTCGACTGGGATGCGCTGTGGGAGGCGGTTGGTCACGTCGTCGAGCACGAGCCGCCGCTCTACACTGTGGGCAACTTCAAGAACGCGAAGGACTACTACCAGCGCTCGCTGAAGGAGAGCGTGCGCACGGCGTCGCGAAACATCCGCGTCGCGAAGTTTGCCTCGCCGAACGAGGAGGTCAAGCACGGTGTCGCAAAGCTCGATGCTGCGCTCGCATTCATCGAGGCGAAGGTCGGTGCGCCGCTCGCGCATCCGCCGCTGCCCATCGCATTCGAAAAACTGCGCTTCGTGACAGGCGAGGGGAAGCACATCTCGTTCGCCGAGGCGCGCGTCGAGGACATCGTTTCGGCGACACGCGCGCTGACCAAGAAGGGAAACGCACCGACGAGCAGCGCCGAACGAGCGCTCATCGCGACGTTCTCGAAGCATCCGGCGTTCAAGACGGTCCGCGTGCGCGTGCGCAATGGTCTCGCCACGCTAACCGGCGTGCCGGTGGCCTCACTCGAGGTCCTCGGGACCCTGCTGCACCGGACGAAGTGGCCGGCAGCCAAGAAGTAATAACCGCGCGCCGAAGTCGCTTCGCACCACGCACGGTAGACGCCTCGAGCCGACCCGTCTACACCCAGGCGTTGTTTAGGATTTCGCCTACGCCGCCGGCTCCGGGGACGATGTACTGGTGCTCGTCGAGGCCCTTCTCTTCTTGCCAGCGGGTGCCCGGCACCGTCGCGAGGACGTCCGCCTTCGAGAGGCCGCGGTCGAGGCGCCATGCGTAGATGATGACGTCCGGATGCTCCTTTTGCACGTTGCGGATGAACTCCGGCGTGACGATGAGGTGCATCGTGATGAACGCGCGCGGCTTGCCTTCGAGCTTCGTCTTGTAGTGCGTGATGGCGCTGTTGATCGACGAGCCTGTCGCGCCCATCGGATCGGGCAAGAGGATGATGCGCTCCTCGACGTCGCGGCCGATCTTCGCGTCGTGCCACGTGGCGCCGATGACCTTGCCCTCCGCGTCCGTCGAGCGCGACATGAAGAGATGGTCCTGACGCGCGAGCGCCGGATCGATCACCTCGTTCAGGAGGTCGTAGACGATCTGCGATGGCATCGTCCCTGCGCGGGCGATGCCCACTGTGACCACCTGCGTGTCGCGCGCGACCGCGAGCCCGCGATACACGGCCTCCGGTGACTTCACTGCCATGCGCGTGGGCACGGAGATCTTCGTGCGCGGGAACTCCGCAGCGAGCACGATCTGCGCGAGCTTCTCGTACAGAGCCCGCACCAGCCGGCCCACGTGGGGCTGCCCGGTCTCGCGCGCGCAGAGCGTCGCGAGCAGCGACCATGCGAGCGGATCATCCAGGAGATGGACGTTCGGCCCGTAGAGATGAGGAATCTCGGGTCCACGAAATCGGCTCTGCGTGTAGGCGGTCTCGACCATGCGAGCCTTCTACGCGACCCCCACCACCTCGTCTACGCACGCCCGTTCACGTCCAGTGACCGGCCCTCAAAGCGGCGGAGTCGATGACCTTGACCTTCGGGCCGAGGGCTTCTCGGAAGCTGTCCTCGTCCTCGTCATCCATGATGGCGTCGCCGAAGCCTGCGGCGATCTCCATGGCCGTCGCCAGGATGCGGAGGAACTGTGCGAAGGATGAGGCGGCGAGCGTGGGCTGCCATTTTTCCTGGCCGCTCATGGCCGTGTAGACGGGGCAATCGCCCTCGGGGTCCGGCTTGGACACGTCCAGGAAGTACGGATCACCGAGCAGCGAGCTCTCGCCGATGACGACCCATGACGCCTTCCAGTCGCCGGCGCCGGTGTTGGGCCCGGGGGTCGGCTGACTCTTCGCGATCTCGTCCGCGGGGAAGAGGCGCACGCGCTCGACCGGCGTGATGGTCTCCACCCGCTCCGGGTTGGCGGACAGAAGAAAGCTCCGGAACCGCGGCGGAATGCGGAGCTGCTTCTTCAGCGCCTCCACCACTTCTGGTTTGGTCTTGCCGAACGCGCAATCGGCTTTCCTGCGCGCAAACACCTGTTTGAGACCGTCTACCGCGTCCGCGAGATCACTATCCACGTTCGCCTCGTCCGCTGCTTCTTAAGTCGTTTTCAAGCCGCAGTGTGGCGTGGTGCCCCAGCTCCGACGAGACGAAGAACGTTAGCAAAAAAGGGGCCGCTGCGGACACCCAAATGTCATTCGCTGGCGCCCGCTGGAAGGATGGCTGCGGGGACGGGAGGGCGCGTCTGGTCGGAGAGGCCCTCCACATGGAGCTTCACGGGGCGCGGCGAGGCCGGGACCCGGCAGATCACGTGCACCGCCGCCTGCGTGGTGGTCGCCGTTCCGCCCAGGGACCGGAAGGCCTCCGCATACGATTCGAGGCCTTTTTCCAGGCGCTGGGTGCCTTCGAATGCGTCATCCGATCGCGCGGTGAGGCTGGCCTGGCTGACGTCGTTCGATGGGATGTCGAGCTGCAGACTGATCTTCCGTCCTGCGCCGCGGGGCTCGAAGATCTTCACGCCCAGCATATCGAGCGGCTCACACACCCACCGTGACCCCGCCCCGCCTTCTCTTCCGGCGGTGAGCCGCAGCCAGCGCGCCGGGTCCACGAAGCCATTGGCCGTCATGAACGAGGTGCACGCGTGTCCGCCATCCGCGGACCCTGCCTGCCTCTCGGGCAAGGAGCCGGGAGGGCACGAGGGCTCTCTCCTGCACAGGTCCGGTGCGCCAGCGTCGTTCGGGATGACGAACGGTTTGCTCTCGCCGAGCCGGGGCGCTTCCTCGGCGCCTGCATCGAGCCGGGTGATCACGCTTGTTTCCTCGATCGAAAACAGTCCGCGCGCGCACGCGTAGCGCGGCAGACATCGTGCGCGCCCACGCGATACGAGGAGCACTGCGTCGGGTGGACACTGGATTCTCTCGTCAGGCATCGGCGGCAGTCCGCCAGTCGCGTCGCTCGGCTTGACCGTGGACCACGCGACGCAGCCGGGAACCACGTCGTCGAAGACCTGGTCCTCGCCACAGGCCTTTGCCGTGCAGACGCCATCGGAGAGCGCCTCCGCTCTCCCGCACGCGCGCGCCGCGAGTGACGACGCGACGCACGCACCCAGCCACGGGGTTGCATCCGTCGTGCACGTGCAGCTCCCTCCTGTCTTCGTGCTCCATGCGGGGCATGCGCTGCCGCAGCTTGCCGCGGGGCTCTCGCCAGCCGCCGGCTGCGGACACGCGGGCCGTGGGCCGCACGCGAACGCGCACGCGCACGCCAGACAGGATATCGCGATGCCGGTGAGCGCACGTCGCGCGTCTCGCGTCCGCATGCGGAGCGGGGATCTCATGGCGTCGCGAGCTTAGCTCTTTTTGCGTGCGGCCCGGGAAAATCGCGCTAGAGGCACGCTCCCCAAGCAGAATGCTCCGCCGTTTCACCGAGGACACGCCCGAGTTCGCCCGCACGCTCTCTCTGCTCGCGGACCGCGGTGAAGAGGACTTCTCGCGTGTCGAGCCGGTCGTGCGAGAGGTCATCGCCGCGGTACGCGCGCGTGGCGACGCTGCGGTGCTCGAGTTCACGGAGAAATGGGATCACCGGCGCCCGAAGACGCTCCTCATACGTGACTATGGTGGCGAGGCGGCGCTGTCCCGCTTGCCGCCCGAAGCACAGCGCGCGCTCTCGTTCGCGGCCGCGCGCATCGCGAAATTCCACGAGCGCCAGAAGGACGCAGGCTTCTCGTACGAGGACGAGAGCGGCGTTCGCCTTGGTCTGCGCGTCTCACCGGTGGCGCGTGCAGGCGTGTATGCGCCTGGCGGAAAGGCGCGCTATCCGTCGAGCGTGCTGATGAGCGCGATCCCGGCGCAGGTGGCCGGTGTTCCAGAGATCGTGCTCGCCACGCCCCTTGCCGGTGATGCCTCCGACGACGTGATCTTCGCGGCGGCGCACCTGTCGGGCGTCACGGAGATCGCTGACGTCGGAGGCGCGCAGGCGATCGCCGCGCTGGCCTATGGAACCCAGTCGATTCCTCGATGCGACAAGATCGTCGGCCCCGGCAACGCGTACGTCGCGTGCGCAAAGCGTCTGGTGTTCGGCGCGTGCTCCATCGACTCCATCGCGGGTCCGAGCGAGATCCTCGTCGTCGCCGACTCCTCGGCCGACGCGCGCGTGATCGCGGCAGACCTCCTCAGCCAGGCAGAGCACGACGAGGCCGCCTATCCGCTGCTCGTCTGCACGGACGCCTCACTGGTCTCCGCGGTCCTCAGCGCGCTCGAGGAGCAGGTCGGTAGCCTTCCCAAGGCAGCGATCGCTCGCGCCTCGCTCGAGAAGAACGGCTACGCGTTCATCGTGTCCTCCCGTGCCTCGCTGTCCCGGGTCGCCGATGCGCTCGCGGTCGAGCACGTCGCCTTCCATGTGGAGGAGCCTGAGGCGCTCTTCGCGGAGGTGCGCTCGTGTGGGGCAGCTTTCCTGGGCCACTTGACGCCGGAGGCTGCGGGTGACTATCTCGCCGGTCCCTCGCATGTGCTTCCCACTGGAGGGGCGGTTCGCTTCGGCGCGCCGCTCGGCGTCTACGATTTCGTTCGAAAGAGCTCCCTTTTGCGCTACACACCGTCGGCCCTGGCGGAGCACGCTT
The DNA here is from genome assembly GCA_025355005.1 of Myxococcales bacterium. Classification (GTDB taxonomy): domain Bacteria; phylum Myxococcota_A; class Polyangia; order Polyangiales; family Polyangiaceae; genus JANXLV01. The sequence goes on along the minus strand of JANXLV010000201.1, from coordinate 12,610 downwards.
GGGCGATCACCACACTGGCGCGGCTCGAGGGGCTCGAGGCACATGCCAGGGCGGTGGAGGTGAGGGGTGGCACGGCCGGGAATGGCACGGCCAAGAATGACACGGTCGGGAATGACCTCCGAGGCGTGCGAAAACCGTGAGTCAGACCACTAACGGTGCCCGGTTCGGGCCTGGTGGGCGCCCCATCAAAACTTCTCAAGTAACTGAAATTATTAAGTTTGCGTGACTGGTTCTCAATTTGCATAAAGGCGCAAGTCGCCATGCGGGCACTCTGCCCGCAGCTGAACGTTAGTGAAGGAGGTCGGGATGCGATCGATGTGGATTAGGCGGTTGGGACTTACCGTCATGACGGGGGTGCTCGCGTATGCCTCCAGTGGCTGCGCTGAAGAGCGCGATCCGATCAACCGCGTTCAACCGAACGCACTACCGAAAAGCTTCTTCGTCGGAGCGAATCTTCAAGATACGTCCGACGATCCGGAGTTCTACATGCGGAACACCGTCGTGGACGTGCCTTACGGCGCGGGCCAGGATGGCCTGTTCACCGCATCGTACGCTCAGCCGGTCAACCGCGTGAAGTGGGAGGTCAACGAGAGCTTCCTCGTGGCGCGCCAGACGTACGAGCGCTTCCAGAACTCCGACGGCTCGGGCTCACGCGTGACGAACAACGGCCAGGTGGTCGCGATGTTCAAGATCACGTCGCAGTTCGACATCAAGCGCGACTACAACTCGCAGACCGGCGAAGAGAACAACATCATCAACGAGAACACGTCTGACCGCCCCTGGCAGGAGCGTCAGTACATCCGCGTTGATTGGTCCCAGAACATGGTGACCGACGGCTACGAGGTCGACTCGCTCTCGCAGATCGGTCTGTACGGCGGCATCAAGTTCGACCCGCTCAGCTACTACGTCTCGGATCCGCAGGATCCGAACGCGCCCGTCTTCGAGAAGGAGACCGGCTACTTCGACATCACGTCGAAGGCGTTCGCGACGCCGCAGATCCTCGACACCCCGTGGGGCGCTTTCCCCGCCTGCTTCTTCTTCGGGCAGCACCCGGTGACGAACTGCGATCCCACGGAGCTCACGCTTCGTCTGTCCTTCCGCAAGGTCACGGACAACGACTTCGAGCCCTCCGAATGGGACGGCAACAAGATGGACGCGTTCGGCTGGTTCTACCAGGACCGCTACGGCTACGAGCGCAACTACGGCGTCACTGATCAGCAGTGGCACCACCTCGCGGCCAAGTACAACATCTGGAACCGCAGCCACATCTCGAGCGGCGATCCCTCGAACGCCAAGCCGGCGGAAGAGAACGAGCTGTTCGCGCAGTGCGGCGTCGACGTCTGGCGCGATGGCGTTGGCAAGCCGATGACGTTCAAGGTGAACGGCGCCGGTGAGTTCGTGACCGACGGCAAGACGGGCCTCCCGATCAAGGATCCGGCGGGCAAGACCTTCTCCAAGGCGAGCGACGCAGCCATCGGCTCCGACGCAAACGCCGACGCAGACGGCAACAAGACCGCTGACCAGTGCGAGTTCAAGGACGCATCGGGCGGCCTCCTGCACCAGGGTTCGCGCTGCGACACCCTGTCGCACCGCTGCACGCTGCCGCTCCACGAGCGCACGATCAAGAGCATCCCGTGGTACTACGCGCCGGGCTCAGCGCCCGACCTCTTCGCGTCCACGGCTCGCGCCTTGAACCAGTGGAACGTGTCCGTGAAGCGCGCTGCGCTCATCGGCCAGGTCGTGGAAGGCACGCGCGTCAGTGCGCCCCCGTCATTCGCCATCGAGGCCGACCTCTCCGAGGCTGCCCTTGGTGCGGATCACGACGACGCGATGAAGCAGTCTGCCGACACCGGCAAGTACGTCGCGCCGAAGTACACGGACGTGTTCGTCCTCTGCCACAGCCCGGTTGATCCCACGGACAACCCCGTCTGCGGCAAGGCTGACACGGTCGCCCGCATCGGCGACCTCCGCTACAACTCGGTCAACATCCTCACCAACCCGCAGACGCCGTCCCCCTGGGGCATCATGGTCGACGCGGACGATCCGGTCACCGGTGAGAAGGTCATCACGAGCGTCAACGAGTGGGGCCACGTCCTCGACATCGCGTCGCAGGGGACGGAAGACCTGCTCCGCTGGATCAACGGCGAGATCTCGGACACGGACATCACGTCGGGCGGCTACATGCTCGACTGGATGAAGGCGACCAAGGGCGGCGCTTCGCAGCACCAGCCCGCGACGCTGTCCTCCTCGGAGATCAAGTCGCGCCTCCAGTCGATCCAGAACCCAAAGGTCCTGGCCACTGGCAACATGAACGTCGCCGCGATGACCTCGCAGCAGTTCCAGCAGGCGCTGAGCGGTCAGATGAAGACCGCGCAGCAGCAGCTCGGCCCGTCCCTCGACAACACGTTCGAAGGCAACCGTCAGGCGCTCATCGGCTCGAAGTACGAGACCATGCTCGCCACGCCGGAGATGGTCCAGGCCGCCGGGTTCGACCCGTCGACCCCGACCGCCGGAAACGACTCTGTCCTCGCGCGTGCCTCGACCCTTCGCGGCATGAACCCGGAGATGAACCGCTGGATGCGTCGTCTGAAGAACGCAGCGGCGAAGAGGACGAACCTCTGCAACGTGGAGCAGCCCGAGCCCGACTCACTCGTCGGTATGGCGCGCCTCGCGCAGAAGCTCTATCCGGTCCCGGACAAGAAGTCGTCCGCAGCCTGCCAGTACGACACCAACATCAAGCAGTCCGACTACGCCGCGTGCAAGTTCAAGCGCGACGCGTCCCTGCACCAGTGGATCCGTGAGCAGTTCCACATCTCGGTCATCCTGCACGAGATGGGTCACTCCATGGGCCTGCGCCACAACTTCACGGGCACGTGGGACTCGCTCAACTACCACACCCAGTACTGGCAGCTCCGCACGCGCAACGGCGCGGAGAAGGCTTGCCAGACGGTCGACGCCGACAACGGCCAGGATCGCAATGGCGACGGCAAGCACGACGTCTACGACGCGTACCCGTATGTCTCGCACCAGAACGGTGCTGACTGCGCGGGCCCGCGCTGGGCAGACCCGGTCAGCGAGCAGGAGACCAACGGTCTCATCTGGAAGTGGGGCTCCTCCACGGTCATGGATTACCCGGGCGACCAGACCCAGGACATGAACGACCTCGGCAAGTACGACAAGGCGGCGATGCGCTTCGGCTACGCCAACGTGGTCGACGTCGACTCTCGCGTCAGCGCGCTCCAGAAGAGCAACCAGGGTCAGTTCAACCTCGGCCGTCTCGACGGCTTCGGTGGCATCCCCGGCCCGCTCGACTTCACGACGGTCTCGGGCTCGCAGGGTGGTCTCCACTACTCGGCGTTCCAGGACACGTTCAAGGTGCTCGGCACCTGCACCGCGGCGAAGGATCCCAACGATCCGCTGTCCGCTCAGTGCACGGGCGCGCCCCTCGAGTACGTCTCTGTCTACGACATGAAGGACCAGGGCCCGGGCGATCGTGATGCACGCTTCGCCATCGCGCCGGACGGAAAGGTCCGTCACCCGTACATGTTCGGCTCTGACGAGTACGCGGACTTCGGCAACATGCCGGTCTTCCGCTTCGACTCAGGCGCTGACGCGTACGAGCAGCAGCAGTTCGTCATGTCGACGTACGAGAACCGCTACATCTTCGACAACTTCCGTCGCAATCGTCTGACGTTCCACACCGGGGCCGTCGTCGGTCGCGTCCAGGACCGTTACTTCGACAAGATGACGTCGTCGACGAAGGCCCTCGGCCTCTACCTGAACCTCTTCCCGAACCAGGCAGACCAGGACTTCTTCAAGACCAGCGTCGGCGTCATGCTGCCGCACGTGCTCGCCTCCTCGGAGAGCTTCTCCACGTTCATCCGTATCCTCACGCGACCCGAGCCGGGCACCTACTACGGAGACGACACCGTCCCCGGTGGCGTGTACGCATCGGTTCCGGAGTTCCCCGCGGCCACGGCCAAGCCGCTCTTCAACGTTGCAGTCGGCGCGGGCGAAGGTCGCTTCCTCCACAACGACTACGACTACTCGAAGGGCTACAACTGGGGTGAGTACCAGAAGCAAGTCGGCTCGTACTACGAGAAGGTCTTCACCGTGATCTACCTCACGGAGGCGTACAACCACTTCATCCAGAACAGCAAGCAGGACTTCATCGACAGCCGAATCCTGAACATCAACTACTCGACGCTGTACGGCGAGCAGATGCGTCGCGTGTTCGCGAACTTGATGCAGGACAACCCGATGACCCTCGGCCCGTACGTGACGACCGCTGCAGGCGCCTCCAGCGCCAACAGCATCGCTCGCATCCAGTACATGCCGTGGGACAAGTTCGACAGTGCGTCGTCGGTCTCGTACCCCGCAGGTGCGACCGTCCTCAACCCGCTCGTCGGTTGGCAGGAGCAGTTCCCCGCGCTGCTGTACGGATTCTACTACGGTGGAACCACGCTCTCCATGGACTGGGTCCAGCAGATGCGCGTGTTCTCGCAGGGTGGCGTCGACAGCATCTCCATCGCTCCGTCGGAGCAGGTGCACTACACGGACCCGCTCACGGGTACGCAGTACATCGCCCGCAACTTCGGAACCGAGACCGTTGCTGGTGTGAACACTGCGCGCGGCTCCGGCCACCGCATGCTCCAGTACGCAAAGGAGATCGCCATGAAGTCCTACCAGTTCACGCTGGACGGCAACGGCGATCCGGTGTGGATGGTCGACGCGACCACCCACAAGCCGCTCTGCAAGGCGACGCTGTCGGCTGACGACTGCAAGCTCGCGGAGACCACGGTCCGTCGCTACTCCTCGAACATCGACACGCTCCGCGATCTCGCGGGCTACTTCGGCTACGGCCCCCTCAACAGGGAATGAGCTGAACGCTCACCCTCGGCTCCTTCCAAGGAGCACGGGTGGGCGTCGATGAACCGATTCGTGCCCTGGTTCCGCAAGGAACCGGGGCACGCGTCTTTTGTACGTGTGGTGTACGTTCGCGGCGTGGAGACCTCCACCTACTACGCGCTCGGGATCCCGCTCTACGGGCTCCTCATGCTGGGGGAGGCGTGGCTCGGCAAGCGCCGCGGCATGCGCGTCTATCGTCTCGCCGACGACGTGAGCAACCTCGCGTGCGGCATGGGGCAGATCCTCGCCGGCCTCGCGCTGGGCCCGCTGATGCTCGCTCTGTATGCGTACGGCTACGAGCTCCGGCTCTTCACGTTGCCGGCGAGGAGCCCGCTCACGTGGGCCGCGTCGGCGCTGCTCGTGGACCTCTGTTACTACTTCTACCACCGCGCGGGTCACCGCCTGCGCGTGCTCTGGGCCGTGCACCAGGTGCATCATCAGAGCGACGGGTTCAACTTTGCCGTCGCGCTTCGCCAGCCGTACGTGTCCGACCTCTACGCGGTGTTCTTCTACTTCCCGCTGCCGCTGCTCGGCGTGCCCATGGAGGTGTTCTTCGCATGCGTCGCGGTGCTGTCGCTCAACCAGATCACGCTGCACACGCGCTTCCTTCCACGACCCAGCCTGGGCATCTTCAACACGCCGCAGCTGCACGAGCTCCATCACGCGCGGAACGCGCCGTACGCAGACACGAACTTCGGCGCCACGTTCATCGTGTGGGACCGCATGTTCGGGACCTACGCGACGCCCGACCCGGCGATCACGCCGGACCTCGGCATCCGAGAGGGTTACCCGACCCACGACAGCGTGCGCGCGCAGTGGCTCGGCGTTCGTGATCTTGCGCGCGACCTTCGCCGTCCATCCACCAGACGCGCAACGCTTCGTGCACGCGAGTCCGACACGATCCCGCGCGCCACGAAGCTCCGGGTGATCGTCGCGTTCGTCGGGATCACGTGCGCCGCCGTCGCGCTGCTCGCTTTTCGCGCGCGCCTCCCCACGCCGTGGCTCGCGTGCGCTGCGGTGACGCTGGTCGTGGCGTACCACCTGATCGGCGCGGCGCTGGACCGAGAACGTGGTGACGCGGTTGGCGATACCCGCCGCGGTGGTACGCTCGTTTCATGATGCTTCGCTCCGCACTGCTCGCACTCGTGCTGCTAACCGCCTCCTGTGGATCGTCAAGCAGTGGCGCCGGTGGCACCGACGACGCGGGCGCCGGCGGAGGTGGTGGTGAAGGCGGAGGTGGAGGTTTGGGCGACGGGGGTGGCGTCGGCCAGGTCGATGCGGGGTCGCAGCCCGTTGCGCCGACGTCCAACGCCAACCCCGACGGTCACTGCAACGCGCCCACGCCCGGCGTCGCCGAGGACGTGTCCAAGCCCACCACCGTCGTTGGCGACGGCACGTTTGCGAGCTGCACCGCGGACAAGGTCGTTGCGGCCGTTCACGCGGGCGGCGTGGTCACGTTCAACTGCGGACCGCAGGCGCTCGCGATCGTGGTTCCCGAGATCCAGATCTTCAACGACGGCGGCAAGGGCGACGGCAGCGTGACCATCGACGGCGGCGGAAAGATCACGCTGAGCGGAAACGGCGCGAACCGCATCCTCTACCAGAACACGTGCGACATGGCGCTCCACTACACTTCGCCGACGTGCCAGAAGCAGCCCACGCCACATCTCGTGCTCCAGAACATCGGCATCGCATCCGGCAAGGCGGACGCCACGGACAAGGTGCTCGGCGGCGGCGCGATCTTCGTGGGCGGTGGCACCTTCAAGATGTTCAACGTCCTCGTGAAGGACAGCACGCAGCCAAACCTGAAGCAGGACTACGCGGGCGGTGCCGTCTACACCTTCAACCAGGCCACGCAGCCCGTCTACATCACGAACAGCACGTTCAGCGGGAACTCCGGCTGCAATGGCGGTGCGCTCGCGAGCATCGGCACGTCTTACGCGGTAACGAACAGCATCTTCGCGAGCAACAAGACGCTCGGAAACGGCCAGAATCCAGCCAAGATGGGCACCCCGGGCGGTGGCCTCGGCGGCGCGATCTACAACGACGGCAACGGCTACACGCTCTCCATCTGCGGCACCGCCTTCAACAACAACACTGCGGCGGAGCTGGGCTCGGGTTCAATCTTCCAGGTGGTGGACGATCTGAAGGGCGCGCTCGTCATCGATCAGTCGAAGTTCACCGGCAACAGCAACACGGGCACCGTGCAGTCCGCGACGCACCCCAGCATATACGTGGAGGCGACCGACAAGCAGGGCAACGCGGGCGTCACGATCACGGCGACCACGTTCCAGTAGCCACGCTCCAGTAGCGTGTGTGGCGTCCTTGCACGCCGCGCGGGTAGTTGACCTGGCGCCGCGGACGTGGGACGTAAGTTCTCTCAAATTCTGCCCGGGGAGTCTTTCATGTATAATGCACTCTTTTCGTTCGCTCTCGCCACGTTTGCCGGCCTCTGCCTCTCGCTGAGCGGCTGCTCCAGCTCCAGCACGACCACGACCGGCACCGATGCAGGCGGCGGCGGTGGCGGCGGTGACGCGGGTGGTGGCGGCACGTCCGTGAACGGTTGCAGCGCGGCTGACTTCGCCGCGAACGACCTCAGCGCCGCGGGCGCTGCTCGCGTCATCACCTTCCCCACGGGCGCGGCCCCCGCGCAGTACACGCCGGCGTGCATCACGATCGCCGCGGGCCAGAACGTCACGTGGAACGGCGCCTTCGCCAACCATCCCCTCCAGCAGTCGGGCGGCGACCCGACCATGTGGATCACCACGACCAACACGGGCACCACGGTGAACTTCGGCTTCCCGGTCGGCGGCACGTACGGCTTCGACTGCCAGTTCCACCCCAGCGTCATGAAGGGCGCGATCTTCGTCAAGTGAGCGCGAACTGAGCGCGAAATCAGTTACAAAAAGAAGGCCTGTAAGGTCGCGAGGCCCACGCGCGTTCCTTCTACATGCAGGCCACGGAAATCGCGATCGAGACACCTTGTGGGCAGGACTGGCAGAGCATGAAGCCGGGCGACCGGAAGCGGTTCTGTGGTGAGTGCAAGAAGCACGTCCACGACCTCTCCTCCATGAGCCGCGCCGAGGCGCGCGAGGTCCTGCAGTCACGCCCGACCGAAGGCCTCTGCGTCCGTTACTTGTATGATGCACATGGTGACGTCGTGTTCCGCGACGCACCGATCCCCGCGAGCTTCCTCTCGCGAGCGAAGCGAATCGCCGCAGCCGCCGCGCTGCCGATGAGCCTCGCGGCGTGCAGCGGATCGATGGGCGAGACCCCGCCGCCGCCGATGCCGATGATGGGATCCATCGCCTGCCCGATGCCCGAGCCCCCGCCGCAGCCCGAGCCCCCTCCCTCCGCCTCTGCCTCCGCCCGCTTCGCGCAGCCGCCGCCAATCCCGGTCGCGAAGTAGCCAGCGCCACGCAAGGCCGATCGACGTATGTACTGGCACGCCCGGTAAGATTCGAACTTACGACACCCGGCTTCGAAGTACGTGCAGGCTGGAATTTCGTAGATTACTGCATAATACAACAACAATGATCTCACCGCTTTAGCATTACAACAGTGCGCTCGAACGTCCCCTTCGATACGCAAAAGTGGTGCTCCGAGTGGTGCTCCGAGGTTACCAAGTGGTGCTCCGCAGATTCCCCCGGCATTCGACCCGGCTTCGCAGCGCCGGTGCAGTCCTTGCTACGCGCGTGACCCGCGCACGCGTTCCTCACCTCCATCGACCGCGTGACCCGCTGCCCTTCTGCCCTACTGCAAGCGCGATCAAGATCGTCAGCTCGGGGTGCAGGCGGGATAGGGGACAGCTCTCGCGGCATCGCCGGCAACGATGCGAAACTCAGTGATGTCGTCGAGCACGAGCCGCCGCTGCTGATCCTGTACCCCGTGAACCCCCATCGATGATCCTGTCGAGCGCGGGGGTACAGGGTGCACGGGGGTGTAGCTTTCGCAGCGTGATCTCGCGCTGACCGACCCAGCGACCAAAACGACGACGGCACTCTTGCGCGATGCGCGGCACAGGCACAGGTTGTCCGGGCGTCGCGAACACCATCCGCACCCGCCGAGTCGAAAGGCAAAGCGCGTGAGATCGGATGGCGTCTGCATTTTGTCTCGCCGAAAAACCTCCGACTGCATTACCAAGAAAGGACCCTGCCCATGGATCAACGCCGACCAACGCAGCCATCGACCAACGTCATTCCGCTTCATCCGCAAGCCCGCGTCCTCGATTCATCCACGCCCGAAAAGAGCGAGATGAAGGAGGCTGCCCGCATGGAGAAGGAGGTTGACGAGACGCCGCCTGAACACGCTGCGCGTGCTCCCTCGCCCAAGCTGTCGCTGGTCTCCTCGCTTCCGCAGATTCGTCTGGATCAAGATCTCCACGTCGTCCTGACGCAGGCAATGCGAGCCCTCTCCGAGGACCCGTGCCTGTTCAGCAAGGGCGATCAGCTGGTTCGTGTCGCGGTGACGGAGGGAGAGACGCCACGGCTGGTGCCCATGTCCACCGCCACCTTGCGCGAGCAGCTTTCCATCCGAGCCAGGTGGCTGAAGGGCGACTTCGTTCATCCGCCCGGCAACATCGCCAGTGCGCTGGTGAAGCGAGGAGCCTGGAGTTCCATCCGCGAGCTTCGAGCCATGACGACCTTCCCGGTGCTGTCTTCTCAAGGGGATCTGCGAACCGAGGAAGGCTACGACCCCAACACGCGGACCTTTTACGTCGGAGGTTGCTCGGTCGCTGTTCCAGAGGAACCGAATATCCAGGATGCCAAAGCAGCCTGCGCTCGTCTTCTGGATCTGGTGAACGAATTTCCCTTCGCCGAAGAGGCTCACAAGAGCGCCTGGCTGGCGGCGCTGCTGACGCCCTTGTCTCGCTTCATGCACGACGGCAACACGCCCTTGGTGGTGATGCAGGCGAACATGCCGGGATCGGGCAAGACGACCTTGGCGCAGCTCATCGCGACCATCGTGACGGGTTCTTCCGTGCCTGCGATGGCATGCGAAAAGAGCGAGCCCAATCGAAAGGAGATCCTCGCCAAGCTGCGGGGAGCGCCCAGCATCGCCCTGCTGGACAACGTGGTGGCGCGCTTTGGCGGTCCCAATCTGAGCACCTTGATCACCAGTCGGTCCTTCGAGGATCGTTCCCTGGGGCATTTGAAGCAGCTCTCGGCGCCCAACGACACCTGTTGGATGGTGACAGGGAATCGGATCTCTTTGGCGCCCGACATGGCTCGCCGTTGCCTTCACCTTCGCCTTCAGAGCAACTCGGAGAAGCCTCATCTTCGAGGCGGATTCCGATACCCGAATCTGCTGGAGCATGCCCGTCAGCATCGAGGCGAGCTTCTCTCTGCCACGCTGACCATTCTGAAGGCGTACGCCCTTGCAGGAATGCCGGATGTCGGTCTCGTGGCGTGGGGTTCCTTCGAAGAATGGTCCGGCATTGTTCGAGGTGCGCTGGTTTGGTGCGGTCTTGCCGATCCTGCCGCGACCCGAGAGGAGCTGGAAGCAGAAGCCGATGAGAGCGCGACGGAGCATGCTCGTTTGGTGGAGGGCTGGCACCAGTTGCAGGTCGCCATGGCGCGAGAGGACGGCATGACCGTCAAAGAGGCGCTGGATCATCTGCACGGCGATGCATCAGCCGCTCCGTTCTTGCGAGAGATACTCCAGGGAATGGGACGTGCGGGATCACCTCCGGAGCCGCTCAAGATTGCTCGTCGTCTTCGAGACGCTAAGGATCGAAACGTGGGCGGCAAGATGCTGCGTTCCCTGGGCAGCGCCAAAGAGGCGCTTCGGTGGCAAGTGAGTCGCGTTGAGGGGGATAGCCGGGACAGGGGATAGACCTTCGCGTCTCTCGCCCCCCTCGACCGCCGAGCGTGAGCAGTCTTCATCGCAGCACTGCTCTCGGATACCCTTGCCGCCGATGACCTACGTGGTGGCTGCGGATGCCGAGAAGTTCCTCACCGGCTTGAAGGACGCCTCGGTCGATCTGTTCTTGATCGACCCGCCGTACTTCAAGGTCGTTCGTGATCTTTGGGATCACCAGTGGGAGAGCGCCGAGGTCTACGCCAAGTGGCTGATCAACCTGTGCGAGCTGGCTCGGCAGAAGGTGAAGCCGAACGGCTCGATGATCATGTTCCAGAGCATCGGCAAGCACGGACAGCATCCCGTGTTTCAAGTCATCGCCGGAGTCGAGCGCCATTGGCACTTCCGCAACTGGATCACGTGGAAGAAGTCTCGCGCCTTCGGCAAGGGCAGCAACTACCTGTTCTGTCGAGACGAAATTCTCTGGTTCTCCGCCAACGGCAAAGACGAGCAGGTGACGTTCAACGTGCCGCTGACGGAGCAGAAGTTGAAGCGCCCCGGCAAGACGGAGTTCAAGAAGGTCTCCAACGTCTGGACGGACATCGAGATGGTCTTTCGTCCCGAGCGGAGTTGTCGTCGTCCCTTGCCGCTGCTGGCGCGCTTGATCAAGGCGCACAGCAACCCCGACGATCTGGTGGTGGACTTCTTCTCTGGCTTCGGGACAACGGGCATCGTCTCGCACAACCTGGGTCGTCGGTTCCTCGGCTGCGAAGCCATTGAAGAGGACGCGAGAGCCGCCAATCGGCGGGTCATGGCGGCGAAGCCGCGCTCCACGGGATGACTGCGTCTCCAACGGAGACCCTTGTTTTCCAGCGTGTTCAGGTAGCGACCACTGAACTCGTGGGTGCGGGCAAAAGCTCATAGAAAACGCCTCCCATTCCACTGAACGAGCCGGGTTCGCGACGGCTCTCATGGCGGCTCCGCAAGCGCCTTCCTCCCTGGTCTTCATGGCTTGGGAAGGCGAACGGCTGTCGGCGCCCGATGCTCTCCACCCAGCGAGCAACACGCTCCGGCGCGAGAGCGAAGGAAGGGCGCACGGGATGGCGGACGGTAGGAACAGGTACGCGGTTTGGTGACGACTCGGCTGGCGTAGGGAACCACTGCTGCTCACCCAGCGAGCAACACGGTTTTTCGGTCGATGCGGGGGGGACGAGCGCTGCCCCCATCCACTGAAGACCCAGCGGGCAAGTAGGAAACCCAACCGACACAGGGACCGGCAGCAAGCAGCAGACGGGCAAGCGGAGATGAGCGCTTGCACCGAGATGGATCGGTGAGGAGTTGCGGTCAGCCCCGCAGGGGAACTTGACCTTGCGAGGTTGATGGCAGCTCGTCCGCGACAGCCTTCAAGGCATAGCGAGAAACACTGACGGAGATGGTCTCCGGAGCAAGTGACGAGATGCGTGTACCCAAAAACCAAGAACAGGACGGACATCATGAACACGGCAAACAGTAAACGATTCTCAGTGCACAACTTGGATCGGACTATTGATCTGTATGAGGAAGTCGAGGCGCATCGCTGGGAAATAAACAAGGCGAAGGAGAACGAGAAGCGCTTGCTCTGCGAGTTCTGGGTATGCAAAGCGCGGGCGATTCTTGAAGATCCACTGAGCAATGACGACCAGCAAGCCTGCCTGTGGGTTCTTCATGTCGTCACCGGTATTGCGCGTGCATCGTCGATCTACATCAAGGGCTTGCCTCGCGCTCAGCCTGGATTTCGCGTGCTGGACACGTGACGATCGAAAAGTCGTCATCGATGGTGCCGAGTTCGCGTTCATGCGTCGTATGAGCGTTCCAGAGTCGATTGACGACACAACTCCCCCTTACCCCCACGCGTGAATCATGC
>JANXLV010000187.1 GCA_025355005.1 Myxococcales bacterium | reverse complement strand
TCACTTCGGCGGCGGCACCGCGCAGCCGACGACGGCCTGGATCTTGGTGCCCGCCTTGGCGTTCGCCTCGGAGCACGCATCGGGGCAAAGGATGATCTGCTTCGGCGACGTCGGGCTGTCGTAGTACCAGCCGTCCTTGACGGAGCTGCACTTGCTCACGTCCGTCACGTGCACCAGCTGCTTCGCTGCGCCACCCATCGGGGTCTCCTGCACGCCGACCTTGGTCGGGTCGGCGGTCGCCGCTTGCGGCACGCCGAGGTTGCACGAGAGCTTGTCAGTGATGCCCTTCGCCATGTTGTCGAGCACCGCCGAATAGTCCGTCTTGCACACGGAGTCGACGATGCCGCTCGTGAGCTTCGAGAGCTGCTGGTAGTTCGAGCCGGGCGCGACCGCAGTGCTGCACTTCTGGGTCGACGGCACCGGCTGACCCGCCGTCCAGCCCACGATGGAGTGGAAGATGTACTTTCGCTCCGCCGTTGTTCCGAACATCCCCAGCGGCGCCTTCGCCAAGAGCTGCGTGTCGAACTTGTCGTACGCGAGGTTCGACTCGTCATCGGAGACGATCACGAAGACCTTCGTCGACTCTGGGCGGAGGTACTTGTTCCACGCGAGCGCGGCGTTGCTGCTGTCGTACGTGGAGAGCAGGAGCTGGAGGGCGTCGTTGCTCTGGACGTCCTGATCGATGTGGTGGAAGAGCGGCGCGTTGTCGCCGCAGTTGGCGCCACCAAGGGGCGCGGGCACGCAGATGACGTTGCCGTTTTGCGTGCTGCTCTTCGCCTTCTTCACGATGAAGAGCACCTGATAGTCCAGCCCCGTTCCCCCGATCTTCTGCGCGAAGGTGTTCACGTTGGTCTTGATCTGCGCCATCTCCTCGGTCATCGAGCCCGAGTCGTCGATGACGAAGACGATGTCGACCTTCGACTTCTGCGTCTCTGCCACGGTACCGGCGCAATTCGGGTCGACGCCACCGCCGCCACCGCCGCCGCCGCTGCCGCCTGCGCCACCGAGGTTACCGCCGCTGCCGCCGCCGGTGCTGCCGGGCGTGGTGCCGCCGTTCGGATCTTGCGTGTTGCCGGAGCCTTCGTCGGCCGTCGGGCCGCCCGCGTCCGCGCCGCACGCGACGACACCAAGGATTGTCAGTGCTGCAAGAGAGGTCACCCATTTCGACGTCATGTTCGCTCCCCTTCGTATCGTCCCGTCCCGTTGAACCCGATTCAATATGCCGGGACCGTGCCACGGGGGCCGCTCGTTCAGACCCGCGCTGCCGGAGCCGAAAATCGCATGGAGTGCGCAGTGGAGACAGTACCGGTGAGACTGTCTGGTGGTCCGTCCCCGATCCACGGGTTCGCGGATTGGCGGCCTGAGCTATCGTTTCGATCGCGGATGAAGATGGCGCCGGAGCACGACCTCGCGAACGTCAGGGCAGGCGTCGTGATTGCTGGCTGCTACCGCGTGCTGGCGGTGCTCGGCTCCGGTGGCGCGTCGGTCGTTCTCGATACGGAGCACACGTCCTCGCGACAACGCTACGCAGTGAAGGTGTACGACCCGGCGCTCCTCGAGAAACACCCTGGTGGCGTCGCGGGTTTTCTCGAAGCGGCGAAGATGCTCTCGCGTGTGTCGGGGCCCAACACCATTCGTGTCGTGTCGTCCGGGCTGCTCTCGTCGGGGGCGCCTTTTCTCGCGCTCGAGTATGCGGTGGGCGTCGACCTCCGCCGATTGATCAAGGAGGCCGGACCGCTTTCGTTCGCGGACGCGACGCAGCTGCTGGTGCAGGCGTGCGAGTCGCTCCAGCAAGCGCACGCGCTTGGTCTCCTCCACCGCGACTTGCGCCCGAGCAACATGTTCCTCGTGGAGCCGCAACCGGGTCAGCAGATCCTGAAGCTCGCCAACTACAGCATCGGCACCATCGTTGACGGGCCCACCGTCAGCGGCACCGACGATGGCGCGGCGATCGAGTACGCGGCGCCCGAAGTGCTACGAAGCACGTCGATTGATATTCGCGTGGACATCTGGGCGCTCGGCATCACGTTCTACGAGCTCACGACGGGCAAGCGGCCGTGGACCGCTCTCGACCTCGGTCGTCTCCTGGACGCGCGCGTCGTCATCACACCGCCGCCGCTCCGGCCTCCGAGCGGCGCCGCGCCATCGCCAGAGCTCGTGGACTGGCTTGACCGCTGCCTCTCCGACGATCCGAACGAGAGATGGGCCGACGCGCGCGAGGCGAAGCTCGCTCTCCTGCGCACCATTCAGGCCCCGCGAACGCTTGCGGCGCTCCCCGACATCAGCGGCGACGACGATGAGCCCGCGCCGTGGTCGGCGGGCGATCCCACCCGCGTCGACGCGCGCGCGCTGGGCGTTGCAGCAACCGAGGTCGCTCCGCCGTCGTCGCGGGGTGCTGGCCTGGACGCGACCTTGGTGCGTCGCCCCGCGTTCTCTCAGGGCAACATGCGCGCCGCGCCGGACAACGCGACCATGGTGCAAGACAATCCGATGGCGGGCCCGCAAGGTCTGCGGCCGCCCCTGCAGCTCCCCGAGTTCGTGATCAAGGAAGCGTCGCCCGTCGGACGCAATCTGATGTTCGGAGGGATTGCATTCGCGCTCGTCGTCGGGCTGCCGCTCTACTACGTCTACCAGCGCGGTCGCGTGACCGATGAGCCGCCGCAGCCCGCGGCGAGCGAGATCGCACCGCCTCCCGCGCCATCGATCGAGGACGTGACAAGTAGACTGCAGCACGAACGCGTGACGACTGCCGCGTCATCAGGGCCGCAGCGGTTCTTCATGGTCCCCCCCGCGCAGAACCTGAAGAGGCGCTGAGCGCAGACGACTCAGCGCTTACGGATGTCGCCGCGCGAGAGGTGCGTGATCGCGTCGCCGAGCCCGTCGAGCGTGAGCTGGTGCATCGTGAACACCTTCGAGAGCGCCTCGGCGGTGCCGCCCTTCCAGTAGTTCTGAGGATCGGGATTGAGCCACACGCTCTTCCGGAAATGGTCGGCGAGCTTCTGCATGTACTGGATGCCCGCGCGCGGCTCGCCTGCCTTGCCCGTTGCGTAGTACTCCCAGTCACCGGGGCCGAGGAGCTCGGAGGGATGCATAGCCGCGTCGCCCACCAGCACCAGCTTCCACTCCGGGGTGACCTGCTCGAAGATGTCTTCCATCTTCACGGGGTCGGTGAATCGCTCGGTGTCGTAGAGCCGCCCGTAGATGCAGTTGTGGAAGTAGTACGTCTTCAGCGAGCGAATGTTCGACGCGCGCTTCGCCGCGGAGAAGAGGCGAGACACCGTCTGCGTGTGCGGATCCATGGAGCCGCCGACATCCATCAGCAGCAGCACGCGCACGTTCGACTTGCGCGGCGGACGGAGCACGATCTCGAGCTCACCCGCGTTCTTCGCGGTCTTCTCGATCGTACCGTCGATGTCGAGCTCGTCCAGCTGCCCCTCCCGCGTGAACGCGCGCAGCTTCCTGAGCGCGACCTCGATCTGGCGGACGTCGAGCACCACGTCACCGCGATAGGGTTTGTAGCGACGCGCGTCCGCGATGCCGACAGCGCTGCGACCACCACCGGACTTGCCCACCCGGATGCCCGCGGGGTTCACGCCACCTGCGCCGAACGGACTGGTGCCGCCGGTGCCGATCCAGCGGTTGCCGCCGTCGTGCCGCTCCTTCTGCTCGCGGAGGCGGTCCTCGAACTGCTTGCGCAGCTCCTCCATGTCGAGCGCCTGCAGCGACGCGAGCTCCTCCGGCGTGAGATCGCGACGCTCCTTCATGTCCGCGAGCCAGTCCTCCAGCTCGTCGAGCAGCTTGATGCTCTCTCCTGCGATGCCGCGAAAATGGCTGCCGAACGCGTCGTCGAAGGAGTCGAGGTCACTCTCGCGGTGGACGCAGAGCGCGCGCGCCACGTGGTAGAAGCCATCGAGCGAGCTCTCGTGAAGCCCGAGTGCGAGCGCCTGTGCGAGCGCCATGGCCTCTTGAAGGCCGACCTTCACCTTCTTCGCGCGCAGCTCGTACAGGAACGGAACGAAGGCCGCGCTCATGGGCTCACCCCGGGGCCGCACTTCGTGTTGCCTTGCGTGTACGCGCGCACGTCGTACTCGCCCACGGCAAGGCTGCTCTGCAACGTGATGGATGCGTCGAACGCGCCCTTGTCGTCCGTGGCGATCGTGCCGATCGGAACCACAGTGGTGCTGGAGATGAGGACCACGACCACGGCCGTGTCCGTGCACGCGTCGCCGTCGGCGGTGAGCTTGCCGCGAACGTGGAAGGCGCTGCCGCGATGCGTGTCCGCGTCGAGCACTGTGAGCGACACGATGGTAGGCGAGCGCGTGTCTGGCGGCTGCGGGGGCTCCTGCGATCCATTCTTGCCGCCGCCCTTCTTGCTGTCCGCCGGAGTGACGCCCGGAATGGCGAAGCCGGAGCTCGACGGCGCGAACGCGACGGAACCGGACGGAGAAGGCTGTGCGTCGCTCGGCGGGTGGCTCGGCGGAGGGAGCTGCGCCTGTGCGCGGCGCGGGCTCTGGAGGTCCTGACCGCGGCTGGCGCCGGGGGGCCATGCGAACGGATCGTCGGGGTTGTCGTAGGGGATATTCTGCGAGGTCTCGTCGCGTTGCATGCGGCCGGCGCCGCCGAGATCGATCCTGCGGAACATGCGCCCGTCGTAGACCTCGACCCATGCATGCGCTTCGTTGAGCACCATGCGCGTGGGGATGCCGATGGAGAGCGCGGTCACGAGGAACGCAAACGCGCGGTGCCTGCACACGCCCTTCTGGGACAGCGCGAGATCCAGATAGACGTCGCGCGTGACGCCTGGGCCTTCGGGCGAGTCCTGGAATGCGCGGAAGTACGCCGCCATCTTGGAGACCACCTCACGCGGGCGCATGGTGGAGGGGCTCACGCCGATGCGGCGCTGCACCTCGAGCGCGGAGCGCGCGATGTTCGGCGAGACCGATGCCATGGGGTAGCTGAGCTCCGCCCATGATGGGTCGCCGAAGTCGCCGCCGAGCGCGGCGCGTGGGATGGCGATCTCCATGACGACGCGCGCGCGCGTCTCGCGGTCGCCAAAGATGAACCAGTTGTCCGCGCCGTCTCGCGCGAAGGTGATGGAGATGTCCGTGGTGCCCACGCCGGCGCGCGCACGGAGGATGCGAGCACCCGCGCCCACGCTGGGGATGCGCGTGGGTTTGTCGGGTCGCACGTCGACGATGAGGTCGCCGTAGAAGAGGTCCTCGTTCGGCAGCTGCGTTGGCGTGGGCTTCCCCACCAGCATCGTGCGCGTGGTGCTGTCCCTCACGGACAACGTGTAGGACGCATCTACTTGATCGAACGCGCTCAGGCGCTTGAACGGCGCGGTCGACGGCGAGAAAGGCTCGTCGTAGGGGAGCGCCTCTGGCTTGTGCGTGTCACGGTCGGGCTCGAACCTGGTCTTGTCGGGACCGGCGCGGTCGGGCGCGTACGGCGCGGGTCTATCGGGGGCCCGGCGCGGGTCGGGCGCGGGCACGACGCCGCTGGGCGTATCGATGGCGGCGGGCAGATCGCCATCCAGCGAGAGCGCGAGCGCGACGTCCTCTCGCGGATCCGCGGGGATCTGTTCGTGGAGCACCGCGTTCGGGTTGCGCGCATGCGCGGGCACGGCAAGCGACACGATGAGCGCAGCAACGACCGCGAGGAGCCGACGACCCGAGAACGAGGTGGTGGTGCGCGAGCGACCCGTCACGCCCTCAGCGTAGCGCTCTTACCGTGCCGTTCGCGACGGTGTTCGCAGGGGGAGTCTGCGGCCCTTGCGGGCCTTGCGGGTGTGGTCCGCCGTTCGCTGTGTGGTCCCAGCGGCCTGCCTCGTAGAAGTATTGTCCGCCAGTCGAGGAGTAGCGCGGCTCCATCCAGCGCGCGCCGTGCGGCGGCGTCTCCCAGTGACCGGGGACCCACGTGTACTGCGCGCCGGTCCAATGCCAGTACCCCCTGACCCACGTCGCGTTCGGTGCGGGCGGCGGCGGCGGCTGCGTGTTGGGCTCCGTCATCATGGCGGGCGGAGGTCCGCTGACCACGGTCCCACGCGTGGGCGCTTGCGGCTCGTTCGCGACACAGGCCGCGAGCAAGCACGACAGAAGCACTACACCTGAGAATTGACGATGATCCATCACACGCATTCCCCGCAACACTGAAACGCCTCCCCATGTAACGGCGTTCCAAAAACAAGGTACACTCCGGGGAGCAAAAGGCCACCGACACTGCCGAGTTTGCGTGAGGCACGAACAACGTCCGAATTGCGCGGCCGTGTAGGGGAAGGTGAGGAGCGTGCAACCAGAGACTTTCGCTCGCCACCCGGTCGATGGCGCCGTGCTGTTTTTCCACCCGGAGACAGGCACCTACGTCCGCGTCGGGAGCGAGGCGACGCGCGAGTTCAAGCGTAGGGCACCACGCGTCGTGATGTTCGGGATCACCAACGCATGCAACCTCTCGTGCGACTTTTGCTCGCGGGACACTGCGCGCTCGAGCACGTGGAGCGTCGACTCGGCGGAGCGCATCCTCGTTGGCCTGGCCGACGCCGGCACGCTGGAGGTGGCATTCGGTGGCGGAGAGCCATTCGCCTTCGCGGGCCTCGCGGAGCTGGTGAAGAGGCTGCGCGCACGCACGCGACTCGCGTTGCACGTGACGACGAACGGGACGCTGCTCGACGACGCACGTCTGCGTTCGTTCGAGGGCGGGCTCGGACAGGTTCGCCTGTCGCTCTATGACGAGGTGCCGTGGCGACCCGCCGCGCAGGTGCTGCTCCGTGCGGGACAGCTCTGGGGCGCGAACGTCCTGGTGAACGACGCCGCGCTACCCGAGCTGCCCGCGACGTTGTGTGAGCTTGCGGCGCTGGGCGCGAAGGATGTCTCGCTCCTCTCCTATGTCGGACGCGACCCAGCGATGATGCTCGGTCCCGCGGGCGAGGAGCAGCTCGCTTCGATCATCGCCGCGAGCCCGCTCCCGGTGCGGGTGTCCGTGTGCTTCGGTGCACGGCTCTCCGTGCCGCGACTGTGGAACGGCGTCGACGACGAAGGTGACTGCGGCGCCGGCGTGGACTTCCTCTCGATCACGCCGGACAGACGCGCACAGAGCTGCTCCTTCCAGGAAGAGTCATTTCCGATCGCGTCGGCCGAGGACGCCCTCACGATCTGGAACCGTCGGCGCACGGAGCTCCGGCGCGCGTCGCCCCGGCTTGGATGCGCCCGCAAGCCCTTGCCTTCGGCGAACGATGCGGCGAGCACACCGCACGGCAGATCCGAGATCCACGTGTGGCAGAGCTTCAGCGGAAACAACAGCGGCGAGTGCCTGCTGGTCTCGCGGTTCGAGTCCGAGGACGATGCCTCGCGCTTCCTGTCGGAGCTTATTCCCGGCTACGCGCCCGGCATGCCGTACAGCGCGCCGTGGAAGGAGCTCTTCGAGACGGAGCGCGTCTCTGGAAGGGAGGGCGCGAAGGGAAACGCTCCCGACGAGATGGTGAGCGTCGGTCGCACGTTCATCGCACGCACGGATTATGCTCCAGGCGACGAGTTCCCGGAGCTGCGAGCGCTCTCGTGGAAGCGCGGCGGGTTGGTGCTCGCGGGCGGAGTGCATGTGCACGCGAAGGGAAACGCGCCAGCGCTCGCGGCGATCCGAGCACGAGATGACAGGGATGTGGAGCAGCTGGTGGCGAGCGCGGAGAGAGCAGGAGCGATCGCCGCAGCCCACGGGAAGGACGTGTTCGTACTGCTCGCGGAGGGAACGACCTCGACCTCGACCGCTCCCCTTTCCTGGCGACGCGACTCCTTGCTCGGGATCGCTGCGGGCCGTCCTTTTGCGATGGAGCTCGTGTTCGACGAGGTCGATCGCGATG
The DNA here is from genome assembly GCA_025355005.1 of Myxococcales bacterium. Classification (GTDB taxonomy): domain Bacteria; phylum Myxococcota_A; class Polyangia; order Polyangiales; family Polyangiaceae; genus JANXLV01. The sequence goes on along the minus strand of JANXLV010000187.1, from coordinate 18,617 downwards.
CGCTCACCCAGGCGATGAAACAGCTCGCGAGCCCGCCGAAGGACAAGCCGCGGCTCGCGATGAGCTTCTGGTCCTATGACGATCACACGACGCCGCGTGAGCAGGCGGCGGCACTTGGGCGTGAGCTCGATGGAACCGTGACGGTCGCGGACCGCCTCATCCTCGTGGACGATCTGGTGAGGCGGAAGCGAACAGCGCTGGTCGGATACCAGAGGGATGCGTCCGTTGCGGCGCTGGAGGGCGAGACCCTCGGGTGCTTTGCGCAGCTCTGGAGACAGCCCGCGCCGCGGACGAAGGGCAAGAAGGCGCCGGAGGTGCCGCCGCTGGAGGCGACGCAGGTCGAGCCCGAGCTGCGCGCCCACCTTCGGACCGCGCTGGGCACGCTACCGTTCGAGCTCATCGAGTGCGGACCGGAGAGCTGGGGGCACCGCGTGCGCGTGGACGTGCGCACGCCCGCGCCCGCACACGTGCTGGCCGCGCTCGCAAGCTACGCCGAGACCCGCGGGCTACTGAGCTGGCTCGGCGTGCGCGATCTGGAACCGCTCGCGCGAGCCGTGAGGAGACTGCGAGCGGACATCCAGGGGTAAGCCCGTGGTCGCACTTTCCGCCTCGACCTTTCCGCGGCTCCGCGCGAACATCGAAGTCGCCATGACGACCCTCCGCGACGAGCTCGAAACCCTGGACGCCGACACGCTCGAACACTTGCATCATGCAGGTTTCGACAAGGACCGCCTCCTCGGCCTCGCCGCGACCCTGGGCGCGGACGCTGGTGAGCGCGATCGCCGGAACCGCGTGGCGGGCGACGTGCGCGCACCCGGCGCCGATGACCTGCTTTCGATGCCGCCCGAGGGTAGCGCCGACCACGCGCGTCTCGCGCAGCTCGGCGAGGCTGCGATCTCCCGCGGGGAGCTCGCGTTCATCGTGCTCGCTGGTGGCATGGCCACGCGCATGGGCGGCGTGGTGAAGGCGCTGGTGGAGGCCCTGCCGCAGCGCACGTTCCTCTCGCTGCGCCTCATGGAAAACGCGAACGCGAGCGCGAAGGCAAAGCACATGATCCCGCTGTGGCTCATGACCTCCGACGCGACGCACGCTCCGATCCGCGAGGCGCTTTCGGCGGCGAAGGCGCCCGCGCACGTCCGCGCGTTCATGCAGAACCTCTCCGTGCGGCTCACGCCGGATGGTCACGTGTTCCTGGACTCGCAGAAGAAGCCAAGCCTCCATGCTTCGGGCCACGGCGATCTCGTGGACGCGGTCCGCCGCTCTGGCTACCTGCGCGAGTTCGTCGCTGGCGGCGGCAAGTACGTGTGGATCGCGAACCTGGACAACCTGGGCGCCAGCATCGACGCGGCCATCCTCGGCAAGTTCATCGAGGCGAGCCGCGACGTCATGGTGGAGGTCTGCGAGAAGGCACAAGGAGACAAGGGCGGCATCCCCGTCCACGCGCTTGGCAAGCTGCAGGTGCTGGAGGAGTTCCGGCTGCCGAAAGGGTTCGACGCCACCACCGTGCGCGTCTTCAACACGAACACGTTCCTGGTCCGCGCGGACCAGCTCGAGTCCGCGCACATCGACTGGAACTTCTTCGAGGTCGAGAAGAAGGTCGATGGCGCACCGGCCATCCAGTACGAGCGACTGCTGCAAGAGCTGACGTCCGCCCTGCCCTCCGCGTACCTGAAAGTGCCGCGCGAAGGCCGGGAATCGCGGTTTTTGCCGGTGAAAGACCACGACGAGCTCGCCCGCCGAAAAGACGCCATCCGCGCTGTCGCCGAAGCCCGCGGGATGTTGTAGCGTTGGCGCTGCGTGCAGTTCGAGGTCGTCCACGAATTCGACATCCCGCTCGATGCCATCGAGCTGGCGGTGCTCTCCCCCGATCTGGCGGAGAAGCTGCTCCATCGCATCCCGAATGTGGAGTCGATCACGCAGAAATCGCACGAGCTCGGCGAAGGCGGTCTCCACCGTGTCTGGAGCTTTCAGGCCAACGTGAAGATCCCGCGCTTCGCTCGGCCCTACGTGACGAAGGAGATGTGCGCCTGGGATGAGGAGACCAGCTACGACCTCAAGGCGCACTCCTCGACATGGAGCGTGACGCCGAAGATCAAGCCCGAGTGGCAGAAGTACTTCTCCGCGAGCGGCAAGTACGAGCTGTTCGCGCTCGACTCGGGCCGGACCAAGCGCGTGCTCTCTGGCGACGTGAACCTCAACGTGAAGCTCGTGAAGGCCGTCGCCGAGAAGCTGATCGTCTCTGAGCTGAAGAAGACCTTCGACGCGGAGGCAGAGACGCTTCGCGAGCTCGCGCAATTGACATGAATAAGTTGGAGGCTGGCGTGAGATTCGTTCGACGAAGGTCGCTGTTTTCTCGGGTGACGGTGATGGGTTCGCCGGCAATCTCGTGCGCTCTCGCGTGCTCCCTCGCATCCCTCGCATATTCCGTCTCGGAGCCCACCGCGCAGGCTGGTGAGCCGTTCCCCACGCGCGCAGAGCGCATCATGTCGCCCGGCCGCTCCATGGCCACGGAGGACAGCGCCGAGGCGGTCGTCTTGAATCCGGCCAACCTGGCCTTCATGAACGGCCGCGAGGCGCGCTGGACGTTCGTGCGTTGTCCAGACACGCAGCACGTGGGCTGCGGTCATGCGTTCGACCTCGCGACGAAGCTTCCGTTCGGCTTCGCGTCGGCCTTCCGCGTCGACCTGGTGCAGCCACCCGGCGGCGTGGACGGCGTGGGCTTCCCCTACGATGGCACGGACTACGTGTGGCTGACCGCCGGCCTCGCTCGGAAGTTCGGCGACGAATGGGCCGTGGGCGCGACGGCGCAGTGGAGCTACTCCACCAACACGTACACGAACGGGCTCTTCGGGCTCACCGCGGGCGCAAGCTACCGTCCGTATCCGCTCTTCGCATTCGCGCTCACCCTGAACGACTTCAACGGTCCGAGCATCAAGCACCTTCCGCCGCTGGGCTATCCAGTGCTGGATCGCAGCTACGCGCTCGGGGCCGCGTTCCGTCCCACGGGTACACGCGCCGCGGAGCTCGGCGTGGAGGTCCGTTACCTCGAAGGACAGGATCGCTTCCGACCGCGCGCCACGCTCGGCATCGACATCCCGGGTGTCGGCCGCGCGCGCGGCGACGTCGAGGTCCAGGAGCTCGCGAACGAGTCACGGCGCGGCGTCCTTGCCACCGCTGGGCTCGAGGTCAACTTCAACAAGTTCTCCGCCGGAGGCGGCGCGCTCTTCGGCAATGGCCTCGGCACCAGCCAGAGCGTGGGTGAGTACGCGACCTTCAGCGTCTCCAACGTGCTCTCGCCAGGCGTGCCCCGCCCGGAGCGCGCGGTGATCATCCGTATCGAGAGCACGCCCGGCGCGCGATCCCACGTGCACATGCTGGAGCGCCTCTGGAAGATCGCCGAGGACAAGGAGATCGCGCTCGTCATGATGGAGATGCGCACGGAGCCCGCCGGCTCGTACGCACACGCGGAGGAGCTCGCGGACGCGTTCCGCATGCTCCGCGCTCGCGGCAAGAAGGTCGTCTGCAGCCTCGAGGACGGCGGCGCGCGCGCGCTCTTCGCTTGCGCCAGCGCGAATCGCATCGTCGTGAACCCCGCGGGCGGCCTGCGCTACTCCGGCCTGCGCTCGCAGTACTACTACCTGGGCGGTGTGCTGAAGAAGCTCGGCGTGAAGGTCGACATCGTGCGCATCGGCGCGCACAAATCTGCGCCCGAGCAGTTCATGAACGAGCACGCGAGCGAGGTCGCGCGCCAGGATCAGGAAGACCTGCTCCGCAACGTGGAGGCCGTCTTCGATCGCAACCTCGCGCTCTACCGCCACATGCCGGACGAGAAGATCCGCGCGGCCGCGCTCAAGGGCCCGTTCACCACCAAGGAGGCGATCGACGCCGGTCTCGTGGACGAGGCTGCCTTCGACGACCAGCTCGAGAAGGTGGCCACGGACTCCGTTGGTCATAAGGTGAAATTCGAAAAGTACGAGGACGAGACGCGCGCCGCTGATGTCATCGGCGGACGCCCGAAGCTCGGTCTCATCTACGTGGATGGGGACATCATCGACGGGCGCTCCAGGAACGTCCCGCTGCTCGGCACCAGATTGGTGGGCTCGTACTCCATCGCCGAGCAGGCGAAGAAGATGCGCGAGGACAACGACATCAAGGCTGTCGTCCTTCGCATCGAGAGCCCCGGCGGCTCGTCCCTCGCGTCCGACGTGATGTGGCGTGAGCTGAAGCTCCTGAACGACAAGAAGCCGCTGATCATCTCGATGGGCAGCGTCGCGGCGAGCGGCGGCTACTACATCGCCTCGTCTGGCCGCATGATCTTCGCGCTGCCGCTCACGATCACCGGAAGCATCGGCATCTTCGCCGGCAAGGCGGACGTGAGTGAGCTGCTCGGCAAGCTGGGCGTCAACGTGGACACCGTGAAGACCGCGCCGCGCGCCGACGCGGACTCACCATTCCGCGGCTTCACCGACGACGAGCGAAAAGAGCTCGATCACAAGATCCACCAGTTCTACGACATCTTCCTCGAGCGCGTTTCGCGCGGTCGCCACATGACGCGCGAAGAAGTGGACGCGGTCGGTCAGGGTCGCGTGTGGATGGGCCAGCAGGCGCTCGGCAACAAGCTCGTCGATCGCATGGGCGGCATCCGCAACGCGCTCGAGGCAGCGCGCTCCGCCGGCAACCTTCCGGAGAACTGCCCCATCGTCGAGTCGCCCGATGCCGGGAAGACGATCGTCGATCAAGCGCTGGAGCTCGCGGGAATGCACAGCTCGAGCTTCGAGGTGCAGCTCGGCGCGTCGCTCCCGCCGAGCATCTTGGGCATCGCGCGCGCGGTCGCGCCGATGATGGTCTACGACGAGCACACGCCTCTCGCACGGATGGAATGGACGCCCGTGGACGAGATGGGCGGAACGGACGACGAGTAACAGTCATGGCGAGGCAGAAAACAACACCGGCCAAAGATCCGAAGGCCACGAAGCCAACGAAGGCAACGAAGACGGCCAGCGCCAAGAGCGTGCCGGACGCGGGCATCGCGCCGGGCATGGCGCCGGGCCTCGCGCCGGGCCTCACGCCAGCCGGGCTGAGCGGCGCAGGCGCAGCCGACGAGCTCGACGTGCCGCTGGGTCTGGACGGAGCGGACGCAGCTGACGACGCGGACGAAGAGTCAGACGAGGACGAAGCCGACGAAGCCGACGAAGCGGGCGATGAAGGTGGCGAGGTGCCGTTGCCAAAGCCTCGCCCGCTGGTCGCGCTCAAACCACCGCCCCCTCCGCGGCGCGAGACGGGCTCCCCCACGCTTGGTCTCGTTGCGGACTCCGCGACGCCGTGGACCGTGCGCGCAGGACAGACGACCAAGCTGCGGCTCACCGTGGTGAACACAGGCGGCCCGGCGCGTGGACTCTGGGTGGAGCTCGGAGGCCAGGCGTTGACCGGCGGTCACGTGGCGGGCATGAAGGCGAGCGCGGGAGAGGTCGCCGTTCTGGCGCCACGCGCGCTCCTCCCCACGGCGAACATCGAAGCCATCGAGATCCGCGACGTGAAGGACAAGCTTCCACCCGCACCGAAGCCAACCACCACCGTCGAGGTGGAGGTCCGCGGCGTGGCGAAGGGCAAGGCGCTGCTGACCGTGCGCGTTGGACCCATGACGCCGAAGGGCCCCGCCAGCTCCGGCTCCGCGCTCTGCGGACGCGCCATCGACGTCACGGACTGAAGCCTCACGCGCGGCGCAGGCGCAGGATCACTACGGCGGGGGCTACGCCGAGGCGGATGGGTGGGCCCGTGGTGCCGAGGCCTGGGTGGACGAACAGCGTGCGCCCATCCTTCTCGTACTTGCCCAGGCTGTAGTTGTGCGCGATGCGGCTCAGCGTTAACCAGCGCGCGAGGAACGGGAACGCGACCTGTCCCCCGTGCGTGTGGCCGCTGAGCGTCAGCGCTACGTCGCGAGCGCGCGCGCCGTCCCACTGATCCGGATCGTGGGCGAGGAGGATCGTCTTCATCCCAGCGGGCCGCTGCGCGAGCGCCTTGTCCATGTCCGCGCGACGCGTCCACGTGTCGTCGATGGCTGCAAGATACACGTATTCTCCGCCGCGCTCGATCGCCTTGCCCTCGTTGCGCATCACAGTCACGCCAGCCTCGCGCACGAGGGTGATGAGCGGCTCGCCATCGCCGAAGTAGTCGTGGTTGCCCATGGAGAGCACCGCGCCGTCCTTCGCGCGAAGCGCGCCGAGCACGCGCGCGATGTCCGCATGGAACGCGGTGCCATTCGTCACGACGTCGCCCGTCACGACGCAGAGGTCCGGCGACCGTCCGTTCGCTGCGCGCACCCAGCGCATCGCGAAGTCCGCAGGCATGAGCCCACCGATGTGCAGATCCGACAGATGCGCGATGGTGTAGCCGTCGAACGCCGCCGGCAGATCTGCGATCGTCACGTCCACGTCCTTGACGACGAACCACCGCCGACGCACGAACACGGCGTATGCAGCGATGAGCGCGCCCGTCAGGTACGTGCGCAGGAAGAAGCCGAGATGCACTCCGGTGAGTGGCATCAACAGGAGCGCGACGAGCCCCGGGAGGAGCAGGAACACGCACGCGCCGAAGTGCACGAAGTACGGCATGTCGACGAGCCACAGCCGCGACCAGCTCCGCGGATGGTCGTCGATCGCGCCGCGCAGCCGCCCCACGAACAGGCGAATGCCGGCCGCGACGAGCCCGACCGCGACTGCGACCGCGAACCAGAACGACAGCCCCGCTTCGCGCGCGCCTTCAAAGGCGGCCAGACCGAACGGGCCGTGCATCACCACGCTCGCTATCAGCACCCTTCGCAGAAACCTCGGAATGCGCCGCTTCCTCGGCTGGTCGACCGCGTCTCCGCTCAGGGAATGACTCCCTCGATCACGGCGCCGTCGTCGCAGATCGCACGCACCGCGCGTCCCGTGGCCCATACCGCGACGACGTTGGGCGCGAACCCGAGCTCGAACGGCATGCGGATCCAGCTGCCAGAGCAGCGACGCAGGAGGCGCGTGGCGGCAGAGCCGGCCCAGATGCCCGCGTCGTCCGACACGTGGAGGCAGAGCAGATCGCGTGTAGTCTGCACGGCTTCGAGCTGTGGCTCGAGGCGCGGGGTCAGGATGAGGGCGTGGCCGCCCGCGCCCACGGTGACCGCGCCACCATCGGACGTGCGCTCGATGCAGGTGAGGTGCCCGGCGCAGATGGTGCCCACGGTCTCTGCGACGCCCATCTCCAGTCGGACCAGCGTGCCGAACGTGCCGCAAGCGACCAGCTGCCCCGCGCCCGTGCGCGCGACGCTGGACAGACGCGTGCATGATGCAGCTTCCGCGAGCGTGACCAGACGCTGGCCCTGCCACTGCGCGAGAACACCGACGGTGGTGCCAGGCACCTTGCGGGGCGCGGACGCGCGATACGGGCGCTCGCCGACCAGCGTGACGATGCCGCTATCCTCTGCGCGACCGCCGAAGAATGCCACGTCGCGGTCGGGGACGTTCCAGTAGTCCAGGCCGCCGGACGGCAAGAGTCGCGCGACGAATGCGCGGTCACCGTAGAGCAGGATCTCGCGGTCGCGGAGCCACAACGCGCCCTGGATGATGCGCGGGTCGAAGCCGCCAGGCAGCGGGATCGAGTACCACATCCCACGCTCCCAGCGCGCGATGCCCATCGGCCCGACACCAAGCGCGACGTCACCGCCAGGCGCGAAGATCGCCGAGCGCACGGTGCCCGCCTTGATCGACGGGGTGACCACGCGGAACTTCCACGACATGGGGTTCGCAGCGGTCGCCTCGGACACGCGCTGCGAGTATGCGTGCGTGGGCTGCACCTGGCTCTGATGGGGCGACATCGCCACGGTGGACTGCAGCACGCTCTGCGGAGGACCCGAGCCGCCGCCGCTCTTCGCGCTGGCCTGTCCGCTTGGCTGTCCGCTTGGCTGTCCGCTGGGACGGCCGCTGCCCTGCCCGCTGGGCTGTGCGCTGTTCGCCTGTGAGGGCTGCGCTTGCGACATCACCGCGGACGGCACCGCGACGCTCGCGGGCGCCGCGTTGATCTTCGCCACGACGCGGGAGGACATCACGGCCTCGCGGTCGGCGCGCGCGGTCGCCTCGAAGGGCGAGACCTTGCTGCCCGGCGCGCTCTGCGAGTCCTCGCTGGCGGCGAGACGCAGCGCGGGCTCGATGGCGGTCCAGAACTCCGTCACGGTGGCGTGACGTTCCTTGGGATCCGCGGCGAGCGCCTTCTTCACCTCTCTGTCGAGGGACTCGATCAGCGCAGTGCGCATGCCGAGCTCGGGCGCGAGCGCGTCGCGATGTTGCATGAGCTCCGGCCGCGGCGAGTTCATGATCCGCGTGACGATGAGCAGCGGGTTCTCGCCCGGATTGAACGGAAACGCGGGCTGCCCGGTGAGCATCTCGAAGAACACGGCGGCGAGCGAGAACAGGTCCGTGCGCTCCGACACGCGCTCGTTCCGCCGCTCGTACTGCTCCGGCGGCGCGTAGCCCAGCGACGCACCTGCGAGCGAGGTGGTGCGCTGCAAGTTCATGTCCACGAGCTTCACCAGCCCGAAGTCCGTGACCTTGGCGATCTCCACGCCGCCTTCGGTGGCGAGCAGGATGTTCGACGGCTTCAGATCGCGATGGACGATCTTCTTCGCGTGCACGAGGTCGAGCGCCTGCACCACGTGGCGTGTCAGCCGGCGCACGCGGTCCACGGACAGGCCGCGGCCGCCCTGATCGGAGAGCACGCGCTCGAGCGTGGGGCCGTTCACGTACTCCAGCACGGTGAACGGCATGCCGAGCGGCTCGCCGCCAAACGGCGACGGGATCTGCGCGATCGCATGATCGTAGAAGCGGACCACGTACGGGTTCGGCTGCGGCACGGTCGACAGCGTGCGCAAGACCTCGGCCTCACTCTTGAAGCGGAGCAGGGCCTCGGTGCTCACGACATCTGGACGCATTACCTTCACGATCACGTAGACGCCGTCGGGATCGTTCCAGGTCGCGCGGAAGACCCAGCCCTGCCCGCCCTCACCGAGGCACTCGCGCAGGTAGTACTTCGTCTTCTCGGCGCCGGACAAAACCTGTCCGATGAGCGAGTCCCTCAGTGGGGCTAGACGGGGATCGGAGGCGCTTGACACGGCTCCCGTACGATACGCGCCCTCCCGGCATGATTCCACGGGCAATCGGCAGGGAAAAACCCCAGGGGTTCGCGTGTTTTTGGCCGGCCCGCGCGATTTCGAGGTCCGAGGGGGGCAGAGGGAGTTGTCGCGCGGGTCTTAAACGAGTGAAGGGCCGCGGCAGCGCCACGACCCTCCCAGGAACGATTGCGGGAACGACTGCGGGAACGAACTCAAGAAGCCTTGGCTCAGCGCCGGCTCACCGCCAGTTCACCCTTCGAGCAGCTTGAGCAGCGTCTCCTTGTTCGTCACACCGACGTGCTGGCCCTTGCGCTCGCCGCCCTTGAACACGATGACGGTGGGGACGCCACGGACGCCGTACTTCTGCGTGACGCCGGGCGCGTCGTCGATGTCGAGCTTGCCGACCTTGTACTTTCCCGCGAACTCGTCCGCGAGCTTCTCGACCACGGGCGCGAGGACTTTGCAGGGCCCGCACCACGTCGCCGTGAAGTCGACCAGGACGGGGACGTCGCTCTTCAGGACCTCCGCGTCGAAGTTCGTGTCCGTCAGCTCAACGATGTTCTTTCCAGCCATGGGCGAGGTCTCCTTGATACACACGCGACGTGCTTCACGCGCCGCCGCCACCAACCGTAGAACGAAGTTAAGCCCGCCGCGCCGGAAAATCTACCGGGGGCCAGCATCCTTCGACGAAGTAGGGTCGTTTTCCGAGGAAAGCTTCGGTGGAAGCTTCGATGGAAGCGTCTCGTCAGGGGCACGCGGCCTGCGGAACGGCGAGTTCTGGCCCGGATCGCGACCGCGAGGGGTGTCATCTTGCGGGTCGCCTCCGAAGCCGGGCAGAGGGTCATTCTTGCGGCGATCCCCCCTGCGGAGGTCCAGCGTCCTGCCGATCAACCGCGCGGCGTCCGCCGTGGGCACCGCCGTGTGGAGGATGAGCCGCGCGCCCTCTTGCTCGACCGTGAGGCTGTCGAGCAACGGCCCGGCGAAGAGGCGAAGCGCGAAGTTCTTCCCGAGCTCCAGCCGCTTGCGTTCGATGAGGGTCTTCACGTTGGCGCATGCATCCGCGGCCTCGCAGTCGAGCACTACGCGCAGCTCCGTGGTGCCGCCGTCCTCACCTGCGACCAGCGCGGCGCCCGCGGTGCTGACGGAGAGCACGCCGCTCATGAGATCCTTCGAGCCGGGATTGCCCCTCTCGAGCTCCGGCAACATCTCCGTGCGGACGCGCGCGCGCGTGGACTCCGGAAGGATGGCCGTGACGAGCACGCTCGGCGCGGGGACCTTGGAGAGCGCGGTGCGAAGGAGCATGTGGCGGCTCTCCGGGCCGAGGCGCGGGCGCTTGCCGGAGCTCGTGTCCATCATCGCGTCGACCATGGAGCCCTTGCCCACGAGGAGCAGGCCGCGCGCGGCGCTCTCCGGCTTGAACGCGAGCCGTGGGAGCGACTCGCCCTTGCCTTGCATGACGTAGAATTCGCCCTGCTTCGAGAGCGACGTGTCGGCGTCCTCGTGCCGGGCCTCCGCGAGCTTCTGCGCGCACAGCTTGATCTCGTCGGGCGTCACGTCGAGCGTGGCGGCGACGCCGAACTCACCCTTGTCGCCCTCCTCCGGGATCACGAACACGGCCTTCTGGATGCGCGTGGTGGGGTCAAAGCCGCACGCGCTCTCGACCGCGCCAAGGCCGAGCGCGCGGCCGCCATCGTCACCGAACAACGCGGCGTAGATGGGCGAGCGGCGCAGCGACGTGATGTCGGCGGTCGCGACGAGGAACGCACCCTGGGGCACGGCGTCGAGCGCCTCGTGCGGACGCGTGCGACGGTCGGCCTCGGACACGCCGTACAGGAAGGCCGCGCCGATTGCGGCAGCGCCCACGATCTTGAGCAAGCTGCGGCGATGCTGCAGAGGCGGCGACAGGCTCATGCGTCGAAGTCCGCAACGAGGCGCTGCGCCTCCACGATGTTGTCTTCGATGGAGCAGTAGGTCCAGCCGCCGTATCGACCGATCGAGTAGACGCCATGGGCGTTCAGGATGCGCCCCAGGCGCGCGGTCTCCGCGATGGACTTCTGTGTAATATGCACATATGCCGGATCCATCACGACGGAGTGCGAGGAGACCAGCTTGTGGTCCGTGATGACGCCCTCGGCACGGAGGTCTCTGAGGACCTTCTGCTTGGCCTCCTCCACGTTTACCGGGGCGCCGTGCTTGTAGCCGAGCTCCACGTAGAGGCTGAGGCGGTCGGCGTCGAAGATGTTGTCGTAGAAGCCGATGCGATAGAACGAGCGGGCGCGGTCCGGGTAGTAGATCCAGTGCACGTCCTTCGGGCCCTTCTTGTCGAAGCCCAGGTTGAAGACGAGCACCTTGTTCCACGAGAACGCCGCAGCATCGTGAGCGAGGTTTGCGGCGCGTAGCAGCGCGGGGAGCGGCATGCTGGAGACCAGGCGCTCGAAGTGGATCTCGCGCTTGTTCGTCTTCGCGACGCGGGCGCGCAGATCGATCGACTGGAGCTCTTCGCCCAGGCAGATGCGTGAGGTCTCGACCTCGCTCGCGAGCGCCTTCACGTACTCGATGGCGCCACCCTCCGGATACGTGAACGCGGCGTTGTAGGACGCGTTGTCTGCCGTGCGCATGTTGCGGATGATGTCGTTGAGATCGGCGTGCGGAAAAAAGCGGCCCATCGCGTCGCGATCGAGCTCGGCCAGGTCCACGGCGTAGAGCTTCTCGTTGTAGGGAATGAGAAACCGCTCTGCGATGCCGCGGCCGAACCGCGCATAGAGCATCTCCTTGAAGTTCTTCTCTGGAGGAGGCGCTGTGCCGTCCGTGCGGGTGCGTGCAAAGTACACGTCCACCAGGCACTCGATGAACTCGTCCTGCGGGAGCTGGTGGATGTTCTTCTGGAACGGGAAATCGATCTGCTTGCCCTTGTAGGAGATGGTCGACTTCTTCTGCACGTCGCGGATGCGCTGCCCAGGCATGCGCGCGCGGAGCCATGCCTCGATGTCCTTGTGCTTGAAGTGGAAGAAGTGGCCCGAGTAGTCCCACGTGAAGCCGTCCTGCTTCACGGTCTTGCAGTAGCCGCCGATCTCGAGATCCTTCTCGAGGACGAGGAGATCCTTCTCCTTGCCGAAAGCGGCGGTCGCGAGCCCGCTGATGCCAGCGCCGCAGATCAAGTGGCGAACGGAGTCCATGAGGGGTTTCTAGACCAGATTTGGCGCGAGCGCTCGCATGCGATCGAGATCGAGGAGCTCGTACGCGGTGCTCGGCTGCTTGCTCATCCCGCCGTCCGTGAAGATGATGCGCGTCGCGCCCTCGTGTACGCCGCCGCGGTAGATCGGGGTCTTGGTGCCTTCTTGTTGGAGCACCAGCGTGCGGAGCTTGCCGGGCGCGGGCTCGCCTTGGGTCCAGTCGGGCATCAGCGTGCGACACTTGTCGTCGCCGATGTGGCCGATCACCTGCGTGAGGCCCTCCGGCACGGTGCGCGGGTCGAAGCGACGGCGCGTGGGGCCGCCAGGGACAAAGCCGCTGGTCGGGCGGTGGTAGAACATGCCGCCGCCCTCGCCGTGCACGGCGCTACCTGGCTCGTGCAGGCCACGGAGCCGCAGCGGACGGCGCGCGCGGGCCTCGTGCAGGGCGGCGTTCAGTGCCGCAGCGATCGCCGGCGCGCTGTCGCGTTCCTCGTCGACCACGCCGAGCACATCGAGCTCGTCGCAGGTGAGCCCAGCGTGGAGCAGCAGCACGTGCTCGCTCCACGCACGCGCCGCGACGAGGCGACCCGCGAGCAGCGCCTGCTCCACGAGCTCACGTTGTTTCGTGCAGAATGCAGCAAAATCCCTGGCGGCGAGCTCCGCGGTCGGCAGCGCGGGGAAGTCGCGCAGGAGCGCCTGCTCCAGCTCCGCGTCCTTGGTGTCGTAGGCGATCCGCGCGCGCGCACGTGCCTCCGCGAACGTCGCGTCGTCGAACGCGGCGAGCTCTCCGACCCGCCCCAGGTCGTGGTTGCCGGCGATGAGGCACACCTGGTCGGGCGCATGCGCGAGCAGCCAGGAGAACAGCGCGACTCCATCCGCCGCGGCGCGCTCGGCATCTGCAGCGCTCCCCCAGTCGAAGTGATCGCCCATCGACACGAGGCCCACGTCCGGCGAGAGCATCCCGTCCTCGCCGAGAAGCCGGTGGGCGTCCAGGACCGCGAGCACTTGCTCGAGCGATGCCTGCGGATCGCCCATGGCCATCCATCGCGTGGGCGGCCTTCGAGACGGCTGGACCACCATCGGATCCGCGAGCGCCCTGGCTCTTTCGCATGCGCGGGCTGCGCGACCAATACCGGGGGAGGCGCCATGCAAGGCCATCGCGTCGTTCTAGCACGGGGCTGCAAAATCCGTGGCGCGCGGCATGTTGGGCGACTACACATGCCGCGTGAGCTCCGCCTTCGAAAACCCCGCCTCCGCCGCCTCCGCCGCCTCCATGGGCCCGAACGGTCCCGTGGCCAACCCCGCGGCCGGCCCCGTGGATACGGACGACGTCGTGCCAAAGAGCGCGGAGACCGTCGTGCACGAGTCCGCGCCACACCACCCCACCGCACTCGCCGCGATCCGCGAGCAGGTCGCGCGCGCACGCAGCGCACAGGAGCACTGGAAGCTCCGCTCGTTCGACGACCGCGCGCGCGCGTTGACCCGCGCTGCGAAGGAGATGTTGCGCAAGCGGCACGAGGTGATCGCGCTTGCGCACGAGGAGATCGGCAAGGTCGCCGCCGAGGGCATCTTCAACGAGGCGCTCGGTCCGCTGGACACCGTGAGCGCATGGGTGAAGCTCGTTCGCCGGGAGACTGCGCGCCGCGACGTGCGCCTGAACCCGCTGTCGTTCCCGAAGAAGCGCGCGTACGTGGATCTCCTGCCGCGCGGCGTGGTCGGCATCATCGCGCCCTGGAATTACCCGGTCGCGGGCCTCTATCGCTCGCTCTTCCCGGCGCTTCTCACGGGCAACGGCGTGGTGCTGAAGCCGTCCGAGTACACGCCGAAGACCTCCGGCTGGCTCGCGGACATGCTGGCGCGAGAGCTGCCCGAGGGGCTCATCTCCGTGGTCCAGGGCGACGGTCGCGCGGGCGCAGCGCTGATCGAGTCGGGGATCGATGCGTGTATATTCACCGGATCCGTGAAGACGGGTCACACCGTGCAGGTCGCGTGCGCGGAGCAAGGCATCCCTTGCAGCGTGGAGATGGGAGGCAAGGACGCGGCCATCGTCCTCGGCGACTGTGATCTGTCGAAGACCAGCGCTGGGCTCACGCACTGGACGCTGTCGAACGCGGGACAGGCCTGCGGCGCCATCGAGGTGCTCTATGTCGATCAGTCCATCGCGGACGAGCTCCTGTCACGGCTCACCCGCGCATGGTCCGCGCTCCTCCCCCAAGAGGACATCGCGCCGCTCGGCAACCAGCGCCAGTTCGACCTGGTTCGCGCGCAGGTGGAAGAGGCAAAGCAGAAGGGCGCGCGCGTCCTCACCGGCGGCGCCCCCGGCGACATGTCCGATCACCTGCGACCCAGCCTCTACTATCCGCCGACGCTCCTCGATCACTGCACCGACGCGATGAGCGTCGTCACCGAAGAGACCTTCGGCCCGGTGCTCGCCGTCATCCGCGTGAGCGGCGCGGGTGAGGCCGTGCGACGCGTGAACGCTTCGCGGTACGGTCTTGGCGCGTCCATCTGGACCACCGACATCGCGCGCGGCGAGCGCCTCGCGGAGAAGCTCTCCGTTGGCGTGGTCACGATCAACAACCATGCGCTGTCCGGCGCCATCCCCGAGCTCCCGTGGAGCGGCGTGCGCGACACGGGCTTCGGCATCGCAAACGGACCGGAGTCGCTGCACACCTTCGTTCGGCCGCGCGCAACAATCGTGGACGAGTCAAAGGGCGCAGAGGTCTTCTACCTGCCGTACGACAAGACGCTCGTGGAGCTCGGGCACCTGCTTGCAGACGCGCAGGTCGGCAAGATCCTCGGCGCGTGGAAGCTGCCGTTCCTCCTGAAGAAGCGCGCCGACAGGCTGAAGAAGTTCTTCAGCGGCAAGTGAGCGCGTCAGATCCTAGAGGATCTGACTCAGGTAGTGGAGGGCCTGCTTTCGCCACCACGGGTACGTGTGGCTGCTGTCCTTGCCCCAGAACGCCACGTGATGCGGGATCTTCTTTCGGCGGAGCATCGCGCCGAGCTCCTTCGTCTCCGGGATGCAGCCCTCCTCGAAGCTGCCGCGGCCGACGACCACGGTGAGATGCGCGCGACGGCGGACGCGTTCGAGCGCGTTGCCCGTGAGGCCCGGAAGGAACGCGAGCGGATCGTTCATGTACAGCTCGTGGCTGCTCTGGCCTCCGAAGAGCGCGCTCGCGCGGTAGCGGCCAGACAGGCACAGGGCTTCGCCGAAGGTCTCCGGATGCTTCAACACGAAGAGCGACGCGTAGAGCGCGCCCACGCTGCAGCCGGTCGCGACCATGCGCGCGCGCGGCGCGTTGCAGTCCTCGCGGATGAACGGGACCAGCGTGCGGAGAACGAAGCTCTCGTATGCGGCGTGATGCGCCATGCGCGTGTCGATGCTTCCCTTGCCGGAGAAGGTCTTCGAGACGTTCGTCTCCGGGCAGTAGATCTTCACGCGGCCAGCCGCGAGCAGCGGCGAGAGAGCATCGATCATCCCGCTCTCCTTCCATTCGTGCGCGACGCCCGCGTTCGACGGAAAGACGATGAGAGGATGACCGACGTCACCGAAGCTCCACAGATGGACGCGGCGGCCGAGGTCGGGGCTATCGAGGAGGCGGTGTCGCGCAGACATGGGGCGCGCCGTCTACCACGGGTCACGCTCGGAGGGTATGAGCGGGGAGCATGCCTGGGCTTGTGCAGACCCCTCTCACTTCGTCACCGATTTCTCGTGCTACGCTTGAAAGATGGGTAAGAGCGCTCGCTCCTCGGTCGTTCCCGCGGCAACAACGCTGCGATTTTCCCTCCTGTCCGCAGGCGTGTTCTCGGTCGCGGCGATGCTCGCCGGGGTCGCCTGTGGTGGCAGCAAGGACGGAAGCGGCTTCGACAAGACTGACGGCGGCGGTGGCGGCGGGTTGCTCGGCGGCGGCGAAGGCGGCGGCGGCCCCAACTTCGGTGGCGAGGGTGGCAACACCACTGGCGGCGACGCGGGGGCGGATGGATGCCCTCCCTCCGCGACGCTCGTCTACGTCACTGGTCAGGGCGACAAGCTCTATAGCTTCTACCCGCCCGACCAGACGTTCACGCTCATCGGGAAGTTCGACTGCCTCACGAACCCCACGCACATGACCGTGGATCGCCAGGGCAACGCGTGGGTGGTCGCCGGCGGACAGATCTACAAGGCGAGCACCGCGGATGCGACGTGCACAGCGGCCTCCACGTGGAAGCCGAACGGCAACTATTCGGACTTCTCGCTCACGTTCATCGGGATCACCAACACCGTGGACAACACGCTTTTCGTGCTGAATAACTCGTCCAAGCTCTCGTCGTTCGACATCGGCTCGGGCGCGCTCACGCCGATCGGCAACGTGGGCACGTCAGCCACGCTCGGAGACATGACGAGCAACGGCGACGGCACGCTCTACTTCTTGAAGGACGTCTCCACACCGGTGCTCTACGACTTCAGCGCCGCAGACGCGTCGACCGTGAGCTCCAACTCGATCCAGGCGACCGGCGGCGGCAGCCAGGCTCTCGCGTTCTGGGGCGGGCGGTTCTATGCGTTCGAGAACAGCGACATCAACGAGTACGACCCGATGATGAAGACCACGAAGAGCATCGGCACCGCGCCGCTCTCCGTGACCGGCGCAGGCCAGTCCACGTGCGTCCCGAAGGTCCCGCCCACCACCAAGTGATCCCACGCTGCCGCGTGTGCCTGCAACTCAGAGGCGCTCGGCTATTCGCTCGGCGGCTCTCGTGGCCATCGCCATGATCGTGATCTGCGGGTTCACGCCTAGCGGGCCGGGGACCGTGCTGCCGTCCACGATGAAGAGCTTGTCGATCGCGTGCGTCTCGTGATCCAGATCCACGACGCTGGTCTTCGGGTCCGGGCCCATCTTGCACGTGCCGAGCGGGTGGTAGCTGGTCCAGCCGAAATCCGACGCCGTGAAGCGTGACTTCTTGAAGGCCTCGAACTCCTTCTGCCCCTTCACCTCGTGCGCGCCATTGAGCACCGGGTAGACCGCCTTCGCGCCCGCGGCGAAGGCCATCTCGCCTGCCAGGATCATGGAGCGGTGCATGCGATCCACGTCGCTCTGCGTGAGGTTGTAGGTGATGGCGGGCAGCCCGCGCGCGCTGCGCCACACGCGTCCGTTCGGCGTGGAGTCTGCGTTGAGGAGCGCGAACGACGCGATGTTGTCCAGGTGCTCGAACGCCTCCATCAGGCGGCGACCGGTCTGCGGGAAGAGCACCCACGCGATGTTGCGATCGGGCTGGGCGCTCATGATCACGATCCCCTCCTTCACGAACTGATCGCAGCCGTAGCCCTGCGGCACGTGTTTGTGGCCGCGGATCTGATCGTGCATGAGCGCCGAAAAGCCCGATGACGGATGGAGCGTGAGGTTCCTCCCGACCTGCCCGCTCTCGTTGCAGAGCCCTTGCGAAAGGAGGAGCAGCGGCGTGGGAATGGTGCCGCCCGCAAGAATGACGGCGTTCGCGTGGATCACGACGGTGCGGCCGTCCTTGGTCTTCGCGATCACGCCCTTCGCGACGCGGCCCTCGGTCATGATCTCCGTGACGGTGAGGCCGGTGTACGCGAGCGAGCCGCGCTCCAGTGCCGCGGGCATGTACGAGAGGTTCGTGCCGCGCTTCGCGTCCGTGCGGCAGCCGAAGTCGCAGAAGCCGGAGCCGTCGCAGCCGGGGGCGTTGCGCGGCACGGTGTAGTGCGACCACCCGAGCTTGTCGCAGCCGCGCGACATGACGTCGGCGATGGGGCCCACGACGTTCCGCGGCGACGGCGCGACCTCGAGGAAGTTCTCCACGCGCTCGAAGTAGGGGCGCATCTTCTCGGTCGAGAATTCCGTGGTGCTCATGTCGTCGCACCAGCGGTCGAGGACCCACGGAGGCGTGCGATACGACGTGCCGCCGTTCACCGCGGTGGAACCACCGAAGAGGCGACCCATGAAGATCGGGATGACCGCGTTTCCGACGCTGAAAGCAGCGCGATAGAAGCGCTGGTGCGCGCGCACGGAGCTGCCGTCGAAGGCGTCGCGGCGGTGGTGCTCCCCTTCTTCCACGAAGAGGACTGCGTGTCCGCGCTCCGCGAGCTCACGTCCGACGACGGCGCCGCCCGCGCCGGTACCGATGACGACGACCTCGCACTCGAGGACCTCACCGTCTGCGATGTCGGCTGAAGTTTTCATCTGACGGAGCCAGCGCGGCTGCTCGAGCGACGACACGACGTTGAGCTTGCCGCCCATCGCGCCGTAGACATCCGGGCGATCGAAATGGACGAACTTGAAGACGGTGCTGACGAGCGTGAGCCA
>JANXLV010000161.1 GCA_025355005.1 Myxococcales bacterium | reverse complement strand
CGACTCCACGGGCAGGTGCGGATGCTGCGCCGCAGCCCTCCGCGTGATGTCGCTGGGGTCGTGAGCGAGCCGCTCGACGAGCAGCGCAGGCGTCTCGATGCGCTCCACCAGGTTTGCCCGCGTGTACGCATACGAGTCCTTCGCAAGCACCTGCACCAGGTCCTTGTCGATCCATGCGCGCGCGGCGATGTTGTACGAGCCCATGTGCATGCCGAGCGAAGACGGCAGCGCGGCGACGGGGAACGACCAATGTCGCAGGAGCTGCCGCGCCACGGCGTCGACAGCCGGAATGGAAGCGTCGTTGCCATCTGCGTCCACCTGCGGAGCGAAGTCGCGCTGCTGCTTGGCGTCGCTGGGACTCACCTCGGACTCCACCTCGTCAACGTCGACGAGCACATCGAACGCAGCGCGCAGGTCGGGCGGCAGCGCGGGGTTCGCCGCCATGGGGTAGTGGCACGAGAGGCAAAGCGCCCCAACGAGCAGCGACGCGCGCGGGATCTTCGGATTCGCCAGCGCGGCCTCTCGCACGCACTCCTCGGGGTCTGCCGCCAGCCGTGCGAGCACCTCGGGGGCCACGTCCCGACGGGTCGCGATGGCCTGACGGACCCAACGGTCAGCGTCGCTTGCGAGCGAGAGCAAGAGCGGCTTCGGCGTCTGCCGGGTGATCGCGAGCGCATGACGTACCTCTGGCCACGGCGAGGCCGCGAGCCGCGAACGATGCGCATCCGTGCAGACGGGTGACAGCGCCGCGCCACGCAAGATGATCGCGGTGACCCTGTCTGTCTTGCCGAGCGCCGCGTCGAGCGCCTTGTCGACCAGCGCTGGACTGGCGGCCTGATTGCGGAGCGCGAGCTCGACGAGCATGGCAGTCTCGACGCCGCACTCACCACGGCCGACGCTCACCAGAGCAGCAGCAGCGATCTTCTCGATCAGCGCGGGCGGCGCCTTGGGGTGACGTGCGGCCAGCGCGCGAACGTCGACGTCCGCGTCCGCAGACAGGGTGCGCACTAGCTCCGGCGTGATCGCGGGGTTGCGAGCGAGCGCCAGACGCACCTCGCGCGCTGGATGCGTCGCAAGCAGTGGAGAGCCCTTCGCGGTGGCCGAGGCGATGTCCTTCGCGTAGATCAACTGGCGGAGCTCGGGCGCGACGCCTGCACTCTCAGACTCGAGGACGGACAGCAACGCCAGCGCGCCCTTGCGATCACCGTTCGCGAGGCGCACGTGCCCGAGACAACCGCACAGCGATGGATCGATCGCGGCCGCATCTTGCACGCGCGGAGCGGCCTCCGCGAGCACCTTCGCCGCGGCCTGGCCGAGCGACGAGCCGGCCAGCGCGAGCTCCTTCGCGCCGTACGCGATCTCCCGCCCGAGCCACGCGTCGAACCAATCGCGAAACGGGCCCAGCGGCGCGAGCTGCCCGTCGCCCGCGGTGTAGTCCTCCCACACCTCGCCCGCGCGAGGCCCGCTCACGACCAGAAGATACGCATAGCCGCAGCCGATCACCACGAGCTCCAGGCAGCCGTCGTAGAGATGCGCGTCCGTGGGCAAGGAGACCGGCAAGAGCGTTCCCTCCGCAGAGACTGGCACGTACGGAGCGTCGAGCAAGAACGGGCGCTTCATCTCGGCCGCGCGCGCGAGCGGGGGCCGTGCGCCAGTGCCCGCAGAGCCAGTGATCTTGGAATCCTTGCTGGTGATCGTGACCGTGACGCTGGGCATCTCGGTCGGCGCGAATACTGCGAGGGGCGCGATGCCGTAGTCCGGGCCGATGCCACCATCACCGACCTTCGTGATGAACGCGCGGTAGTCCGCCGGGAGCGAGATCCCGTTGGCCTTCTCGAAGGTCGCGACGGCCTTCTCGGAGAGCGGTGCGGTCGGGGCGAACGGAGCAACGTCGGTCCCTCGCTTCGCGGCGATCTTCCGCAGCAGCACGAGACGCGCTGCGACCGATGCAGTCCAGCCGCCGGCGGGCTTCGTGACAGCAGGCTTGGCAGCAGCGGACTTCGTCTTCTTGAGCGCCATGGGTTCGAGCAAGGCTACGGCCGCAGGACAACGACGACAACGACCTCGACGACGACCTCGACCTCGACCTCGACCTCGACCTCCACGTCGACCTCGGCACTTTCCGTCGAACCTTCACCTCCCACCTCTCTTTTCCTCCCTCTTTCGCTTTTTCCCTTCTTTTTCCCTTCTTCTTTCGCAACACTGGTTGCTGTGAAAAACTTCGTCGTCGTCCAGGCTGCCATCGCGGTGGGTATCGCGGCAGCGCTCGGCACCAGTCTTCCTCTCGCGCGTGGTGATGCGCGGTCGCCGACCATCGCTGCCTCCGAGATCAAGGAGGGCATGAAGGGCTACGGCCTCACCGTGTTCAAGGGGACGGAGCCCGAGCGGTTCGACGTCGAAGTCGTGGGCGTCCTCAAGAACTTCCGGCCCGCGCAGGAGCTCATTCTCGTGAAGACGCCGCACCCGCGGCTCAACATCACGAAGAACGTCCGCGGCATGAGCGGTAGCCCGATCTACTTCGACGGGCGGCTCGCGGGCGCGTACGCCTACTCGTGGGCCATGTTCCAGACGGAGCCCGTCGCGGGTGTCACGCCCATCGCGCCCATGCTCGCGGAGCTGCATCGCCCCATTCCTCCTGGCTTCTGGCCGCTCGAGGGTCAGGGCGTGCTGCCGTCTGCTGCGCCCGCAACCGCGCATCGCCCCGACAAGCACGCCACGCTCACGCCGACGTCGTGGGACGGCGCGCCCGGCGAGTACGATCTCGAAGCGCATGCGAAGAAGCTCGCGAGCCGCTTCTCTCCGCCCGATCCCGCGCGGCCGCTCGTGCCCTCTGCCACGCCGGTCATGATGGGCGGCGTCGGCGACCGCACGGCTGACTACGTGCGCAAGCTCTTCGAGCCGCTAGGCCTGGACCCGATGCAAGGCGGCGGTGGTGGCGGCGGCGCGCAGGATCCGAACGCGCCGATGCACTTCGTGGACGGCGGGTCGCTCGGTGTGTCGTACGCCAGCGGCGACGTCTCGTTCTTCGGCCTGGGCACCGTCACCCACGTCGAGGGCACGCGCGCGTGCGGCTTCGGTCACCCCATGATGGAGGCCGGAAACATGGCCTTTCCCACGGCGATCTCGCGCGTGCTGTGGATCTTCGCGAGCGATCAGCACTCGTCGAAGATCGGCGAGGCCATTCGCCCGCTCGGCGCGCTGGTGCAAGATCGCCAGAGCGCAGTGGTCCTGGACGAGACCAAGACCGCGCCCACGTTCCCCGTTCACGTCGAGATCAAGGGCGTCGTTGGCGCACCGAAGCTCGTGTGGGACGCGAACATCGCGGAGGACAAGTTCATGGCGCCGGGCATCGCTGCCAGCGTGATGGGCTCCGCGATCGAGGCGACCACGAGCGAGCGTCGCGACTGCACGTGGAAGCTCGTCTCCAAGCTCAAGGTGCGTGGCCACGGTGAGATCGTCCTCGAGGATTTCGGGATCGCGATCGGTGGCATGCTCGACGCGGGCGAGCTCGGCGGCTCGCGCATCATCCGCGCGCTCGGTGACGTGATCAACAACCCGTGGGAGGACGTGAAGATCGAAGGCATCTCCAGCGTCCTCACGGTCGACTACACGCGCGAGGTGTTCCGGCTGCGCGGCGTCGACCTGCTCGATGCCGTGGTGGACGCCGGTCAGGACGCGCGGGTGCGCGTGAAGCTCTTCCCGCTGCACGGACCCGAGACCTCGCGGATCCTCCAGTTCAAGGTGCCGGAAGAGCTCGCCGGCAAGGACGTGGAGGTGGAGATCATGCCCGGCTACTCCATCGCGCCCGACGTCGCTTCACCCGAGAGCCTGAACGAGCTGCTCGCGAACGAGACGCGCGCCACGCTCGCGCCGCGGACGCTGGTCACGCAGATCAAGACGGCGCAAGGCGTGGTCTTCCACGGGCACATCGCGCAGCACCTTCCAGCCTTCGCGATGGACGCGCTGCGCCCCACCGGTACCGACACCGGGCCCGACGCGATCACGAGCTACGCACGCACGGTCTTCCCCGTGGACCGCTACGTGGACGGTCACGACAAGGTGAAGATCAAGGTGCGCAGCATCATGCGCTGATCGTCATTCGATGGTGTGGCAGCCCTTGCAGCCGAAGCCCGTGTTGGTCTTCATGTCGTAGGGCTTCTCGCCGAGCGCCTCGGCCATGGTCGGCTCGACCACTTCGTGCATCCACTTCACCATGTCCGGCTTGGCAGCCTGGAGCTTGGCGAAACCGTCGCCCGACATCTTGAGGTGGGGGAGGAACTTGCGCGGGTCCTGGTAGCTCGGACCGTGGCAGGTCTTGCACGTGAAGGCGCCGTTGCCGTACTTCGTGGCGTCGTGATCGCCGAAGGCCTTGCCCATGCGCGGGAGGACGACCGTCTTCATGCGCTCGGCCTTCTGATCCTTCGTGGTCAGAGAGTCGAACGGCGGGAGCGGTGTGCCGGCCGGGGGCGTGGTCGCCGCTGTCGTTGGGGCCGCGGACGGAGCAGCTGTCGTCGCGGTGGACGGAGCCGCGGAGGGCGTGGGGCCGGTGCCACCCTGCGGAGTGGTCGGTGCCGGCTCGTTGCCGCCGCAGGCCATGAACAGGGCAAGGGGCAGCGCGAGAAGAGAGGCTGTCAGGGTTCGCATGGCGAAGTGTCATAGCAAAGAACCGGACGAACCTGCAAAACGTGACGATGAAACAGTGTGGTGCCGCAGGCGGACCAATATGCGAGGCGTGACGATTTCAGGCCCCCTGGCCCGTCGGCGTTGCGAATCCACTGCCGCTCACCGATGATCAGGAGGTGACACCCCCGCCCGAGAAGAGAGGCGCAAGCCTGGCCGCGGCAGCATTCGGGGTCATCGTGCTCGTGCTCGCCGTCCTCTCGTGGGTCATGCGCCCTGCGAGCGGAGGCTCGGATCTGGCTCAATTCGTAGGGCGGTTCCACACGCTCGCGCTCCATCTACCCATCGGCGCGCTCGTGCTGCTCGCGCTCGCAGAGGCCCTCACGTTCGTGCCGCGGCTCCGCGCGAGGGCGCTGCCCGTTGCCGACGTGGTGTTGCCGTTCCTCGCGGCGACCTCAGCCGTTTCGTTCACGCTGGGCGTACTGCTCGCGAGCGGCGGCGGCTATCCGTCGCGTCTCCTGGTACTCCACCGCACGCTCACGCTCATCGGGCTCGCGTTCATCGCGGCGTGCGCATTCTTTCATGTGCGAGAGAAGCGGAACGCGTATCGCGTGGCGCTGTTCCTTGCGCTCAACACGATCTCCGTCGGCGCGCATTTCGGCGGGTCCATGACCCACGGTGATGGCTACCTGGTGAAGATGGCGCCGGAGCCGATCCGAAGGCTCGCAGGCGTGGAGCCGCGACCGGCACCAACGGCGCCGGAGCCTCCGGCGAAGAACGCAGACCCGCTCGTGTTCGCAGACATCATCCAGCCGCTCTTGAAGCAGCGGTGCGCGGAGTGCCACGGCGACAACAAGGTGAAGGGCGGACTGCGGCTCGACTCGTACGCGGCGATCATGAAGGGCGGAGAGCATCCGCCCACCATCAATCCTGGCCACGGCGGGCAAAGCGAGATGGTCCTGCGCATGAAGCTGCCGACGGACCACGACGATCACATGCCGCCCGACAACAAGCCGGGGCTGACCGCAACGGAGATCGAGCTCGTGCGGTTCTGGATCGATCGCGGCGCCACCGAGACGATGCACGCGAGCGAGGGCATCGTGCCCGACGACGTCTCGCATCTCCTGCGCGAGCGCGCGGGCGGCGTCATGCAACAAGAGACGGTCCCGAGCAACACCACGGCCACGAGGAAGCCCGCAAAGACGGAGCCCGCGAAGACCGAGCCGACGAATACAGACGCAACACCCACGCAGCCGGGCGAGCCCGCCGACCGTGCACAGCGGCTCGCGTTCCGGGACGACGTCGCGCCGATGCTGCGGGCGCGCTGCGGCTCGTGCCACGGAGCCGCGAAGAGCAAGGGCGCGCTGCGCGTGGACTCCTTCGCAGCGGTGTCGGCAGGCGGAAAGGCGCACGGCGGCGCGCAGTCGCTGCTCGCACGCACCCTGCTTCCGACGACCGATGGAAAACACATGCCGCCGCCCGAGGAGCCGCAGCCAACGGCGAAGGAGCTGGCGCTGCTGGGGTACTGGGTGAATCACGGCGCGAGCGAGACGATGAAGGAGGAGGAGCTGCCCGCGGCAATGAGAGGCTACAGGCCGACCTCGACCTCGACCCCGACCTCGACCTCGACGCCGACCCCGACCTCCACCTCGGACCCTTCGCTTTCCTCTTCTGACACCGTCGACCTCTGGGGGGATGTCGTCAGGGTCGTGCTCGAGCGTCGGTGCGCTGCTTGTCATGCGGGGCCCGACGCGGAGGGTGGTCTTCGTGTGGCGGACGTTGCTCGCATGATCTCCGAGAAGGACGTCGTTCCTGGGAAGCCCGAGGAGAGCCCGCTCGTGATGCGGTTGATGAAGCCGATCGCGGATGATTCGCACATGCCGCCTCGAGAGAAGCCTCAGCCGACCGCCGACGAGATCGCGATGGTCACGGCGTGGGTCGCGAATGGCGCGAAGACGAATGCTCCGTTCGCGAAGAGCCGCGTGCCGGCGTCGGTGCTCTCTGCGCCCGCGGAGCCGCCGCCTCCAGCACCCGCGAGCACGAACGCCCACGCGGGTGAGCCGCAGTCCGCCGTGGCAGCCTTGAAGGTGCCACCTGGCAGTGGCGGGTGCGGCGCCTGTGCCATCGGCGCGGGTGCTGGCGAGCGCGTAAGGCATGGAGATGGCGCGCAGGATCTGCGCGGGCTCTGGCTCTTCGTGCTGGGCTTGGCGTTCGTGGTACTAAGGCGTCATGGCGGCGCCGCAAACCGTCTTCCAGAGTGAGTACCTGACCTCCGAGAGCGTCGGCGTTGGTGTCGCGCTCGTTCTCCTGCTGGCGGCGCGTGCCCTTCTTCGCAAGGAGGCCCAGCGCTCCGCGCGCGCGCCGGCGGTCTTCCTTGCGCTTCATCTCATGGCGCAGCTGCTCCTGCGCGTGCTCCCCGAACACGAGGCGTCTGCGCGCGCGACGACGCTCGTGTCCGTGGTGCTGCTCTTCGCGTCGATCGGCCGAAGCGGCGTGCTGCTCTCGCTGGACGTCGTCATGGGCTCGCGCCTGGCGCGCCCCGTGCCGCGCATCTTCCGCGATATCATTCAAGGTGTAGTCTACATCGTTCTGTTCCTCGTCGCGCTGCGCACGGCGGGCGTGGAGCCGGGCTCCATCCTCACCACGTCCGCGCTGCTCACCGCGGCGATCGCGCTGTCGCTGCAGGAGACCCTCGGCAACCTGATCGCTGGGCTCGCCATCCAGGCGCAGCGCCCGTTCGACGTGGACGACTGGATCCAGTTCGACGCCGAGCCGAAGCACATCGGCAAGGTGCTGGAGATCAACTGGCGCGCGACGAAGTTGATCACCCTGGACGAGGTGGAGATCGTCGTGCCCAACGCGACGCTCGCGAAGGCTCCGATCACGAATTTCACGAAGCCGACGAGCACGTCGCGCCGCTCGCTCTATGTGCAGGTGCCCGCGGAGGTGCCGCCCCACGCGGTGCGAAGCGCCGTCATCCTGGGCCTGCCCGGCGCGCCAGGCGTGCTCACGAGCCCACCACCCACCGTGGTGATGAACGGCTTCGTCGATGGCAACATCGAGTACTGGATCCGCTTCTTCACGGATGACTTCCACCTGCGTGACGGCGTCGACAGCGCTGCACGGGAGCGCATCTGGTACTCGTTCGCGCGCGCCAACATCCCCATCGCGTCGCCGGGTCGCGCCGTCAAGATGGAGGAGGTCTCCATGGACACGCGCGCGCGCGACGAGAGCCTGCAGACGAAGGCCCGCTCCGAGGCGCTCGGCCGGGTGGACTTCTTGCGCGTGCTGTCCGCGGAGCAGCGCCATCGCCTCGCAGAGGCAAGCCGCATCCACGTCTACGGTGCAGGTGAGCGCATCGTCATCGAGGGGCAGTCCACGACGGAGATGTTCATCGTGAAGCGCGGCACGGTCGCGATCCTGCGCGGCCAGGACGGCGCGCAGGTCCACGTCGCTACGCTCGGCCCCGGGGAGTTCTTCGGCGAGATGGCGCTGATGACGGGCGAGCTGCGCAACGCAACGGTACGAGCAGAGATGCCGACGAAGCTTATCAGCGTCGACTACGAGGCGATCAAGGGCGTGCTCGAGGAGGCGCCCGAGCTGGCTGCGCTGATCAGCCGGGTCATCAGCGAGCGGCAGGCCGCACACGCCGCAAAGTCGATCGGGAAGTCGGAAGCGGCGCAGGTGGTGGAGGAGCACAGCACGCAGCTACTGGGCCGCATCAAGAAGTTCTTCGCCCTGTAAGACCGGCTGTAAGACGGACGCGTCGACTACTTCATCATCATGCTGCACTCGCCCTTGTTGCCGTGCGTTCCTTGCGCGAGGCAGGCTCTGTAGCAGCGGTTGGCGTTCCCTTGATCGCCGAGCTCCTGGTAGGCGGCGCCGAGATAGAGCCAGGCGTCGGCGTCGGTGGGGTCGAGGGTGACAGCGTGCTCACCTGCGGTGACGGCTTCCTTCAGGCGCCCTGACTCGAGCGCTCGCTTCGCGCGATTGCGCTCTTGTTTGGCCTCTTCAGGGTCGCTCGAGCTCGATGACGCGGACGATGCATCGGTGGACGCCCCCGCGTCCTGCGTGCTCCGGTCGCTCGCGTCTTCGGTCGCGGTGAGCGCGAGCACGCCTGCGTCGCTCATCGTGGATGCGGAAGAGGTCGCTGCGTCGTCGGCCGTGGCGACGGTCGCGCTCGCGGTGGGGGACGCGCTGCTCGGCGTGGGCGCGGTTTGCGCGGCGGGCTCCGGTGGCGTGGCGCTGGTCTGCGCCGCGCTCACGGACGGAGGCGGCGGCGGCTCTTCGGTGCGCGTGGCGTGGCGCACGGCGGCGATCGCGGTGAGCGCGAGGCATCCGCCCACGAACCACTTGACCACGCGCACGTTCTTCTTGCGGCGCTCCTTCGCCTCCGCGGAGAAGACGCGGAGCTGCGGCTCGTCCAGGTCGTCGTCCATACCCATGCCATGCGGCATGCGCGGCGGCGGGGGCGCGAAGAACTCGGCATGGTGCAGACCGCTGTCCTCGCGCTGCTCACTCGACTTCGTGTTCAGGCTGGGGGTGCTCCTGGGGAACAGGCCCTTCCCCGAAGGAGGCGCCTTCGGGATGGTCTCGGTCTTGATGGTGTCGGTCTTGACGGCGACGCTCGGAGGCGGCGTGCTCGCGCGCTGGCTCTTCACGGAGCTGACCGAGCTGATCGATGCGCTGCTCGGCGGAGGAGGCGTGGACGGAAGGGTCTTCGAGCTCGAGAGCGCGGGCGGCGCAGAGCGACGAGCCTCTTCCTTCTTCTTCGGCTGCGAACGTGATTTGTTCTTCTTCACGGGGCGGCAGTGGTCATTACCATAGCCTCAAGGTCCTTGCGCAGCTGCCGTTCAGCCAGAAGATGAGCATCTCTTCCATGGGCTCAGCTATCTCTGGGATGGCCGCTGCGATGACGCGCCTGAATGATGTCGCCGCGCAGACCGCATCGGGCGATGTCGACATGGCATCACAGGCCGTGGACCTCGCGCGAGCGAAGACGCAGCTGCGTGCAAACGCCGCCGTTCTTCGCGCAACGAACGAGATGATGGGTACGCTGCTCGACGTGGTCGCTTGAGAGTCAGCGAACCACGAGCACGGAGCAGTGCGAGTGACGCACCACGGCCTCCGCGACGCTGCCGAGCAGAAGACGCGTGAGCCCCGTGCGACCGCGGCTGCCGAGGATCACGAGGTCCGCGTCGAGCGCTTCCGCCCGCGCCAGGATCTTGTCCGATGCGTTGCCGTCGGCCTGCTCGCCCGAGGTGAAGCCGTACTGCTTCACCAGACCGTCGAGTGTGGTCTTGCCGAGGTTCGCGAGCTCGGCAATCGCCTGCGCCGACGGCGGCGCCCACACACCGCCGAGCGGGCCCGACGCGGCGGCGAGCGCGACGGACGGGAGCTCCACCACGTGGAGAAGCGTCACGTCGTAGCCGCCCTTCGCCATGCGTCCGCCGATCTCGATCGCGCGCGTCGCTTCCTCGGCGAAGTCCGTGGCGACGAGGACATGCTTGCCCTTCGTCTGCGGACGCGCGATGAGCACCGGCGCCTTCGCGTAACGGACGACCCGCTCCGCGACGTGCCCGAGGTACTTGTCGATTCCCTCGCGGACCTTCGCGCCCACGACGATGAGCGAGACGTCGTGCGCCTCCGCCGCCCGGACAATCTCGTCCTCGGCGTCGCCGGTCTCGATCTGCACGGTGAACAGGTCGGGAGAGAGATTCAGCACGGTGCGCACTTGCTCGGTGGCGAGCTCCGCAGCGCGCTTCGTGAGGTCGGAGGCGGCGACGCCTTCACTGCCGCCGGGCGTGGGGAGCAGCGGGTGATTGCGGAGGACGTCCGGGATCACATGAACCACGAGCAGCTGCGCGCCGTTGAGGCGGGCCTGCGCGAGCGCACGGCCGAGCGCGGGCTCCGATGCGGGGGTCAAATCAGTCGCGACGAGGATCGGTTTGGGGGCGCTCACGGAGCGGAAGCTTATCTGATATCGTGTCTTCATGCGACGAGGGGCGATCGTGATCGTGGGGATTTCGCTGATCGGGATCGCGACGGCGATCGCGTGCGGCGACAACGGACCAAGCGCGCTGTCGAACGGACAGACGCTTCCACCGGGCACTGGCGGCAACGGTGACGGCGGCACGGGCCCGTCACCCACGGGAAGCTTGCCGACGGACGGCGGTACATCTCCAGGCACCGACGGCGGCGCCAACATGGACGCAGCTATTGCGCGTGACCTGTCCACGGACCGCATGAAGTTCTTCGGCGCGTCTCGCTGCTCGGCGGCGGGGCTCCTGCTCTGCGAGGACTTCGAGAGCGGTACGCTCGACAAGACCACCTGGACCGTCCAGGGGATGGCCCCGACGATCGATGGCATGCAGTCCGCGCGCGGGGCGAAGGCGCTGCACATCAGCGTGCCCGGCAACGGCGCGTCCTACATCAAGGAGACGAAGACGTTCCCGGCGCCGAACAACACGTACTGGGGACGCGCGTTCGTCTACTTCAATCAGCTCCCCAAGCCCGACGTCGACGCGGGCTTCACGTACGCGCACTGGACGTTCGCGGCTGGCGTCGGCACAGGCGTGAAGGGCGAGATCCGGCTCAGCGGCCAGCTCCAGGCAGCAGGCAACATCTTCGGCGTGGGGACGGACTCCACGCCCGCGGAGGCCGGGACGGGTGACTGGACCACGTCCGACAACGATCCTGCGGGCGCACCGGTGCCCGTGCCCACCAAGTCGTGGCTCTGCATCGAGTGGCTCCACAACGGACAGACGAACCAGACGCGCTTCTTCTGGGACGCGACGGAGCACACGTCGCTGCACACCACGGCCATGAAGCACGGCGGCAACCAGGCGAACCCGTACCTCATGCCGAACTTCACGGAGGCGTGGATCGGCTGGCAGGAGTACCAGACCACCACGGAGCCGTTCGAGCTGTGGGTCGACGAGATCGGCATCGACAGCGCGCGTATCGGCTGCGTGCTCTGAGGAGCTCGACCTCGACCTCGACCTCAGGCCTTCGCGATCAGCTCGTACGATCTCCGCCGCGCCGCGTGCTCGTGTGCGGCCGTCGTGATCATGATCTCGTCCGCGCCAGTCGCCTCGCGCAGGTCCGCGAGCTTCTTCGTAACCGTCGCCGCGCTCCCCACTAGCCCGCCATCGTTGTGTGGCGAAAGGCGCAGGTCCTCGTCGGTCCACGTGTATGCCTCTGCCTCCGCAACGCTCGGCAGCGGGAGGTCTCGCAGGCCCTGCGAGAACTGCAGCCAGCGTAGCCTTCCGCTCTGCGATAGGCGCTTCGCTTCTTCGTCCGTGTCGGCCGCCAGCGCTGCGACCGCGAGAATGACGTGCGGCTCCTTCGCGTGCGCGCTGGGCTGAAAGTCGCGGCGGTACGCGAGCGTCACCTCCGCTGCGTCCTCCGGCGCGAAGTGGTGTGCGAACGCGAACGGCAGACCGTGCTTTGCTGCGAGCGCACCGCCGTACGCGCTCGAGCCGAGCACGTGCACCACGAGCGGCGCCACTGGTGATGGCACCGCGACGATCGACGTCGCGAAGGGAGGACGGAGCTCGAGATCGTCCGCGAGGAAGCCCTGGAGCGCGACCAGATCGTCCTCCATCGCCTCCGGGGCCGGCAGCTTTGCGTCCGCTGGCAGTCGACGCAGCGCGCGCGCCGTGCGCCCGTCGGAGCCAGGCGCGCGGCCGAGCCCCAGGTCGATGCGGCCCGGGAAAAATCCGGACAGCGTGCGAAACGACTCCGCGATCTTCAGCGGCGCGTGGTTCGGCAGCATGACGCCGCCCGAGCCCACGCGGATACGCGATGTCTTCGACGCGACCACGGCGATGAGCACCTCTGGCGACGAGCACGCCAGGCTCTTCGCGTTGTGATGCTCTGCAAGCCAGTAGCGCGCGTAGCCGAGTGACTCCGCGTGGACGGCGAGATCGAGCGTGCTCGCGAGCGCGTCGCTCGGAGTCTTGCCGCTCGAGATCGGAGACAGGTCCAGCACGGACAGCGGAAAGCGCATCGCGCTCTCGATGCTAACCCAACGCTACTTGCCGGTGACGATGGTGCAGCCTTGCGTGTAGAGCCCGAGGATGTTGGTGCCCTTGTATTCGACCGAGTGAATCTCCGTGATCTGCGCGACCTTCTTCGCCGAGTTCAGGCTCGCATCGCCGAACGCGAGGGCGCCAAGGAAGCCTGTCGCACAGGACTCGCCAGTCTTGTCGCCAGTCTTGCCCGGACCATCAGCGGCGTAGGTCATCATCTTGTGAGGCGTCTGCGTCTGCGTGTAGAGCGACCCCGACGGATAGTCGCCCGCGCCAGTGACCGCACCCAGCGCGGAGCATCCCGTCGTTCCCAGCACGAGACCGACCAGGGCGATTTCTGCTACTTTTGACTTCATTGTGTTCATGACCGCGTCCTCCGCGCCAGGGCACCGCCCAGCTGACCCTCGTACGCTACGATTGAAGGCGAAAATGGCCTAAAAAACGGCGGACGCCGCGCGCATGCGCTCAGGGCCTGACGCCCCAGCCCGGCGGTAAATCCCACGATCGATCACCATCGCGAACGACGCAGCTGACTCTTTCCGCGTTGGAAATGGACGCCAGGGCGCAGATGGACAAGAAAGACGCCCCGTGAAGCTCGCCTCGTCCCTCGCGCCCTTGTTCGGCCTCGCGCTCTGCGCATCCTCGCTGGTCGCTTGCGTCTACGCGAGTGACGCGCCCACGCCGCTCAGCAGCGGCACGAGCACCGGCAGTGCCACGGACGGAACGGACCCCGCCAGCACCGATAGCGATGGTGGCGGCGGTGGTGGTGGGGGGGGTGGTGGTGGTGGCGACACCGATGGTGGCGGTGGCGGCGGCGGCGGCGGCACGGATGCGGGCAAGCAGAGCACCGATGCCGGCGCACAGTCGAAGGACGCGGGCCAGGTCTCGGGCCCGCCCACGTGGAGCACGATCTACGCGACGTACTTCGCAGCAGGCACGCTTGGCAACTGCGGTGCGAGCGGCTGCCACCTCAACACGAAGAGCGGCGTCAAGTGCGCCGACAAGGCGACCTGCTTCAGCACGCTCACGTCCCAGGGCTACATCAGCGGCACGTCGAGCCCGCTCGCGAGCACGCAGCAGTCCTGTCTCACGTGGTACGGCGGCAACATGCCGCCTTCCGGTGGCGCGAACGCGAAGGCGAAGACAGACATCAACGCGTGGGTCGCAGCGGGCGCGGCAAACAACTGACGTCGACCTCGACCTCGACCTCGACCTCGACCTCGACCTCGGCGGCGCCCTGCGCCTGCTGAGAGAATCATCGCCCACGCGCGTGGGTTCGTCTAACCTGAGGGGTCTGGAGCGTCCGTGCTCCGACCCCTCCCCATGCGAAAATCCTTTCTCTCCGTCCTCGCGCTCGCTCCCCTCTTCGTCACGCAGCCCGCGCCCGCGGTGGGCACGCGGACCTTCACGCTCGACACGCTCGACAAGCTGTCCGGCGGTGACCTGAAGGGTGTCGCGATCGCATCGGACGGCACCGTCCACGCAGGCCTGACCGTGAACAACGCGCCCATCACGGACGCGACCAGCGTCTTCAGCACGCTGGTGCAGAAGGACGGCGCCCTGCTCGTGGGCACCAGCCCTGCCGGCAAGGTCTTCAAGGTCCAGGGTGAGACGGTGACCCTCTTCGCCGACACCGGCGCGCTCGCCGTGACCGCGATCGTCGAAGGCCCGGGCGGCGCGGTGTACGCGGCGACGATGCCCGATGGAAAGATCTTCAAGATCAGTCAGGGCAAAGCGGACGTGTTCGCGACCCTTCCGGACGTGACGCAGATCTGGGCGCTCATCGTCGACAAGCCGAAGACCGGCTTCTTCGCAGGCACCAACGACGGCAAGGTCGTTCGCGTGGAGCCGAGCGGACAGAGCAGCGTGTACCTCAAGACGGAGGAGGCGCACATCGTGTCGCTCGCTCTGTCGGACGCGGGCGATCTCTACGCGGGCAGCAGCGGCAAGGGCCTGCTCTACAAGGTCACGGGCCCTGGCCGCGCGGCAGTCGTCTACGATTTCCCTGGCGACGAGGTGAAGGCGATCGCCACGACAAAGAGCGGCTCCGTCTTCGCGATCGGCAACGAGTACAGCGAGCCGCCCGAGGCGCCCAAGCGCTCGGCCGCGGCCGGACGCGTCCAGTCCGGCGCCACCACTGGTACGAAGCAGAAGCCCGGCAAGGGCCAGCTCGTTCGCTTCGACACGCAGGGACGTCCCGAGAAGATGCTCTCCTCGACCGAGTTCCACTACATGTCGCTCGCGGTCGACGACAAGGGACAGCCGTACGTGGGCACCGGCGCAGAGGGTCGCGTCTACACCGTCGACGAGAACCACATCACGCAGCTCGTGCTCGACACGGACGAGCGTCAGGTCGGCGGGCTCGTGCTCAGCGGCGCCACCCAGGTCGTGGTCTCGAGCGATCCGCTGGTCGTGCATCGCGTGACTGGGCATGGCGGCACGGACTCCGTGTGGACCAGCAAAGCGCTCGACTGCGGCCTGCGCGCGCGCTTCGGTCAGCTCTCGTGGCACGGCACCGGCGCGGAGCTCTCCACGCGCACGGGAAACACGCTCACGCCGGACGTGACGTGGTCCGCGTGGAGCCCGGGCATCGTCCAGCCCAACAAGGTGACGTCAGCGGCGGGCCGTTTCGTGCAGGTGCGCGCGCGGCTCCGCGACGCGAACGCCACCGTGTCAGAGATCGTGTTGCCGTTCGTGACGGACAACCTTCGTCCTGTGATGATGGAAGTGACCGCGCAGCAGAAGGGCGTGCTGTCGCGCGATTCAAAGGATGCACTCGCGCCCAGCGGCGGTGAGCTGCCGAAGCACGAGGCCACGGTGAAGGTGACGTGGCGCGTGGACAACCCGGATCAAGACACGCTGCGCTTCCGCCTGTACTTCAAGAAGGACGGCACGACCGTGTGGCGTGACGTGCTGCGCGCGGACGAGTCCGTCACCAAGAACGACTACGAGTGGGACACGCTCGCGCTGCCGGAAGGCAAATACCGCGTGCGCGTGGAGGCGAGCGACGAGCTCGTGAACCCGCCCGATCAAACGCAGAAGCACGACCTCACGAGCGAGTCCTTCATCGTCGATCACACGCCGCCACTGATCCGTGAGCTCTCCATCCAGGGACGTCGCCTGAAGGCGCACGTCGTGGATGGCGTGTCGCCGATCGCCCGTGTGGAGGTCTCGGTCGACGGCAAGAACGAGTGGCGCCCGCTCGGCCCGTCGGACGGCGTCTTCGACACCCCGGACGAGACCGTCGACGCGGACCTGACCACGATCGTGCCGCAAGGCTCACACTTGATCGCCGTGCGCGCGTACGACCTGGCCGGCAATCAAGTGAGCCGCGACATCGACGCGAACTGAGCTGCGGGCAGTCTCGACGCGCGACACGTAGACGGATGCTTCGGCCTCGACCCTCGCGGTGGGGTGGATTGACCTCATCCGCAGGGCCCCGCCGATGTGCTGGGCTTCCCGCCGACCGCGACATCGGCGCCAGGGGTGGGCCAGTCGCGGCCGAAACGGGGGGGTTGGCTTGGTCAGCCCGTTTCTGGCTTGGTTTCCGTGACTTGTGCGAGACTTTGTCGGTGCCCAGACCACGCGCTAGGGGAGAGGCACGCTGCGTGAATGATTGACCGGTAGAACTACCGGCACGAGCCGTACGATCTTAGGCACTGGGTGGTGGGGGCCACCTGTTTTTTCCCCCTCTTCTTCGCTGCTTTGAAGTCCCTCATGTCCTCCGATAGCCACGCACCACATCACGCCGAACGCTCCCTCGGAAAAGCCGCTGCAGGGTGGCTCGCGGTCTCGCTTCTTGTTCTGCTTGGCGCGAGCGCGGCAGGCACCGGCTGCTCGAACATCGCCCAGGTCGGCAACGCGGATGGCGGCGAGGCCCCTCTCATCGAGACGGACGCCGACACCAGCAATGAGGACGGCGGCGCGGGCTTCGGCGGCGGGGACGGCGCCAGCACGAAGAGCCCGTTCAACGGCAGCCCGCTCTGCCACGCGACGGTGCATACATGCTTCCCGGATCTTCCCTCCGTCGTCGCCACGGATGGCGGCGCAACGACAGACGCGAGCCCCACGCCCCTCTCCATGGCTTGCGGCGGTGAAGCGGCGGACGGCGGCGACGCTGCCACGGGTGCCGCGGACAGCGCGTATCCCGCAGTCGCATGCCGCGTGCGCGCATCGGGTGCCAGCACGAGCGCGCCCGACTGCAGTGCGTCGGGTGGTGGTGTGGACGGCACGTCCTGCAAGACCGGCGCGGAGTGCGGACCCGGCTTCGACTGCACCGGCGCAGGCGTGTGTCGCAAGTACTGCTGCCAGGGCGAGTGCTCCGGCAAGATGAACGGCTCGAACAACTTCTTCTGCGACATCGTGGCGCTCACCGAGGAGACCACCCTCATCCCCGCGTGCGTTCCCGTGAAGGCGTGCTCGCTGCTGGAGCCGAAGGCCTGCCCCGATCCCAAGGAGACCTGCGCGATCGTCAAGGACGACGGCACCACCAGCTGCGTCGCCGCCGGCTCGGCGGGTCAGGGCGACTCGTGCGACGAAGCGCATTGCAGCGCCGGTCTCGTGTGCCTCGGCCAGCCCGGCGTGCGTCAGTGCTTCCAGCTCTGCAAGATGCAGGAGAGCACCTGCCCCACAGGCCTCGCGTGCAAGGCGAACGCGCTTTCACACGACCCCTCCGTAGGCATCTGCCAATAACGGCTCGTCTGGGGAGAGATCCATCCCGCCAGGCTCCGTTTTGGGCTCCGGTCCGTGCTCACGGACAGAGGTCCGTTCCGCGCGGTCCTCGCCCAAATACTCGCCTGACGGGCGGCTCTCTCCCCATACGAGCCGTTATTTCTATTTTCGCGCGGGGTCGGTCGCGGACTTGCGCTCGCGGGTCGGTCGCGGACTTGCGCTTGCGCTCGGGGATTGGTCGCTGGTTTGCGCTCGCTGGCGCTTGCGCTCGGGGCTACTTTTTCTTTTTCTTTGCCGGTTTGCTTGGCTTTGCGGCGGGCTTTTTTGCGGTGGGCTTGGCGGCCGGCTTCTTGGCTACGGGTTTCGCGGCGGGCTTCGCGGCCTTGGGCGCGGGCTTGGCCGGTTTGGGGGCGGGCTTCGCGGGCGCGGGCTTGGCGGGTGCGACCGGCTTGGCGGAGCTGGGTTTGGGGGCGGCTTTTGGTGCGGCGGTGGGGGTGGGTTGGGGCTTGGTGGCGGGCTTTGCGGCGGCGAGCTTTGACGGTGATTTTGAGTTTGGGATGCTTGGGGTTGTCTTGGAGCTGATGGCTCTCGCTGGCGGGAGATCTTTCCTCGCCTTGACCTTCGCCTTCGGCGCTTCCTCTTCCTCGTCGTCGAAGCCGATCGTTTGCTCGGAGGCGCGCTGCTGCATGCGCACCATGCTCGCGCGGTCCGCCTTGATCGCCATCTTGCCGAAGTACGCGCGCATTGGCTGGAAGTACTTGTCGTTCCAGCCGGCGCGATACTTCTCGCCCTGCCCTTCCGGGATGTCCGAGTGCAGGATGGTCACGCGCGTGCCGTCGAACACGGGCTCGAAGTGGATCTCGAGCCGCGAGTCGGGCGAGCCCTTCGGGAACTCGGAGGTGCGCCAGCTCTGGATGATGCGGCGCCCGAGATCGAGCTGGATGTTCTTGCCGGTGATGTAGCCGTCCCACGCGGTGAAGTTCGCGCCGACGTCGGCGTTGATGGCTGCCTTGCCACCCGTGAACCCGCTGTGCTGAGCGCTGTCCAACCACGCGCTATAGACGGCGTGAGGTGTCGACGGCACGACGCACGACGCACGCAACGCTTCCTTCTTCAACGCCCACCTCCTGACCTCACCCCCGGGAATCCGGAAAAAGAGGTCGCCTCGAAAGCCCCAAGAGAGGGCCCTGTCAAGGGTCACCTGTCAGAAAGTTACCTTGGAACATCCCAGAAGGACCAGCAAATTGGCTGAAAGGTGGGAGGAAATCCGCCGCGTCCGCCCTGGCACTGTCCGGAACGATGTCCAGAACCAGGTGACCACCGGTCAGCTGCGGTCCGTCCGTGGTCGGCTAGGCGCTGTGGCCTTGCTGGACTAATTACAATCATTTCTTGCACTTGGATTCGGCACTGAGCTCGGCATGTGACTGGCAGAGGCGGCTGCATGCTCGCCATCGCTCATTCGGCCACCCTCGTCGGGGTAGAGGCCCTTCCAGTCCGTATCGAGGTGGACGCGTCTCGCGGCGTGCCCGTCTTCGAGCTCGTTGGCCTCGCGGAGGCCACCGTGCGAGAGAGCCGCGTCCGCGTGAAGAGCGCGCTCTCGCAGCTGGGGGTGGAGCTCTCGGACACGCACATCACTGTGAGCCTCGCGCCTGCGGATCTGCGCAAGGCGGGTAGCGGCTTCGATCTCGGTATCGCGGCAGCGGCCATGGCGGCGGTGGGCGCGGCACCAGCAGAGGCTCTGCAAGACGTGCTCTTCCTGGGCGAGCTTTCACTTGCAGGTAGAGTACATGCAATTCGTGGAGTGCTCCCGCATCTGGTGAGCGCGAAGGCCCGCGGTGTGAAGCGGGCCGTAGTGCCGCGCGCGAATGAGGCTGAGGCCCGGCTGGTCACGGGCATGGACTGCCGGACGTGCGACACGCTGGAGGAGCTGCTCTCGTTCCTTCGCGGGGAGGTGGAGCTTCCGCGTCCAGCGCAGGTCGCGTCGAACGGCGCATCCGCAGAGACGCTGCCGCTGCTGGAGGATCTCGCGGACGTGCGCGGACAGGAGGGCGCGAAGCGCGCGCTGGAGATCGCCGCTGCGGGCGGGCACAACGTGCTCTTCATCGGACCACCGGGCGCAGGCAAGACCATGCTCGCGCGGCGCCTGCCCGGCATCTTGCCCGAGCTGTCGCACGAGGAGGCGCTGGAGGTGATGGCGCTGCACAGCGTGGCGGGCCTTCTGCCGCGAAGCCATGCGTTCTCGACGCAGCGTCCGTTTCGCGCGCCGCACCACACCATCAGTGACGTTGCGCTCGTGGGCGGTGGGGACACGCCGCGCCCGGGTGAGGTGAGCCTCGCGCATAGGGGCGTGCTCTTCCTGGACGAGCTCGGGGAGTACAAGCGCAGCGCGCTGGAGTCGCTGCGGCAGCCGCTCGAAGATGGGGTCGTCACGGTGTCGCGGGCGCAGGCGAAGGCCACCTTCCGGGCGCGCGCCATGGTGGTGGCCGCGACCAACCCGTGTCCGTGCGGGCATCTGGGCCGCAGCACCGTGCCCTGCAGGTGCTCGCGCGAGCGCATCGCGGCGTACCGCGCGCGGCTGTCGGGTCCGCTTCTTGATCGGCTGGATCTGCAGATCGTGCTCGCGCCGGTGGAGGTGTCGGCGCTGCACGGAGACTACACGGGCGACAGCTCGGGAGACATTCGCGCGCGCGTGGTCGCCGCACGCGCGCTGCAGCGAGAGCGTGCGGGGCGTGCGCAGGAGCACCTGAACGCGTCGCTCGTGCCGCGCGATCTGCATCGTGTATGCAAGCTCTCCACGGAGTGCCGCGATCTGCTGGCGCGCGCGGCTACGGCGCTGGGCCTCTCGGCGCGCGCGTACACCAAGGTGCTGCGGGTGGCACGCACCATCGCGGACCTGGAGCAATCGCCTGCGCTGTCGCCAGCGCACGTCGCGGAGGCGATCTCGTACCGCGCGCTGGATCGCGAGCGGACCGAAGTACGGCCCGCGGCGTAGCGAAGATTCGTCGCTCGCGCGCGTTTCCCTCGTGCGCGGGAGCGGCTGTTTTTTCCGAGGGAGCGGAGAAGGAGAATGACCATCATGGAGACGATTGCAGAGAAGATGAAGTCACTGAAGAGCGTCATCAGCGGCGTGGAGCGCCAGTTCGGAAAGGGCGCGATCATGGTGCTGGGGGATGAAGGCGAGGCCGAGCCGATCCTCACCATCCCCACGGGCTCGCTTGCGCTGGACCTTGCGACGGGCGTGGGCGGATATCCGCGCGGGCGCGTGGTGGAGGTGTACGGGCCGGAGTCTTCCGGCAAGACCACCCTCGCGCTGCACGCCATCGCGGAGGCCCAGAAGGCGGGCGGCGTGTGCGCGTTCATCGACGCGGAGCACGCGCTGGACGTCGCCTACGCGAAGAACCTGGGCGTGGATACGGAGCACCTGCTGGTGTCGCAGCCGGACACTGGCGAGCAGGCGCTGGAGATCGCGGAGATGCTGGTGCGCTCCGCAGCGGTGGCCCTCATCGTCATCGACTCGGTCGCGGCGCTCACGCCGAAGGCGGAGCTCGAGGGCGACATGGGCGACTCGCACATGGGCCTGCAAGCGCGGCTGATGAGCCAGGCGCTGCGGAAGCTCACGGGCATCACGTACCGCACGGGAACTACATTGTTCTTCATCAACCAGCTGAGACAGAAGATCGGCGTGACCTTCGGCAACCCGGAGACCACGACCGGCGGCAACGCGCTGAAGTTCTACGCGTCCATGCGACTAGACGTGCGTCGCATCGGCCAGGTGAAGGTCGGCGACGAGCTCGTGGGAGGCCGCACCCGCGTGAAGGTCGCCAAAAACAAGTGCGCGCCGCCCTTCACGGAGGCGGAGTTCGACATCCGCTGGGGCGGTGGTGTGGACACGCTGACGGAGCTCATCGATCTCGGCGTGTCACGCGCCATCATCGAGAAGAACGGGAGCCATCACTACTTCGCGGGAGAAGCGCTGGGCAACGGAAGGGAGCGCGTGCGAGAGGGGCTCTCGCAGAACGTGGAGCTGCAGACCACGCTCCGCCAGGCGATCATCGCGGCGGGACCGGTGAAGCCGGGGCGAAGGACGGCGGAAGCGGAGGCATAGCGGAGCAACGGACGAAGCCCGTCCACGCGCGATCGTGGACGGGCGACGACGAGGGACTTCGACTTCGACTTCGACTTCGACTTCGACTTCGACTTCGACTTCGGTATTGCGCTCAATTCTTCTTGCGTCGCGTCCTCCGTCGCAGCGTGCGCAGGACCGTGAGCACGGTCGCTCCCGCGACCACGAGCGAGCCGGCGTTCTGGCTCTGGAACGGGCTGATGGATGCCTGCGCCGAGCTCCCTGGCGCCGTCGCCGTGTGCTCGTTGCTCACCAGCGACTGCGATGATGACGCCTGCAGCTTCAGATCCTGCGCGAGCGCGGAGATCGGCAGGAACGCGCGCACGCGCGTGAGCGTGACGCTCTCGGGGTCCATTCCCGCGGTGGCGACCTTGAGATCGTCGAAGTCGTCACACGTGGTAGCGCCGGAGGGCGTCGATGCGTCGTCGGTGAGGCCTGCATCGTCCGTGAGCCCTGCGTCCCCCGTGAGGCTCGCGTCGTCCGCGCCTGCATCGCTCGTGGACGCTTCGAGCACGCCTCCATCCGCGTCCGCATCCGGCGCGTCGCCATCGATGTCGCCCGCGTCGATCTGTCCGCTCGTCCCGGCGTCGTCCTGCGTATCGGGCGTGCCAGCGTCGAACGGGTCGACCGTGACACCGCCAGAACCGAACACGTTGCCGCACTGCTGGTAGTAGAGCGTCGCGAGGTTTGGAGCGTACGCGGGGTTCGGCGTCGGGGACTGCTTGTTCGAGTACTCGGTGAGGAACGTGCGACCGCCCGCCCGCCCCATGATCTCGACGGAGAGCGCCTGGTAGTTGGAGCTGTGCGTGCCTTGGTCCCAGACGAGCCTCTTGTCGTCGAAGAGCGCGGTCGGGAAGTTCTGCGGCTCGTACCGTCCCTCGGCGATGATGAAGAGCGTGACGCCCACGTTCGCGCCCGCGCCTCCCGCAACCATGCGGAGCGGCAGATTCACGTCGGCGCCCGGCGAGACGATGCGGACCGGCTGCATCGCGTTGACGCCAAGGCCCGGTCGCAGCCGCAGCGCGATGAAGTCGAAGCCCTCGTTCACGTACGCGGAGACGACGGGTCGCATCGAGTCGGGCAGCGCGTAGCCGTGGCTCACGAGCCAGGTCTCGAGCGCCGCCGGGTTCGTGGAACGGAGAGTCACCGTCTCGTACGGTCCGATGACGGCCTGATTCACCACGTCGACCTGATTGTTGCCGGTGCCAGAGAGCGGAGTGGACGATGCCGCGCTACCGCAACCGATGCCGCACCCACCACTGATGTTGTCGGGCGGGCTCAAGATCACGGGCCTGCTGACGGCGTCGAGCGCGCTCATCCACGCGTCGCGCGAGAGCTCCACGACTGTGCCTTGACGCACGGGGAGCGCCCACACGAAATCGGTCGGATTGCCCTGGTACTGGATCTGGTCCCAGAGGATCGTGCGCTCCTTGCTGACGGAGAACGCCATGCGATGATCCGTGACCACGGTGGACTCCCGCTCCTGCGGCTTGTGGAAGCAGGCGCCGCACGCGCTCGCGGGACGCTCCCCGTATGCCAGCGCCGCGAGCGCCGCCGCGACACCCACGACCCGCGCGGTCCGGGCTAGCGCAGTCCGAGGTGTAAGCGCGCGGTCACGGTCCAGGGCGTGCGTGTCACTGACATTGCGATCACGGTCGCGCGTTTCATCGGTAAAAAGGCTGAATCCAAGCATGATGAGGTTCTCCCGACGCACCCAAGCGGGCGCCGCCACCCATCTCGCAAGCCCCAGGCCCACGACACGGGATCGAAACAAGTATCTCCTATCGTCCGAGGACTTCGACTTCGACTTCGAAGGGTTCGGCATCTGTGGCTACTTTTCCTTTTTCAGGCGGGCGGTTTCTTTTCCGTCCGTGGCGCCGATTGCGATCAGCGTGTCCTCGAAGCCGAAGACGACGTGGGTCAGTCCTCCCAGGATTGTTCCCCTCTCTCCTTGGCGCGGATGCGACCAGAGGTGCTCTCCCGTTGCGGGGTTGTAGCCGTCGACCGACTGTGTGTCGGCGGCGATGAGCACGTCCGCCACGACATCCATGTAGTCCACGTTGTAGGCGTCCGCCGAGCGTACGACGCGCCAGCGCTCCTTGTTGTTTGGACCCATCGCCACGAGAAACCGCCGCCGCGTTCCATCGTCGGCCTCACATGGCATGAAAGTGTCCTTCGCAACCTTCAGGTACTTTCCGCAGTCGAGCTCGTTCGTCTTGTAGTTGTGCGAGCCGCACTCGTTCTCTCCACCGCAGTGCACGTCAGCGCGCTCGAGCGGGCACGACGGACCGCTCTGCGCCTTCTGGCCGCTCGTCGCATCGATCCGAACCACGCCGTCGAACGGCATCGACACGAGGAGCTGGTCCTTGCCCGGAACGCACGCACCGCGCGGCATGGTCTCGCTCCGCCACAGGTATTTTGCGCCCAGCGCGCCGCTCGCGTCGTCGAAAAAAAACGCGCCCTTCGAGGTCGCGAGCGCGAGGCGCGTGCCGGTGTTCAGCGTGTACGTCTCGTGCTCGGACCACCCCATCTCGCTTTCGATGGGCACCGACCACACGGCCGCCAGCGTCTTGGCGTCGACCTTCGTGAGCGCCGTCGTTGTGGTCTTGATGAGGAACCCCGGACCGTCCGTGGACAGACCCAGCAGCACGCTTGGTAACGATGTGCTTGGCGGCGACGGCGGCTCCACCGGCACGGGCGCCACCACGGCGATTGGTGCCGGAGCCACCGGGGCCGCCGTGCGTTTGAACAGAAAAAACCACCCGGTAACTGCGGCGACGACGACCACGGTGCTGAGCGCGACGAGCGTGCCCGTCTGACTCTTGCCCGGCGGCTTCGCGACGACCGCGGTGGGCGGCGCCACGTTCGGGCTCTCGTGCGTCACGGCAGCAGCAACGGACTGGATGTTCGCGCTGAGCTCCGACAGCAGCTCGCCGTCCTTCCGATGACGCTCCTGTGCGGCGGCGAGCTCGCGCGTGAGCTCCGCGACCTTTTCTTCCAGCGCCTCGCGATTGTCCCGGTAGGTCACCGTACAATACTAGCGGAGCGCCAGCGTTCGCGCCTTGCGATAGGCGTCCGCGTCGACCTCTTCGCCACGCACCCAGCGCCAGAGCGCAGGCACCACGACCTTCTGCCAAGCCGGCGAGAGCCGGAGCGCGAGAAAGTCTCGGTAGAGCGCCTCGAAGAGGTCCTCGACTTCGCGTGTAAGATGCATCCTTTCGTAGAAGGACTCCGCGCGCGTGTCGGCCTCGCGCTCCTCCTCCTCGGCAACGCTCTTGCTCATGCGCCGGCCCTTGCCGCGCGGGGCTGACGGCGCCGTGTCCTCGCCCACCTCCCGCTCCTCCGTCAGCACTGCGGGCAGCGCGAGCCCGGACATCGCGAGCGTCTCCGCCTTGAGCGTGAAGCTCGCGTCGCGATCGTGGAGGCTCACGTGCAGCCCTGCGCGCTCCGGCAGCTTCCCGCGACGGAGCGCCTCCTTGGCCTCGCGCGCAAGCCCCGGAAGGGCGCCCTTGATGTGCGTGGTCTCCTTGCCGGCGGACAGGAGCAGCGTGCGCTCCACCCAGCAGCCGAACGTCCCGACGGGCTTCGCGCTCAGCGTGCCCTCGAAGACCTCGGTCTCGAACCAGATGAAGAGCAGCAGCTCTCGCCCGAAGAACCTGCGGCTCTCGATCTTCTGCGCGAGGTCCATCTATGCGTCCTCCTCGGTGAAGAGCGTGACCTCTGCTTCGTTCCACGCGGCCTCCGCCGCCTTCGTCAACCCGAGGCGCACCGCCAGTGTGTACGGCGACTCCGGGACCAGCTTCATGCCGAACGTCTTGTGGAACAGCTCGCTCATCAACGCGCCCGCCTTCGGTGACGCGCTCATGAATCGCACCAGCCCCTCGGCCAGCGAGAAAGAAAGATCCACGGCGCGCGTCTGCGGCGACAGCTGCCGGCGCAGCTTCTTGCCCACCAGGAGCTTGAGCTCCGACTTCTCCTTGCGTGTCATGCGCTCGCGCCCCTTCTTCTGCAGGTAGCTGCGCTCCGCCTCTCGCAGCTTGCTCTTCAGGAGCGGCGTGGGCACGACCCAGCGATCCGTGCGGAAGCCGAGGTTCACAAACTCATTGTAGAATACATCATTGTGCTCGAGCTCCAGCTCGAAGGGCTCTCCCACGCGGCACCAGCCGGAGCGCTCGAGATCCTCGTCGTCGATCTCGAGCGGACGCATCACGCGCGCGCGGATGCCGCGCATCGCCTTCTCGCGGAACGAAGCAGGGATCTCTCCCTCGACATAGAAACGACTGTACGTGAGACCGCCCGAGAAGAGTCCCATCTTCAGGTGCCCTTGTAGTTGGGGTCTCGGCGCTCCATGAAGGCGGCGAAGGCCTCCTTCAGATCGTTCGAGGCGAGGAAGGCGGCGTTCCAGAGCGCCACGAAGCGCTGGCCCTCGGCGACGCTCTTGTCCGCGCAGAAGTCGATGACCTCCTTCACGCCGGCGACCACGAGCGGAGGGTTTTGTCCGATGCGCGCGGCGAGCGAGCGGGCA
Source organism: Myxococcales bacterium (assembly GCA_025355005.1). Taxonomy (GTDB): domain Bacteria; phylum Myxococcota_A; class Polyangia; order Polyangiales; family Polyangiaceae; genus JANXLV01. The sequence continues at coordinate 4,697 of JANXLV010000161.1, read as the reverse complement.
GCTTCGAGGAGCTCTGGCTCGTCGTCGTAGACATCCTCCACGAGGCCGATCTCGTGCGCGCGGTCGGCGTCGATGTCGTCGCCCGTGAGCGCGAGCATCTTCGTGTGTCCGACGCCGATGATCTTCGGGAGCCGCTGGAGCGTGCCCAGATCCGCCACCATCGCGACCTTCACCTCGCGCACACTGAAGCTCGCGCCCTTCTGCGCAAGGCGGATGTCGCACGCGGAGATCATGTCCACGCCGCCGCCGATGCATCTCCCGCTGACCGCGGCGATCACCGGCTTCTTGCATGCGGCGATCGCGTCGAACGACTCCTGGAGCTTCTGCACCAGCTCGTAGAGCTTCGTTCGATCCGCTGCCAGCGCATCACCGAAGACCAGACCTCCGAGCGTCGGCGCCATCGCCTTCAGATCGAGCCCGTAGGTGAAGTTACCCCCGGAGCCGCGCACGACGATGGCGCGCACGTCTTCGGCCGCGGAGAGCGCGCGGAACACGCGCGGGCACTCCTCCCAGAACTGAGGCCCCATCGCGTTGCCCTTGCCTGGTCCGAGAAGGACCACCTCAGCGACGAACGGGACGTTCTTCTCGATGCGGAACGCGACCAGATCTTCCATGCGACGCATCCTCGCACCACGACGATGGCTTGACCATGCTGCGCCGTGCGATAGTGACGGCGTGAAGGTCCTGGTGCTCGGTGGTAGTGGAGTCGTAGGCTCGGCATGCGTGCGCGAGCTGCGTGCGCGCGGGGCGACCGTCGCGTTCTCGTACAACAGCGCGAAGGCGAAGGCCGAGGCGCTCGCAGCAGAGACCGACGCGCGCGCGATCGCGCTGGACGTGCTGGAGGCCGGGGCCACGGTCGCCGCGGTGGAGCGCGCTGCGGCGGAGCTCTCGGGACTGGATGCGCTGGTCCACGCGATCGGCGTGGCCTCCACGCGCGTGCCCGCTCTGTTCGACGACGACCTCGCCGACGCGGAATCGGGCCTCGATCGTCTGCTCGCGATCAACGTGCGCAGCGCATACGTGGCAGTGACGCGCGCGCAGTCGCTCATGACGAACGGCGGCAACATCGTCCTTCTGGGCTCCGTGGACGGCGAGAAGAGCGTGCCCAGCGCACCGCCGTACGCCATGAGCAAGGCCGCGCTGTCCGGCATGGCGCGCGCTCTCGCGAAGGTGCTTGGGCCGAAGAAGATCCGCATCAACGTCGTGGCGCCTGGAATCCTCGAGGCCGGCGCGAGCAGCGTGGTGCCCGAGCGCATCCGCGTGGAGTACCTGAAGCACTCGAACGCGAAGCGCTTCGGCACGTCCGTGGAGATCGCCCGCACCGTCGCGCACCTCGCCATGGAGAACACCTACGTGACGGGCAAGACCATGGTCCTCGACGGCGGCCTCTGACGGCCTCTGACGGCCTCTGATTTTCAGTGGAACGTTCCGATCCTCACGTCGGTCTCATCCACTGTCTGGTTCTGGCCGCTCACTCCGTAGATCTTGTCCTTGAAGATCGGGACCTGGTGCGTGTGGCTGCGTGGGTCGGCCATGCGCGAGGACGTGTCCTTCACCCACGGACCAAGCTGGCCCGGGCCGAGGATCGGCGCATGCAGCACGTCGCGTGACGGAAGGCCGCCGGACTCGTCGCTCGTCGCGTCCACCACGCCGCCGATGATGAAGAGGAAGCCATCGTGGATCGCGCTCGCGTGCGTCGAATACGAGGACGGCGTGTCCGGACCTTGCGTCCACGCCGACAGCTTCCCGTCGGCCTGGAACGTGGCGATCTGGACCTCGCGATGCGGCTTGCCGCTGTTGTTGTTCGTGTTGCCCGTCTGCCCGTTCACGACATAGAGCGTGTCTCCGTCGACGATCGACGTGTGGTGGCTCAGCGAGTACGGCAGGTGGCCGATCACCTCCCACTCCCCCAGGTTGCCTTTTGCGTCGATGCTCGAGCGCACCACGTTGTCCGTGGTGACTGTTCCCGCGAGGCCGCCGATCACGTAGATGAAGTCGCCGTGCACGACGGCGGTCGTGTGGAACCACTTCCCTGGGAGCGTCGGGCCTGTCTTCCACGTACCGAGCGACCCGTCCGCGTTGATGGGCGCGCTGAGCGTGGCGTTGGAGTTGAAGCCCGACGCGAGCACGACCACGCCGTGCGTCACGACCACGCCGGCACCAGCGACTGCCGTGGGTAGCATGCCGGCGTCTTGCCATGCGCCCAGCGATCCTTCGTCGGCGAGCGGGCTGCGCAAGATCGTGGCGAGCTCTCCGGAGTCATTGAACCCGCCCATCACGTAGAGAAATCGCGACGACGTGCCGCCCGGGTCCACGATGAACGTATGGTGGTGATCGCGCCCGAGCCCATCCGCGAGGGCCGGTCCTGCCTTCCACGTGATGCCGAGCTCACAGACCCCACCCGCGTCATGCTCGTCTGCGGCGCAGGGTGCTGGCGGTGCGGCCTCTGCGGCGGCATCGGAGGTATCGCCCGGGTCGGCGTTCAGAGTGCTCTTGCTCGAGCTGCATGCGGCAAGCACCCCGAGACAGAGACCCAGACCAAAGACAGGCAGGAAGCGAAAGAGGGACATGCGCCGCACGCAAGCAAGTGCGGTACCAGCAAGAACCGGGCCTATTTCTCGCCTAACGCGACCACCCGTCAGCATTCGCACGTGTGGCGGGTGCTATCGGCGATAGGGAGCGACGGCTTCCTGCTGCTTCACATGCATGGCGAGGAGATGCGCCAGGAGGTCGACGCCGTACGTGAAGCTCGTCACCACCACGCCGGTCTGCGTGGAGGCGAGTGACACGTTGCGCTCCGGGATTCGCTTCACGCTCACGAGCCTGGTGTCGAAGGTCGCGGTGGGTGAGTTCTCGCGCAGCTTGGTCACCGCGAGCGGGAAGTTGAGCGCGTTCGTGGGCTGCATCTGCGGACCGAGCGCATGATACTTCGCCTCGTCCTGGCGCATGATCCACGGCCGCTCGCCGCTGCGTCGGAACAGATAGACGACGTGCTCGCGCGCGTCCGTAGCCTGCTTGGTCTCCCGCGTCGTGGTCTTCGTCATCACCAGCCCGCCGCTGAGGATCGCACGGCCAGCGCTGAATGAACGCTCCTTCGTGACCGTGCGCGATGCGGTGCTGAGGCGATGCGTCGCGCGCACGATCGCGAGGACGTCGCCGAACGGCAAGAGCTCACTGGGCGCTTCCTCCGTCCGGTAGCCATCCGGATCCATCCGGAAGCGCTTCATCGTCACCATGCTCTCGGAGTCCACCACGTACTCATCGTCGGCACCAATGACCAGGTTGCCGCGCTCCGCAATACGCGAGAGCACTCGCTGCGCGAGCTCCTTGTCGATGGTGGTGAGGACCACGGCAGGCATGCCTGCGGTCAGCGCGATCCGCACCTCGTATGGCGTGCTGCCGATATCCTCCGCGATGCGCGCGGCCTCGACTTCGATCGGGTTCCGGAGCTCCGTGACGGCAACGATGTACAAGGCGACCTCACCATCATCTTTTCATCGAGCCCGTCATGGGACAATGTTGTCGTCATGACCTCCCCCCAGGAAAGCTCTGCGGCCGTCCCCACCCCTAGCTCCGCGCCCGCAGGCGTGCTCGCGGACCTCCTCGCCTACCTGGGGGACAGCCCCACGCCATACCATGCAGCGGAGAGCACCGCCGCCCGCCTGCGCGCCGCCGGATTCTCGGCCCTCTCGGAGTCGGATGCATGGGATGGCCTCGCGCCCGGCCGTTACTTCGTGGTGCAAGGCGGCACGAGCGTGCTCGCGTTCGTGCTTCCGAACGCCGCAAAGGCAGCCGCGGGTTTTCGCATCGTGGGCGCGCACACGGACAGCCCCAACCTCAGGCTCAAGCCGAACGCGGACTACAAGAAGGAGGGCTACGCGCAGGTCGGCGTGGAGGTGTACGGCGGCGCGCTGCTGAACTCGTGGCTCGATCGCGATCTGTCCGTCGCAGGCAGGCTCATCGTTCGCGAGGACGAACGCCTCGTTTCCAAGCTCGTGAAGGTGGAGCGACCGCTGCTTCGCGTCCCGCAGCTTGCGATCCATCTCGATCGCGAAGTGAACGAGAAGCTCGCGCTCAATCGCCAGGATCACCTCGCGCCCGTGCTCGGCCTCGAGGGCTCCACGATGGCGGAGCTCATCGCTGCGGAGGCGAACGTCGCGGCCAAGGACGTGGTCTCGTCGGACCTGATGCTCTTCGACACGGTGAGGCCCGTGGTCTCCGGCGCGAAGGGCGAGTTCCTGCACTCTGGACGCCTGGACAACCTGGCGATGTGCCACGCATCGATCTCCGCGCTCATCGCGGCCGCGCCCGCGCTCATGGACGGGGACACCATCGCCATGGCGGCGCTCTTCGACCACGAGGAGGTCGGCAGCCAGAGCGCTACCGGCGCGGAGTCGGCCTTTCTCCCGCGCGTGCTCTCCCGCATCGTGACCGCGACGGGCGGAACGGCGGACGACCTCGCCCGCGCGACGAGCGGCTCGCTCTGCGTCTCCGCCGACATGGCCCACGCCGTCCACCCCAACTACGCCGATCGCCACGACGCGCACCACCGCCCGCGCATCAACGGCGGCCCGGTCATCAAGGTGAACACGCAGCAGCGCTATGCCACCTCGGCCACCACGGCGGCGCTCTTCGCCGAGCTTTGCCGCGAAGCCGAAGTGCCGTCGCAGCAGTACGTCCACCGCACCGATCTGCCG
>JANXLV010000133.1 GCA_025355005.1 Myxococcales bacterium | reverse complement strand
TTCTCTCCGCGTGCGCCGAGGCGCCGCCGCCCGCCGCCCAGACCACCCCCACCGCCGCCACGAGCGAGAAGCCCGCGACCACACCGGCCGACAAACCCGCGCCCGCGGCGACGACGACGGACACCAGCGCCGCGCCCGCAGCAGCCGTGGTGATCATCCACGAGGTCGCCGACTTCAAGACCTGGAAGACCGGGTTCGACGCGCACGCGGCGTCGCGCAGGGAGGCCAAGATCACCCAGGCGCACGTGAACCAGTCCGTGGACAACCCCAACCTGGTCACTGTCTACCTTGCGGCGGACAACGCCATCGCGATCCACGCCTTCGCGGCGAACCCGGAGCTCAAGGTCGCCATGACGAAGGCCGGCGTGAAGGGCGAGCCGACCATCATTCCGATCACGCCGACCGAGGACCGCACGATCAAGGACCGTCCGCTCGCAGGCGTGATCATCCGTTTCAAGGTCACGAGCTACGAGACCTGGAAGACGGCGTTCGACGGCAACGCGTCGGAGCGCACGAAGGCCGGGGTCATCGGCCACGCCGTCAACCGTGTCAGCGCGGACCCAAGCACGGTGATCGTGTACCTGCAGTCCGAGTCGCTCGAGTCGCTCCGCGCGTTCACGGCGTCTCCGGAGCTCCGCGCCACGCAGCAGCGCGCGGGCGTGCAGGGTCCGCCGCAGATCACGTTCTGGCAGGGCGCCGCCTGGGGACAGTGAGCTCCGCTCAGAACCGCACGCCGAACTGCCAGTGCGCCGTGAACGCTGCCGCAGAGGTCTTGCTGCCGGGCAAGACCAGCGCGTTCACGTCCGCGCCGGTGTCCATCCCCTAGGCCCCGATCGCTCTCTTCAGCAGGTCCACCTTTGCGCACGGGATGTGCTCGAACTTCAGATCGCCACCCTGACCTGGCTTGGTCGCGACAGCAGTGACCTTCGCGCTGCGCAGGCCGAGCGCGTGGAGCTTCTTCTGAAGTAGCGCGGCGAGTGCACGCTCGTCCTCCGTCGTTGTGCGACCGCGGCCCTTCTTTCCCGACTTCGCGGCCGCCGCGCGCCTCACGACGACGGCGGCGTGCTCCACCTCGCGCGTGCTCGCCTTCGTGAGGTCCACCTTGTCGCCGCCCGGTAGCGCAAACGCGCGCTTCTTGCCGAGCCCGGCAGGCGTGTCCAGCTCCGGTGTGGCCTGTGCGAGCGCGGCGAGCGCGATTGCCTTCGTCTGGCCGCCCGCAGCGATCGCCTCATCGCGTGTCATCGTCGTCACGACGCAAATGAGCCCGTCAGCCAGGGTCGTGGACAGCTTGCACATCTTGCAGACGTCCGCGAACGTCTTGCGACCGAGAGCCGCGATCATGTCCGCATGGGACAGCTCCGCGAGCGCTTCGCCGATGTCATAGAAGGCCTCGTTGATCTCGTCCTTGCGCCGCGCGATCAGATCGAGCAATCCACGCGCCCGTCCTTCGAGCCGCGCGCGCTTCGCCGTCGCCTCGGCCTTTGCACGCTTCAAGAGCGCCGCGGGCATCGTCTTCTTCTTCGAGCTCTTCTTCTTCGCCATGCTCCGCAGGATAGGGGGATGGCGGAGCGGACCACAACCGCCGTCAGGCGCCTATGAATACGTTCACGGGCGCCGATGAATGAGCGGGCCTCTCACGCGGGGCGCCGCGCAAGCTCCGCTTCGAGCTGGGCGATGCGCGAAAGAGCTTCCTCCTTGGCCGCGCGCTCCTGCTCCTTGGCCGCGCGTTCTTGCTCCTCTGGCGTTGGCCACAGCGCGGTGCCCGCGGCGTCGACGGCGACGCGGAGCTTCGCGCCGTCCTCTACTGCGACGAACCAGGCCGATAGCGCATGTGAATACGCAGGGCCAGGTCCAGGGCACGGCCTACGATGGCCGGCCGCACTTCTACAGGGCCGATAGCGCATGTGAATACGCAGGGCCAGGTCCGGCGTATACCCGCGTGAAGTCCCCAGCGTCGTCGCGCCGCCAGACCTGCAGGCGCACGGGGCCGCCTTGGCTTGGCGGGCCGGACAGCAGCGGGTCGAAGATGACGAGCTCGCCGGTCCCGCTGGCCGCGTACTTGTCGGGCGCGATCGAGTAGTCCTTTCGTTGGTTGGTCTCGCTCACGACCTCGATGGCGAGTACTGGCGCCGCGAGCCCGTCGCGCCACGTCCGCACGCTGCGCAGCCGTGGGTCGGAGGGAGCCGGCGAGAGCACGCATACGTCGGGATCGACACCGATCGCGGGGCGAGTCTCGTCCCACCGCACCGCGATGTTGCGAGCGATGCAGTGCGAGCCAGGCACACGCGCGGCCCACGCGGACAAGAGGGCCTTGAGGAGTGACACGATCTCATCGTGCAAGAGTGACTCCGGCATTGTTACCCCGAGCTCCCATCCGTGGCTTGGCGTGGCCACGGTGTAGCGAACGACGGGGAGGGCGGCCGGCTGGCTCATCACTTCACAGTCTATCGCACGCGAGACCATGCGCGAGCGAAGTGCACACGCCATGCCGCCTCCCTGAGCCCGAAAAACGGCCGCGATCGCATCTCACGCACAGACCACGGTCACTTTCGGTCACCGATCTCGGTCACCGATCTCGGTCACCTGCTGACGCGCTCTACCCCACACGGAGTGCGAAGCCAGGTGTGGGTCACTCCCAGGGCTGCGGAGTGATGCCCGCTTTGCGTAGCTCCTTCACCTCGATGAAGCGCGAGATGCCCTGCGCGAAGTGCTTCGCTTGCTGCTGCTTCTCCACCTCGGTCTTCGCGTAGCTGACCGCGTCGTCGTAGCTCGCGGAGTGGACCATCGTGGTCTCCACGAAGAGCGGCGTGCCATCCGGTATGCCATCCTTCGCGGAGTGCCAGCCCGCGAACGCGTGGCCGGGGATTCGCACGATGATCGGCTCCAGGCCGATGGCCTCCATCAACGTGGCGAACAGGATCGCGCCTTCGAGGCACTGCGCGTTCTTGGAAGAGAGCACGTCGGACGGAAGGCGCGTGCGCTGCGCGAACCCCATCTCGCTCGCGGCCTCCGGATCCATGACGTAGGAGACGCCGCGCGCCTTCAGCTCGTCGAAGATGGCCTCCACCTGCGGCAACGTGGCCGTCTGCGGGCCCGCGAACGTGGACTTCGGCGCGCGCTTCTTCGCCGCGGACAGGAACTCGTCCACGGCCTTGGCGTTGGGCGTGACCCACGCGCCGATGTAGCCGTCGACGGGCTTCGTCGCGTCCTCGTCCACGCGCGTGGCGAGCAGGAGAGAGTCGCGCGGGAGGATCTTCACCTCGTGCGACACATCGCGGATGGTCTTCTCGCCCTTCGGATCGAGCTCGACGACCTTGATGTTGAGCTGCGACGGCGTGTCGCTGCGCTGCGCGCTGACGTTGAAGCCGCTCTTCAGCGGCGGGATGATCTGGACGATCTCGTTGCCGCCCTTCAGGACCGTGATGTTGGTCTTGAAGCGCTCGGTCACGCCGACGACCTCGCCCTCGACGCGGAACTGTCGGTCGGTCGCTCCGATGTTGTAGACCCAGACCTGCGCGGGCACGCCGGCCATCTTGGCCTTGCCGTACAGGTGATAGACCCCGAGCGGGATCTCGTGCTGGTGGAACTCGTCGATGACGACCTTCGCGGTCTTCGCCTCGACCATCTCCTTCTTGATCATGTCCGTCCACTTCGCGTCCGAGCCCAATCGGCTTGCCGTGTCGAGCATGGCCTGCGCCTGCGGGAGCTGGCCGAGGTGCATCTGGGAGTCGGCGATCTCGACGTCCGCGTTTGCCTCGAGCAGTTTCTCGGTCGCGGCGGGCATGCCGTACGTCTTCGCCACGCGGATGGAGTCCCCCATGCCCTTCTGGCAGTCGGCCCACTTCATCTGGTTGCAGGTGATCTGCGTCTTCACGTAGAGCAGCTCCGCGTCCTTGGGGTTCGCGGGGATCAGGATGTCGAGATCCTTCTGCGCCTTGTCGTAGTTACCCATGCCCACCTCCGCCTGCGGCAAGAGCGCGGGGTGCGCGAATTTCGGGTTGTGCGAGAGGATGCGGACGGTCGCCTCCTTCATCAGCATGTAGCGATGCTGGGTGTGCGCACAGTCCGCCAGCGAGTAGAACGCGTCTTCTTCGGGCTGGGTCTTGATCTCGTCGGGCAGGCCTTGCACGAGGAGCTTCGTGACCTTGGCGCAGTCGCGCGTCGGACCTTTCTTGTACTCGGCGACAGCGTCGTCCACGGCCTGCTTCGCTTCCGCGTCCGTCAGCTTCTTCTGGGGCGGGCCGTGCGGCATCTCCTTGCCCGTCGACGGTGCTTGCGACTTGCTGCAGGGACCGAAGCCCGTGAGCGCCAGGAAAGACACGGCGGTGATGAACGCAAGGCTACGACGGGGGCCACGAGGAGACTTCGACATGTTGGGTCAAAGTCGACCTCAGCCGCAGCAGGAGATCAAGTTCCTTCGACCTGATATGCTCAGGCCTCCCATGAAGCTCGCCCGCACATTTGTCGGTCTCGCATCGTCCACCGCGCTGGTCTCGCTGGCCTCACTGGTGATCGCCTGCTCGAGCAGCTCCACGACCCACACCGGCGCCACGAGCGACGGCGGCGGAGCAGGTGAAGGCGGCAGCAGTGGTGACGACGGCGGCGGCGGCGGCGGCACCTGCACGGTCGCTGCGGGCACGTACACGTTGCACAGCACCGCGATGGACCTGTCTGATGGCGGCTTCGGTTGCAGCGCACCGCCGGACATCATGGTCACCTATCCAGTCGCGCCGAGCGACGCCGGGATTCAGGGAAATTGCACGACCAAGAGCGATTCGGCGACCTGCATCACCACCATCAGCTGCGCGTCGACGTCCGGCTCGATCATGTCCACCAGCGTCACCGTCACGAAGGTGAACTCCGACGGCAAGGGCTACACGACCACGCAGACGACGACGGTGACCTCGAACGGCGAGCTCTCCACGGACTGCGTGATCACGAGCGTCGCGACCCCGCAGTAGTTCAGCCCATGAGCTCCAGGAATGGTCCGGCGCCCAGCAGCGACGTGCCGCCGTCGATGAGCAGCGTCGTTCCCGTGACGTACGCGCCGGCGGGTGAGACCAGGAACATGACCGCCTCGCACACCTCGTCGATCGTGCCGTAGCGCTGCAACGGAACCCGCTTCTTGAAGCTCTCCTTCATGTCGCCGGGCGCGAGCCGGCTCATGCCTTCGGTGTCGTCGATGGGGCCTGGCGCGACGGTGTTCACGCGCACGCCGGTGCGCGCCCACTCGAGCGCGAGATCGCGGGTAAGCTTCTCGATGCCGGCCTTCGCCGCGCCGGCATGGCACTGAAGTGGCGTGGCGACCTCTGCCTGCGTCGCGGTGATGCTGACGATCGAGCCACCCTGCTTCGCCAGGTGCTCGAACGCTGCGCGGCACGTGTTGAACGTCCCGCACAGGTCGATGTCGATGACCGTGCGGAAGCCGTTCGCGCTCAGGGTCGCCGCGGGAGCGAGGAAGTTGCCTGCGGCGCTGTTCACCACGATGTCGAGGCGCCCGAATGCCTCCACGGTGCCGCGTACTGCGGCGTCGACAGCGGCGTAGTCGCGCACATCGGTCGCGAATGTCTTCGCAGTGCCGCCAGCAGCGGCGATCGCATCCGCGGTCGTCGTCAGCTTCTCTTGCGTGCGACCGAGCAGCGCCACCTTCGCGCCCTGCGCGGCCAGGCGCTTCGCGATCCCGGCGCCGATACCGCTGCCGCCGCCAGTGATGAGTGCTGCTTTTCCCGCAAGGAGATCGCTCCGAAAGACGCTGGTCGTCGTGGTCGTCATGACGGCCACGATACTCTACGATCGGCCCGCATGGGTTTCGTCACGGCGTTCGCGTCGCTCGCGGGCCTGCACATTGCGGCGGGCATCGCAGGGCATCTGCTGCACGGAAAGCCGCGCGGACAGTGGGTCCCGCTGGCGTTCGCGTTGTTCGGCCTGACGTTGCCACACTTCCTCCCCGAGCATCCATCGGGGCTCCGCTTCCTGCTCGGTCTCGGCGCAGCCATGGGCCTGCTTCGCGCGATCGATCTCGCGCGCGACAAGACTCCGCGCCCGATCCTCTTTCGCATCCGACACATCATGACGGCGTTCGACTCGCGGCGGATCAAGAAGGGCACCGCGCGTATCATGCTCCGGCGCGCGGTCCTCTCCGTCTTCGTCGGGTCGCTCATCGCCCCAGGGATCTACGGGGTGTACGCGATCGCGCCCGCGCTCTCGGGCACGCCGGCGTTGCTCGCGCGCTGGGCGTTCGGGCTGGTGTTCGCCTATGCCGCGTCGGACCTCGTCTATGGCGGCGCATTCGTGCTCTTCCGCGCGATCGGGCTCGAGCTCGACGAGCTGCATCGCGCGCCCATCCTCTCACGCACCGTCAAGGAGTTCTGGGGCGAGCGATGGAATCGCACCGTGAGCGCGTGGCTGTCGGAGCACATCCTGCGCCCGTTCGCGCGCCGTCGTCAGGCAAAGCTCGGACTGGTCGCGTCGTTCGTGGTGAGCGCCGTGCTGCACGGCTACCTCGTGCTCGTCACGCTGGGCAACGTCATGGCGCTCGTGATGGCCGTGTACTTCCTCGTGCAAGGGGCGCTCGTGCTCGTGGAGATCCGCCTGCGCGCGAGCCAGTGGAGCCGACCCGTCGGGCACGTGTGGACGGTCACGGTGATGGTCGCAACTTCGCCGCTCTTCGTGGAGCCAGCGCTGCGCTGCATGGGCATATAAAGCTCGATCGAGCGGTCAGCGCGGCGGGCGGCCGGCGCGTTCGTCTTCTTCTGCGATGCTCGCGAGCCCGGCGAGCGCCGCGAGCGACAGCGGGTGATACGGCGGTCGCGGTGTGATCGGCATCGCTGCGTCACCGCCACGCGCCGTGAGTAGTCGCGCGCACAGCGCCACGCACGACTTGCCCTGGCAGTACCCCGTGCCGAAGCCCGTGTACCGCTTGAGCGACTCGATGTCGTCGTGACCGCGCGTGATCGCCTCCTCCAGCTCGTGGAGAGTCACGTCCTCGCAGCGGCACACGAGCGTCTTCGCCATGCGTCAGTTCCCCGTGTACTCACAGCGCGCGTCGCACGTCTCGAAGAGCGTGACCTGCACGAGCGACGGGAGGTTCGGCTTCAGCTTGTCCCAGATCCACTTCGCGAGGACCTCGCTCGTGGGGTTCTCCAGGCCGGGGACCTCGTTCAGGTAGTTGTGGTCCAGCACGTTGTGGAGCGGCTGCCAGAGATCGTAGAGATCGCCGAAGTCGATGAACCAACCGGTCTCGGGGTTCACCGGCCCTGCGATCGCGAGCTCCACCTTGAACGAGTGCCCATGCAGGCGATGGCACTTGTGCCCCAGCGGAACCTTCGGCAAGCGGTGGGCGGACTCGAACTTGAACTCGTGGACCAGGCGGACGTTCATGGCGGCGTCACTATACCAGACCGCGAAAAACGCCACGTCTCCGGTGCCTCGACATGCGCTCAGTGTTTGCGCTTTGCGTTGCAAAGAGCGCGTAGGTGGGCTACTTCGTCGAGCCCTTTCAAAGCGAAACCGCCATGTACATCACCCTCTCCAAGAAGCCGCGCAAGACCAACCGCACCAAGACGAAGCGCTACCGCGCCAAGTTGAAGGCGAAGGACACGAACCGCAGGGGACGCGTCTACCAGGTCGGCAAAAAGTAGATCTCAGATCGGCAGCCGTTTTGACGGCTCGGAGCGGCGATCTCTGCGTTGGTCGCTCCGCGCGGTGCTCACGTACAAGGTACGTTCCGCTCCGTGCTCACTCCCGCCTTGACCTCGCCGCCCCGCCCCGCCAAACCGACTGCCGATCTCGTGCGTGCGACCTCGCTTCGCTAGGTCGGTGAAGCGGGTAGCTCGTTCCATGGGCTGGCCCAATGCTTTGAAAGCGGGGATAGACTGGGTCGATGAGCTCGCTTGCTTGTTCTTCCTGTGGGGGCCCGCTGCCGGCGGCTGCGGTGGATATAGCTGTAACATGCACGTTTTGTGGCTTCGTTTCTTCGCCTGCTCCGAAGGTGATCGAGAAGATCGTCGAGCGCGTGCGGCCTCACATCATCGTGCAGGACGAGAGCGGCAAGACGACGGAGCTGTTCTGTCTTCGATGCGCTTACAAGATGCGCGTCGGGCATTTCAAGGACATCGAGCTCCAGCTCTGTGAAGGCTGCGGCGGCGTGTTCCTCACGAAGGATGTCGTCGAGCGCCTCGCGCAGCACCCCGACAGCGAGTTTCGCCAGTACATCCTCCGCATGGAGATGTCGGCGATGGGTCGCCCTGATCGCGGCCCGGTGGACTGCCCCATGTGCAAAGCGCGCATGGAGGTCGCGAGCATGCCGGGCACCGTTCACAACGTGGACCTCTGCCGCGCGCATGGCACGTGGTTCGATCGCACGGAGCTCGCCGCGTACATCGAAGCGCAGGCCGCCGCGCAAGAAGCCGAAAAGCCAGCCGTCACCGACGACGATCTACAAGCCGCAGGAGTAGGCGGCGGCTTCTTCAAAAGCCTCGGCCGCCTCTTCCACTGAAGACGGGATTCGCGGCGGGCCTAAACAGAAACGCGTGGACTGCGGATCATTCCGTTTTCGTTCATGCGTAAACAGCGTCGCATGGCGTGAGAGCCGCCCGTCAGGCGAGGCTTCGAGCGAGCACGGAGCGGAACGTACTCTTGTACGTGAGCACCGCGCGCAGCTCGAAACGAAGCATGGCGGGACGGATCTCGCGCCAGGCGATGCTGTTTGTTTAGGAGCCTTTTTTGAGCTCGGTCAGGACGAGCTTCGCTACGGCCTTCAGCGTGTCGAACACGCCCACGCCGGTTCGCGCGACAGCTTCGAAGTCGGGGACGTTCGTCGGGTTGATCATTTGACGCAGCTCTTCGAGCGACGCGACGTTCGGCAGGTCTCGCTTGTTGTACTGGACGACATACGGGAGCTTGTCGAGCGAGTAGCCCTGCTCCGCGAGGTTCGTGCGAAGGTTTTCCACGGACTCGAGGTTCGCTTCCGTACGCTCGATCTGTGAGTCAGCGACGAAGATGACGCCGTCGACGCCCTTCAGAATCAGCTTGCGGCTCGCGTCGTAGAAGACCTGTCCCGGCACCGTGTAGAGGTGGAAGCGCGTCTTGAAGCCGCGGATCTCACCGAGCGAGAGCGGAAGGAAGTCGAAGAACAGCGTGCGCTCCGTCTCCGTCGCGAGGCTGATCATCTTGCCCTTCGCCTCGGGATTGGTGCGCTCGTAGATGTACTGAAGATTGGTCGTCTTCCCGCAGAGACCAGGGCCGTAATAGACCAACTTGCAGTTGATCTCTCGCGCCATGTAGTTGATGAAACTCATCGTCCAGTTCTCTTTGCGTTCTCTTGAGCTGTCGGGGCCACGTTCGGCTCTTCAGTCGTGAAGCGTCAGCGGTGAAGCGCGTCAGTCGTTGAAGAGGTTGTCGATGTCTTCGTCGGTGATCTCGGCGAAGGGCGAGTCCGCCCCCGGCTCTTGCACCTTCTTGAGTAGCGACTCGAAGATGTGATTGAGCTCCTCGCTCGCCTTCTTCACGCGAAGACGAACGAGCCCGAGGCTGGACCTCGAGTCGAAGATCACGACGAGGATGACGCGGTTACCAACCAGCTGGATGTGGATGTTGGCCTTCTCACCCTCGTGGAATTGCGTGGCGAACTCGTTCTCCTTGAGGAGCTTCGCCATGCCGCCTGTCGCCGCGATGTTGCCAGCCGTCAGGGACGCCAGGCTTGTCGTGTCGATGTTGTCGATGTCACCGCTTGCGGCGATGAGCTGCCCATTCTTGTCGACGATGAAGACGACCTTGGCGTTCGCATCACGAACCAAACGGTCTACGACCGCCTGGATCTGATTGAACTCCTCCTCGTACATCACCATCTGGGGATTGATCATCCGCGCCCTCCGGCAACCCTCACTCAAGCTACCCGTCGTAACTACACGACTGTTCTATCCGAGAACGATCCTCTTCAGCAAGGGTCCGGCGAACATTTAGCGCTGGCCCGGTGAAAGAGGTGCGAAACGGAAGGTGTAGGTGACGCGCACCGGCCTCCCGTCGAACGGGGCCACATGGGCCTGTTTCACGGCAGACGCGACGCAGCCGAACACTTCTTCCGGGCGATCTTCGTGGCCGCCGTCGCCCGTGGCCCGGACCTGGGTCACGTCCGTGGCCGAGCCGTCGGGATTCACCTGCCAGGTGGCCTGCACACTCTGTGCGCCTCCCTTGAAGCACGCTCTGGCGTCCGGGAGCACCGAGCCGATGCTGAAGGCCACATCACGGCGTGAAGGCTTCGCCACCGATGGCGTGACCGTGAGGTCTTCATCGTTGTCGAGGATGTTCGTCGCTCGCCTCGACTCGGTGGGGAGCGTCTTCATGGGCACGAGGCCCATCTCCTCGTCTTGCCGGTGCTTGTCGCGTACCAGGTTGATGAAGAAGAGCGTGGGCATCAGCACGGAGAGCACGCCCAGCGCGATGAAGCCGTTGCGCCGACTCTGCTGGCGCTCGACCACCACCTCTTCCGGCGTCGGAGGCCTGGGCCTCTTCTTTCGCGGCGGGTCCGTCATGTCGGGCCTCTCGCAGACTCTCCCCGCGCGAAGCTGCTCACGGCGTCGTGGAGCACGCGCACGCCCCAGCGCAGCCCGTCGACCGGAACGCGCTCGTCGTTGCCGTGGTACATCCTGGAGAACACGATGTCGTGCGTGGGGTCGAACTTCACTGGCGAGAAGCCGTAGCACTTGGTGCCGATGCGCGCGTAGGCCTTCGCGTCGGTGAAGCCCGGAATCATGTACGGGATGGGGTGTCCCGCCGGATCGTGCTTCCGCAAGATGCTTGTAAGATGCACGTACATTTCGCTGTCCGTCGTGGTCTCCACCGCGGGTGCGGAGTTATAGACCTCCAGACTGGCGTCCTCCTGCATCACGTCGCGCAGCTCCGACAGGAACGAAGCCTCCGTCTGACCGGGCAGCGTTCGCCCGTCGATTTCCAGGGTTCCCGTGCTCGGGATGACGTTCACCTTGGCGCCCGCGCGCACCACCGTGGGCGACGCGGTGTTCGAGAGCAGCGGCGAGAACGTCCGCTTCATGGCGGGATCACGCAGGACGTGGCGGATCAGGAAGGCCGCCACCTCCGTCTTCTTCAGGCGCGACACGAGCTGTTTCTGGGGCGACGGAAGCGCGCGCGCGATCTCCTCGAAGAAGGTGCTCACCACCTTGGTCGGGTGCACGGGGAAATGCTTCTTGCCCAGCCGCTCTATCGCGCGACCAAGCTTCACCACGGAGCTGTTGCGATCCGGCATCGAGCCGTGGCCGGTGTCGCCCGAGAACGTGGCGCGCACCCAGACCGTGCCCTTCTCGGCCACCTGGATCGGATAGAACGTGCGCCCCAGCATGTGCTGCGAGAACGCGCCGATCTCGCCAAGCATGTATTCTGCACGTATCAGATCGGCGTGCTCGTCCACCAGGAAGTGCGCGCCCAGCTTGCAGCCCGCCTCTTCATCCGCGACCCCCGCGAAGATGACATCGCGCTCGAGCGGCCGGCCGGCGTCCGCGTTCGCCTGGAGGAGCCGCATCACGCACGCGCTCATCGCGGCCATGTGCTTCATGTCGATGGTGCCGCGGCCCCACAGATAGCCATCGTGGATCTCACCGGCGAACGGCGGGTGCTTCCACCGCGTCGCGTCCGCCTCCACCACGTCCAGGTGCGCGTTGAGCAGGATCGGCGATTTCTTCCCGGTCCCACGCACGCGCGCGACGACGGAGGTTCGTCCCTTCTCCTTCTCGAGGAGCGTCGGCTCGATGCCCGCCTTCCTGAAGTACTCGGCCAGGAGCTCTGCCGCGGGGCGCTCGTTTCCGTCCCCTTCACCGCGCGTCCCGCGGTTCACGGTGGGGATCCGGATGAGGTCCGAGAGGAGCGAAACGCACGCGTCCCCCTCCTTTTCCCAGTCGATCATGGGCGCACCCTAACGCAATTTGCGTTTCTTGGCGTTCCGGCGCAACTTGGCCGCGTGAGCACCGCAACAACCGCCGCAACCGTCCTTGGTCTAGCCAGCGTGCTGGCATTCATCACTCTCACGCCCGTCGGTTGCAAGGAAGACCTCGCCGCTCTGGACGACGCAGGCGCCGACGATGCCGGCCACGACGCGAAGTTCGACGCGGGGCTCCCGACGCTCGACTTCGCCGCCGCCAACCTGTCCCCGAAGTTCTTCTTCAACACCACGAACGACATCACCGTCTCCGGCGACTGCGTGATCGACACGGACATGGGCACGTCCTCGTGCTGGGACTTCGACACGGTCACCTTCCAGACGGACCAACAGAACGCGCCGGAAGCCGGTGCGATCTCTCTGCCGGACCTTGCGATCTTCTCCATGGGATCACTCACCGTGTCGCCAGACGCCCAGGTGAAGGTGGTGGGCGCGCGCGCGCTCGTGCTGGTTACGTTGAACAGGATGACGATCTCGGGAACGATCGACGTGTCCGCGAGCGACACCACAGCCGGGTCAGGCGGCTTCAGCGCCGAGAAGAACCCGAACAGCGCTGGCCGCGGCTTTGGTCCCGGTGGCGCACCCGACTCCGTGGCCCATCAGGGTGGCGGTGGCGGGTCGCTCTGCGGCAACGGCGGAAACAAGACCGGCGGCAAGCCTGCGTATCTGGCGACCATCATGCCTCCGCTCGTCGGCGGCTCATCGGGCGGCAGCGGGTTCCAGAGCGGCGGCGGCGGCGGCGGCGCGATCGAGCTCGTCTGCAACTACATTCTCACGATCAACAAGCAGGCGCTCATTCGCGCGAACGGCGCTGGCGCTGCGTTCGGTGGCGGTGGCGGCGGCTCGGGCGGTGAGATCCTCATCGACACGTTCGCCTTGAACGAGTTCGGTCCCTTCATCGCCAACGGCGGCGGTGGTGGCGCAAACACCTCCGCGGGAGATCCCACCATCGCCGCGGGCGCGCAAGGCAGCGACACCACGACGCCCTCGGCTGGCGGCAAGGGCGAGAACGCAGGCGGCGCTGGGACCGGCGGCGCGACGCTGGCTGGCGCTGACGGCGCCTACGACACGCCGACGCCTGGAGCCACGCTCGGTGACTACAGCGGCGGCGGCGGTGGCGGCGCTGGACTCGTCCACTTGCGCTTCCGCATGGCCGGGGGCGCGCCTGGCCCCGCATCCCCGAACGCGAGCCCCTGCTACGTACGCGAGGCCGCAAAGTGAACGAGTGAGCGTCACGCGCAGCGGCGAGCAGATCGCGGCGTGCTCGCGGGGGCTGCTCGATCGGGAGCTCGCGTCGCCGGCATCGCTCATCGTCTGCATCGCCAAGGACCTCGCCGAGACGCGCGGCAGGTGGTCGCACGGCTCGGGCTTCGCGCGCGGTGGCGGAGGCGGCGCGATCTCGCTTGGCTGCGAAAGCGTGTATGTTGCACTTGTTTTGCGGCACGCCGCAGCGCTGATCCCCGACGCCGATCCGCCGCGCATCGTGAACCGCCATGTGAGACCGCTCCTCGGGGTGCTGGGAAAACTGGGCGTTCCATCGATGTACGGAGGCCGAGACTTCATCGCGAGCCGCAGGTCCCCCATCGCCTGGGTGGGCTTCCAGCACTCCGTGGACACGGGCCGCGCGGCGTTCGAGGCGATCATCGGCGTGGAGTCACCGATCGCGGAAACCCCTCGCCGAGCCTTCCTCGACCGGACCCCCAGGAGCCTGCGAGATCTGGGCTGCAAGGCCGACGCGCAGACGATCGCGAACAGGATCGAAGCGGCCTACAGCGAGGCGAAGGTCGAGGTCGAGGTCGAGGTCGAGGTCGGGGTCGAGGTCGGGGTCGAGGTCGAGGTCGAGGTCGAGGTCGAGGTCGAGGTCGAGGTTGGGGTCGTCGGCGCGCGCCGCGTCGCGGGAGTCACCACCGTCTTCGGCGATTTCTATGCGTCTCGCGAGCTCGTCCCTCGCATCCACGCTGGCCTCGCTTCGGGCCTCGAGGTCTCTGACTGTCTCGCGCAGGCGGTCTCCGGTGCGGTCCTCTTTGGACTGCCCTCGACCGAGCCGCTGGCCCGCGTGATCACCGCTGCGCGGTGTCGCTGAGCCGCGTGAAGAGCTGCTCGTCCAGCGCCTTCAAGGAGTGAAGCGTGGCATCGCAGAACGAGAAGCGCGCGTGCTCTGCGTGGGCCTCTGGCACCGCGATCACCTTCATCCGTGCGGCCTTCGCTGCGATGCATCCGTTCATGGAGTCCTCGAGCGCCAGGCATTTCTCTGGCAAAACGCCCAGCTTCGCGGCCGTCGTGAGGTAGACCGCAGGGTGCGGTTTGCCGTGGCTCTCGCCCTCTGCCGAGATCACCGCGCGCATCCGCCCCGTGAGCTGCAGCTTCGCGAGCGCCGCGTCGATCACCGTCATCGGGGACGACGAGCACAGCGCGATCGGAAGGCCGCGCACCTTGAAGAACGCGAGCGCGTCCGGCACGCCAGGAAGCGGCGCCGCATGTGCCGTGATGAGCTCCGCGACGCGCGTCGCGATCGCGGTCACGACGGCTGGCTGCGACTTGCCAGACCACGGGGTGCGCGAAAACCAGTGCTCCACCACGGCGTCCAGGCGCAGGCCAGTCGTCTCCATGCACATCGCGTTGGTGAGCGTGACGCCCACGTCCGCGAAGACCTCCGTCTCCGCGCGCCGCCAGAACGGCTCGGAGTCGATGAGCAAGCCATCGAGGTCGAAGATGACCGCGTCGATCATCAGAACCGTGCCTGGAGCACGAACGAGCCAAGGTGGATGTGCTTGCCTGCGGCCGTCCCGCCCTGCGCGTGGACGTTGTCCGTCGCGTAGTCGTACTCCGCCATGAGCTGCAGACCCTTCGTGAAATGCGCGACCGCCAGGAGTCCCCAGGTCTCGCGCGCATTCTGGCCGAACGCCAGGTCGGGCGTGTACATGTCGTAGCGCAGGCCCGCCGTCGCCCAGTGCGTGATGTCCTGCTCCAGACGAATGAAGAGCGAGAGCTCCTGGCAGGCCGCGCCCGCCCGATTGCCGCACGCCGCGGCGGCGTTGATGTTGGTCTGGATCTGCGGCACCGCGAAGGCGTACTTCGTGCCGCGATCCATGTTCTCACCGTAGGTGACCTCGCCGAAGACCTTGGTCGCGCCGAGCTTCTCGGACAGCGTCTTGTGGAACGCCGCCTCCGCGTTCACGGCCCACCGCGTGAACTGCTTGAACGCGAGGTTCTTCGCATCCACGTTCTGTCCCGTGCCCCAGTAGCCGGACGCGCCCAGATCGAACGCGCCAGCGTCGTAGTTCACGCGACCCGAGAGATCCTTGCCGTGGTTGAGATCCGGAACGACGGCGAAGGTCTTCTCGCCGATGGTGATGCCATTGAGGACCGCCGCGTGCACGTTGAGCTTCGAGTCGAGCGCGGTCAGCTTCGTCCGCGCGCCGGTGTCGAACTCGCCCGGGAACATGTTCTGCTCGCCCCAGCTGCGCTCGATGTAGGGGCGATCCGCGTCGTTCTGCATGACCTCGAAGCCGAACGGGACCTTGAAGATGCCCATCGCGAACTCTTGCGTGAGCGACGGCGTGTACCTCGCGATGCCGACGGCCTCGATCGTTCGTGCGATCGTGCCGGAGCCCGCGATGGAGCCGCCCGAGAGGTTCGGATCGAAGTCGAACGTGAGCCGCATGTAGTCGGTCGCGTACTCCGTCACGAGCCGCGTCCGACGAATGCGAAAGAACGTTCCGTTCGTGGTCGTGCCGTCTGCCTTCGCGGTCACCTGATTTGCGGAGACTCCTGCGGGCAGCTTCCCGCCGGTCGCGTTCGGAGATGCGGCGTCGTCGAAGGACTGGATGACGAGCTGGGGCTGCACGTAGCCGCGGAACCGGAGGTTCTTGAGATAGCCGACCTTCTCGTCGAGCGCGTGCATGCGCGCCTCCGTCTCCATGAGGCGCTCCTCCAGCGCGCGATGAGCCGCGTCCGTGTCGGTGCGCACCGGAGCAACGGGAACAATGGGTGGCAGCGCCTGCGCGGGCGCTCCGGGCGGAGGCAAGAGCAGCGTGCCGCTGGTCGACGTGGGCGTGCCTGACGGGTCCGACCCTGCAGCAGCCGTGGTGGGCGGCGCGGGGATGGGCGCGGGATCGGCGGCCTCGCCAGGCGTGGGCTCCTTCGGCTTGGGCTCGGGAGCCGCGTGCGCCGCGGGAGCCGGTGCTTTCGGGCTGGGTTTCGGCGGAGCATCAGCCGCTTGCGCTTGCGCTCCGAACGTCAGTGCGGCGCATGCCAGGAGCGAGAAGGGAATCACGCGTGCCATCGGCCCGCATTCAATCCGTCTTCGCGAGGCAGAGCAACCAAAAGGCTCTGCGTGCCGCTCCCTACGCCTTGATCTCCCAGACGCGGGCTTCCTTGAAGATGCGCACGAGCTCCGGGTCGAGATGCTGATCCTTCACGCCGTAGTCCAGGATGTCGAGCGCGCGCTCCACAGGAACGGCCTTCTTGTAAGGGCGATCGCTGGCGGTCAGCGCGTCATAGATGTCCGCGATGCTCATCATCTTCGCCTGAACGGGGATCTCCTCCGCGCGCAAGCGATGCGGGTAGCCGGTACCGTTCAATCGCTCGTGGTGTGCGCCCGCGATGTGCGGCACGCGACTCAGCGCCTTGCCCCACGGGATGCGCGAGAGGAACTTGAACGTGTGCGACACGTGTCCGGTGATCTCCTCGTACTCCTTCGCCGTCAGGGAGCCCCGCTTCACGGAGAGCGCGTCCACCTCGTCCGCCTCCAGGAGCTTGCGCGTCTCGCCGCGAAGGTCGAAGTAGGTCTCCTTGGCGAGCTGCTCGATCACCGCAAAATCACCTGCGGCGAGCACGGTCGGCTCATTCGCGTTCGCCACGGCGAGGATCGCGGCGTCGATCTCCGCCTTGCGCTCGATCCACTCCTTGTCGAGCGCGTCCAGGTCGGCCTTGGGTGCGCCGCGCTCGATCGCCGCGAGCTTGCGACGCAGCACGTCCGCCTCGATGGTGCGCAGCACGAAGTCGAAGCGCGCGGTGATGAGCTGCAGCGACTCGTCGTAGAGCTTCTTCGCCTTGATGAGCACCTTCTCGCGCACACCGATCTTCCCGAAGTCATGGAGCAGGCTCGCGTACTCCAGCTCACGCAGGTCCTCGCGCGAGAAGCGAGCGTCCTTGTACGGCCCTCCCGTACCTGCATCGACGACCTTCGCGAGGCCGACGGTGAGATCCGCGACGCGACGCGAGTGACCGCTCGTGGTCGGGTCGCGCGACTCGATCGCCTCGACGCTGGCCTTCACGAAGCCCTCGAACAGGCTCTGGATCTCTGCGTAGAGCGTGGCGTTTTCCAGCGAGACGCCGGCCTGCGCGGCCACCATGCCCAACAGCTCTTCGCTTCGCTCGTCGAAGGGGACGACCAGCGCCTCCACGTCCTCGCGCGTGAAGAGCTTCTTCTCCGGGTCACGCTTCTTGTTGATCAGCTGGATGATGCCGATGACCTCGTCGCGCTGCGAGATGAGCGGGACGGTGAGCATGCTCTGCGTGCGGTAGCCCGTGCGCTCGTCGAAGCTGCGGTCGTAGCTGAACGGCGAACCGGCCGGCAGCGCGTGGACGTCGGACAGGTTCAGGTGTTTCTTGTTGAGGACGACGCTGCCTGCGATCGAGCGGTTCGACACGGGCATCGTGAACTCGTGCGAATCGAAGCGCATGCTGTCGTTCTGCGACAGCTTGAAGCGAAGGAGCTGCGCGTTGCCCGCTCCCTCCACCACGTAGATGCTGCCGGCGTCGGCGCCCGTGACGAAGCGGCTCTTCTCGAGGATGACGCTGAGCAGCTTCTCCACGTCGCGCTCGGTCGTCATCGCGCGCGCGATGTTGATAAGCTCGCCGAGCTCGTAGCGATACTTTCGCAGCCATTTTCCGCGGCTTTCGGCGCGCCCCTTCGCCTCCAGGAGCTCGAAGCTGCGCGTGAGCGTGAGGAAGATCTCGTCGTCCGACGCGGCCTCGTGGAGGATGCTCGCGAGACCGCGGTTCACCGCCTGCGCGACATCCGTGTCCGTCGGCGTGCCAAACAGCACCACGAGCGCCGTGGACTCCGCGAAGCGCTCCGTGAACGGACGGAACACGTCGCGGCCTTTGTCCCAGATGGGCCCTGCGGTGAGCAGCACGATGTTGTCGTCGCGGGTCACGCCCAGGAGCAGAGGATGCGGGCGCGTGATGACGTCCCCCGAGAGGCGTGCATCTCTACGAAGGCGCTCCTCGAGCGCATCGAGCATCGCGAGCGGGTCTTGCCGTTCACCCATCGCCACCGAGGCTACCAGGTTCGCAACGGCGGCGCCTACGCGAGTAACGGAAAGGCCCGCTCGGGAATGCTCTGTCCCGGCGGGCCTCTCGCGTCATTCAAGCGAACGCGTGGTCAGGGCTTGCCGCCAAACTTCTGCCACTTCTTGAAGAGCGGATCGTTGAGCAGCTTGTAGAGCTGCGTGAGGTCCGCCTGGACCGCCGCTGCCGGAGAGCTGGCCTTCGGCGCCTTCGCCTTCGCCTGACCCGGGGATGTCGCGCCCTTCTCGAGCAGCTTGATCAGCTTCTCGAGGAGCTTCTGGAGCGCCGCGCCGGACTGACCGGCAGCTGCGGGCTTGCCGCCGCCTGCACCGCCGCCGCTCGGCTTTCCGCCGCCCTTGCCACCAGCGGGCTTGCCACCGGGCTTGCCACCAGTGGGCTTGCCGCCGTTGCCTGAAGGAGTGTTGCCGCACTTGCAGGGATCGGTGCCTGCGTCCGCGCCGCCCATGCTCGGTGTCGGGGTTGGCGTCGGCGTGGGATCGTCCGGCCCCGCGTCCTCGTCCATGCCGCTGTCGGGCACGTCCGTTCCGCCATCGGTGTCGTCGATCGGATTGAGGTCGTCGTCCAACCCGTTCAGGTCGTCGTCCATGTTGTTCAGGTCGTCGTCCATGTTGTCGAGGTCGGGGTCGGTCGTGCCGACCTCGCCTCCATCGCCCGTGCCTTTGTCCGCGCCGGTGCCATCCGTGTTGCCGGTGTTGCCACCGGTGCCGCCCGTGTTCTTCACCGCGACTGTGCCAGCGCCGTTGTGATCGGCGATGGCCTGCTCCATCAGCGCTTCCATCTCGTCGACGGCGCGCTGCTGGATCCTGGCGATCTTCACGAGTCGATGTCCCGGCGCCACCATCGACGCATCACCATGGGACTCCGCCTGCAGCTGATCACGAAGCGTGATTGCATCTGCAACGGCCTGCGCCGCCGCCAGCTTCAGCGGCGCTACCGTGCTCACCGGATCACTCGGCGCACCTGCGGAGGAGTCCCCCGCGCTGCACGCCACCACCATCAAGGAACCCACCAGATAAGCGATCGACTTAAGATTTTTCATGGGATGAACCTCCGTTGACTTCTATTCAGCAAGAGGGCTGCCAACGGCTGACCTGCAAATCAGCGCAGCAACTGCGCGAATCTCATGCGTGAAGCCGTTGTGGGTAAAGGTCGCCTGGAACGCCACGCGGGATCCCGTCGACCACCTCCGCGCCTGTTGTCGCGCGCCTGAGACGTTTCTACTAGGTTCGGCGCAATGGGTGACTCGCCGCTCCAGCGGATCCGGCTCGACTACGCGCGCGCGTCTCTCGACGTCGGGGATGTGTTGCCCGATCCGATCGCGCAGCTCACGCGCTGGATGAACGAGGCCATCGCAGCAGACGTCCCCGAGCCCACGGCGATGACGTTGGCCACCGCGACCAAGGATGGTGTGCCCTCTGCGCGCATCGTGCTGTGCAAGGGCATCGACGACAGCGGCCTCACGTTCTTCACGAACTACCACAGCCACAAGGGCCGCGAGCTCCTCGAAAACCCGCGCGGCGCGCTGGTCTTCTTCTGGAAGGAGCTCGAGCGACAGGTCCGCATCACCGGCACGACGGAGCGCATCTCGCGCGACGAATCCGAGGCGTACTACCGCACGCGTCCCATGGGCAATCGCATCGGAGCGTGGGCCTCCGCACAGAGCGAGCCCATCCCGTCGCGCGAGGAGCTGGAGTCGCGCTTCAAGAAAGCCGAAGCAAAGTACGCCACCACCGATCCCCCGCTCCCGGAGTTCTGGGGTGGCTACCGCCTGCGACCACACATGATCGAGCTCTGGCAAGGCCGCCCGAGCCGCCTCCACGATCGCCTGCAGTATACACGTACCGCAACGATGACGTGGACCCTCACGCGCCTCTGCCCGTGAGCGCCCAATAGAGGGGAGAGCTCAGTCTGCCGCTGTCGGAACGAGCTTCCTCGAGAACAGGATCGCGTCTTTCCGCGCCCCTCCCACCACCAGGTGATTCTCGAGCACTCCGGTCCTTCTGAACCCGTTCGTCACGTACACCGAGGCCATCGCGACGTCGTCGCTGGGCGCCAGCGAGAACACGCTCACGCAGCCTTCCTTCGCGAGCATGTCCACGAGCGCACGCAGCGCCGAAGTGGTCGCGGAGGTCTCGGAGTCCGACACCGGAGCGGTGAGCAGCTCGAGGAACGCATTGCCGAAGCACGGCTGTGACTCGACCGACGCCCACAGCTCGAAGTTCCCACGCGCGGTCACGCTGAAGTACCGCCGCTCGGTGTCGCGTCCGAAGGGCTCGAACGCCGTGAGCGCGACGCCCTTCTTCTGCGCGCGCTCCACCGCCTTCTTCGCTTCGGTCTCGCGCGCGGTGGTGATGGTCGTGCGCGGGATCACCCGCTCGACCTTCGCGGTGCGCTTCGCCTTCGCGAGGGTCTTCTCCGCCCTTCGCGTGGCGGCGGACACGGTCTTGTCGTCCTCGTCCGCGAGGGCCAGAATTTCTTCCTCCTCGGCGAGGCGACGGGCCTCCGACGAGAAGCTCGCCTCGATGGGCGACGGACGCGCGATCGCAAGACGCGTCTCGCTCGCGAAAGGAGCGCTGGCCGGGCAGCCGAGCAGGAACGCGTCGCTGCGCTTGTAGAAGCCCGGGATGTTGCCTTCCTTCGCGAAGCCGAGCTTCGTCCAGGTGGAGACCTCGTCACGCTCGACCAGCGTGTACACCTTCTCCATGCGCTCCTGGCGCGCCAGCCTGAGCACTGCCTCGCGCTTTCGCGGGTTCGGCCCGGCGCGAAAGTCGATGATGCGAACCGCGCCCGCGCGCCGGTTCAGGAGGAAGCAGAGAGAGACCGTGTCGTTGTTGACGAAGAGCTCGTCACGCACGACCGCGGCGCCGACGCCGTTTCCAACCCGAGACGAAACCTGAGACTTAACTGCCATCACAAGCACCCCGCCCTGCAAAGACTCACGTCGAGAGCGAGCGAGTAGCACGCCGCGGAACGCAGGGTCAATCTGGGCACCGGCTCAGTGTCGTCGGGAGGAGCAAGCCGTGTTCAGTGCGCCTTTTTGCCCTTCCGAACGGTGGGTGCGGGGGCGGCATGCGGCGCCTTGAGGCCCGAGGTAGAGGGAACGATGGGGGAAGCCGCTGCCGGCGCCACGACATCCGCGACCCAGGGGTCTGGCGGGGGAATCGGAATGCCTTCGTCGACGAGCGGCGCGGCCCCGAGGGACGTTGCCGCTGGAGGGGGCGCCTGGGTGGCCGCCGCGTGTGCCTGGACCTTCATCACGAAGAGGAACGTCCCGAGCCCGATCACGAACGAGAGCAAAGCTGCGACGCCCATCGCCACGGCGCGGCTTGGACCCTCTGGCTCCACCTGCATGCGGACGGCGAAGGTCTGCGTATCCCACGCTGCGTTGCTGCTATCATGCGCGCGAAGGGCCTCGAGCTCGACGCCGCCGAGCGGGGTGTCGATCTGGACCCCGTCCTGCTTGGCCCACTCGGTGGTGCGGGCATCCTCGTCGCTGAAGCGCGGCATTCGTCACTATCCTGCGAGAACCTTGCCACGGACGGATCCTCGATATCCTCCGGGAATTCGTGCGCTCGCCCATCGCGGACAGTGTCTCCTGCGGGAGACGCCGTGATCCAGGCGCGGGTGTACGCGCCGGCCCCTGATTCGTCGCTCCACCAGGCGAAACTCAGGTACCGATGGCGGCCGCGTCGGCGCTCGAAACACCGAGCATGGTGAGCGTCTCGGGCAGGCGCGTTCGCTGAACGGAGACCAGGGTGGGCATGCCGCCGGAGAGGCCGAGCAGTCGCAGGAAGCTCATGCCACTGTCGAACGGTGCGGCGAGCGTGAGCGTGTCCTTGTCGACGACGACCGCGATCGATGCGCGCTTCTGACCGTCGAGCAAGAGGGCGGTCTTGTCGTAGCGTCCGTGCGAGCCGGTGGCATCCACGAACGCGAGGGTCTTCGGCGTGCCTCCGAGGCTCGCGTTCGGCGTCACCGAGACCACGCGATAGCGCGTCGCGATCTCGCGCGTCTGGACCTCTTGTGAGGCAAGCTCCGAGGCGGCGAGATCGATCTGCTCCCACAGGCCCTTGTCGGAGAGGCCCGTCGCGAGGTGTCGCACGATGAGCCCGAAAAGCGCATGATCGCGCGTGCGCGCACGGATGGCGCGGTCGATGCGAATGCCGATGGGCCCCGGCGTACCGATGCGTGTGTCGATCGCGCGCGCGTCGTCGTCGCAGCCCGGGTATGGCTCCTCGCCTTCGCGCATCCACTTGGCGGCGCTCGCAAGGCCATCGAAATCCGTGTGGCAGACGATCGTGTCGACCGCGCCCGCACGTGCGACGACCTCCTTCGTGACCATCTCCGGGCAGGCGCCGTGCTCTGCCTTCGTGCAGAGGACGAAGCGCGGATCGCTCGCGTAGTCCGCGTGCTTGTCGTGATCGTGATGATCGACCCAGGCCGCGAGGCGCGAGCCCAGGCCCTTGATGAAGGGCAGGGTGATCTTGTCGTAGCCACCGCCCGACGCCTCCGACGCGAACGCCACGTCGAGAACCACCACACGTCCCCTCACGTCGTTGGTCTTCGGAAGCTTGCGCGGGGTCGCGAAGCAAAGCTCTGCGCGGATCACACCTCCTTCTATACGCTGTTTCCACTAAGACAGTGCCCATGTCGCTCGGATGGGACTCGCGAGGTCTATTGCCTGTCGTCGTGCAGGATCGACTTACTGGTGAGATTCGCATGCTCGCGTACGCCAACGCGGAGGCGCTGCGGCTTACGGAGGAGACGGGGCTCGCCACCTTCTGGTCGCGCTCACGCAGCGAGATCTGGGTGAAGGGCAAGACGTCGGGCAACGAGATCCGCGTGTCGCGCGTGGTCGCGGACTGCGATGCAGACGCGTTGATCTACGAGGGTGAGCCCGTGGGTCCGAGCTGCCACACCGGCGCGCAGAGCTGTTTCTTCCGCGTGGTCGACGGCGATGCTCTGCAGGAGGGCGCCGACGCGCAGACCACGCTCGCTCGTCTCGAGGCGGTGCTCGACGCGCGCAAGGCGGCGACCGCGGGGGAGAGCTACACGAAGAGCCTGTACGATCTCGGTGCCGCGAAGATCGGCGACAAGGTGCGCGAGGAAGCGGACGAGCTGGCCCGCGCCATCGCGGACGAAACGGATGAGCGTGTTGTGAGCGAGGCGGCCGACGTGGTCTTCCACGTTCTCCTGGCGCTTCGTTCGCGCGGGGTCTCCTTCCGCGACGTGCTCGCAGTGCTGGAAGCCCGTACAGGCAAGAGCGGCCACGCCGAGAAGGCCTCCCGCGGCCACCCAGCGTGAACGCACTT
This sequence comes from Myxococcales bacterium, assembly GCA_025355005.1. GTDB lineage: Bacteria > Myxococcota_A > Polyangia > Polyangiales > Polyangiaceae > JANXLV01. The sequence goes on along the minus strand of JANXLV010000133.1, from coordinate 19,879 downwards.
CTATAATAGTCCCACGTCAATCCATCTTCACGACCGGGACAAGACAAGGATATCGTCGTCCATCAAAGATGGCGCACAAAGTCCTGGTCTTCGAAAGTGATGCGGCGTTCGCCTCCGAGCTCCGCAGCGAGCTCGGCAAGCTCGATTGCATCGTGGACGTGGTCGACGATGGAAACGCGGGGCTGCAGCAAGCCTCGACGAACAAACCGGATCTGATCCTCCTCAGCATCGAGCTGCCGCGCATGAACGGCTTCTCCGTATGCAACAAGGTGAAGAAGGATCCGCTGCTCAAGGACATCCCGCTCATCATCATGTCCACGGAGTCGTCCGAGGAGACGTTCGAGCAGCACAAGAAGCTGCGGACCCGCGCCGAGGAGTACCTTCACAAGCCGATCCCGTTCGCGGAGCTGCGGAAGCGGATCGCCGGGTACATCGGCATCGACGGGGGCACGGGCGGCGCGGAGGAGAACCCGGACTCATCCGGCATCGTGATCGAGGACGAGATCGTGATCGAGGACGAAGCCGAGCGCCGTGCGTCGTCGCTGCCGCCGCGCAATAGGTCCGCGCCACCGTCGGCCGCGCCTCAGATGACTGCACCCGCGCCGCCCATCGACATCTCGCCCGACGACATGCTCTCGGGACTGGAGCGTCGCTCGGCGGCACCGAGCCCCCCGGCCCGCCAGGAGGTCACGCAGCTCGTGGACCTTCCGCCCATGCGCCCTGCTTCCGTGCGGCCGGCCTCCGTACACCCCGCTGCTGCCGCTCCGCCCGTGCATGTCTTCTCGGCGCCCGTGGATGATGGCCGCATCGACGCGCTAGAGGGCGATCTCGCGCGCGCCCGCGATCAGCTCGCCACTGCGACAGAGGAGACCGCCATCGCAACGAAGGAGGTGGAGGAGCTCCGTGCCCAGCTCGCGAAGAAGCCGGCCGCCGGTGGCGTGTCCAGCCGCGACTTCCTCGATCTGCGCGAGGCGCTGAACAAGAAGGACAAGGAGATCCTCACCTTCAAGGAGGGCGTCGCCAAGAAGGATCGCGAGATCGTCGAGGGACGCGACAAGCTCTTGGAGCTGGAACGCAGCGCGTCCAACATGGAGGACAAGCTCCTCGCGGCGGAGCGCGCCCTCGCCGATGCGAAGGAGAAGGTCGACGAGCTTGCCGCCGACAAGGAGCAGGCGAAGAAGCTCGCCGACGACATGAAGCGCAGGTTCGAGCGCTCGCAGGAAGATGTCGAGGCGAAGCGCAAGGAGATCGAGGCCGCTGGCAAGACGCACGAGCAGGCCCTCGCCACGCTGCGCGCCGAGCACGAGGCGCAGTCCACGAAGGAGCGCGACGAGCACAAGAGCGCGATCGACGAGGCGGAGAAGAAGCGCGCTGAGGAAGAGGCAGCGGCCAAGTCGACGCTCGAGGCCAAAGAGACTGCGCATGCCGCGGCGACGAAGGCGCTCGAAGAGAAGCACGAGACCGCCACCGCGGGGGCCAAGGCAGCATCGGAGAAGGCGCTCGCTGACGCCACCGCGAAGCTCACCGAGGAGCGCGAGACGGCGGTCGCCGAGCAGAAGAAGACGTTCGAGGACGCGCGCGATGCCGCCGAGAAGGACTTCACCGAGAAGCGCTCCGCCCTCGAGGGCGACATCGCCCAGAAGAGCAGGACCATCGAGGAGCTCACCCAGGAGCTCGCGTCCACGCGTTCGTCGCTGCAGGGCACGATCGACGAGACGAAGACGAAGCTCGAAGAGACGGAGAAGTCGCTCGCAGACACGCGCGACAAGCTCGCCGAGACCACGAAGGCCAAGGACGACACCAAGAACACGCTCGACGAGGCCACGGCCCGCTTCGAGAAGGAGATCGCCGAGTCCCAGGCGCAGACCGCGACGGAGAAGCGGGCCAAGGACGATCTCCAGCGCGACAAGGACGCGCTCCATGCGCGCATCCGCGAGCTTGAGGGCACCGTCGTCGACACGCAGAAGAAGCTCGCGCAGGAGGCCGACGCGAAGGCCAAGGCCGTGGCCAAGTGGGAGGCAGACAAGACGTCGCTCGAGCGCGCGAAGGATGCGCTCGCGGTCGTGCTCTCCCAGATCGAAGAAGCGGAAGCCCGCGCGATCTCGTAGGCAGGTGCGAATATTCAGGTGCGAATATTCAGGCGCGAAGGCCCGCGCGTGTAACGAGCGCCTTGCCTAGGGTGCGGGCGCGCGACACCACGCGTTCTGCGTCGAGCAGCGTGTGCTCTCCGTCGCGCACCACCTGGGCGCCGTCCGCGAGCACGTGGGTGACGTCGCGAGCCGTGCACGCATAGACGAGCCGCGAGAACACGTCTCCTCCGGGCTCCACGTGCGCGCCATCCGTACGGACGACGACGATGTCCGCGCGCTTGCCGACCTCGATACTGCCGGTCACGTCCCCGAGGCCGAGCGCGCGCGCGCCGTCGATCGTCGCGAGCCGGAACGCGCGCTTCGCTGGCAGCGAGGTCACGCCGGTGCGGACCTTCGCGAGGAGCGCCGCGTGGCGCAGCTCCATCCACGGGTCCAGGTTGTTGTTGCAGGGCGCGCCATCGGCGCCGAGCGCGAGCTGCACGCCCAGCGCGTCCAGCTCCGCGACGCGCGCGATGCCGGAGCCGAGCTTGAGGTTGGCGCTCGGGCAATGGACGATGCGCGTGCCCTCCTCCGAGATCAGCCTTGCCTCGTCGTCCGTCAGCTGGACGCCGTGGGCGAAGATCGCGCGCGGCCCATGAAATCCCCAGCGGCGCATGATCGCTACGTCCTCGTCGCCCAGGAGCTCGCGAACCGTCTGGCGCTCGTCGGGGTGCTCGGCCACGTGGCTGTGCATGAGCACTTCGTGCTCGTTCGAGCGCTCGGCGACTCCGCGAACGAGCTTCTCCGTGCACGAGAGGATGAAGCGCGGCGCGTAGGCGTAGAGGAGGCGGCCCTGGTCGTTGCCGTGCCATTCCTTGCGCAGCTTGTCGCTCGCAGCCAGGCTGTCCTTCGTGGTCTCGCGCAAACCCTTCGGGACGGACCCGCCGGCGTCCATCATCGCCTTGCCACCCACCACACGGATGCCTGCGCGCGAGCACGCGTCGAAGATCGCGTCGTATCCATGCACGGTGCCCATGTCGAGCAGCGTGGTGGTCCCCGCCAGCATCGACTCCAGGAGCCCGAGCTCCGCGCTCGCCGTGAGCGTCTCTTCGTCGTGCGCGGCCTCGAGCGGCCAGATGCGCTCTCTCAGCCACGAGAGGAGCGGCAGGTCGTCCGCCATGCCGCGCATGAGGACCTGACAGAGGTGTACGTGGGCCTGCACGAAGCCCGGGATGACCGCCGCGCCGTCCGCCGAGATGACGCGGGTGAGGCCGTGCGGCCGCAGGCGCGGGCCAATCTCCACGATGCGCGAGTCCCGTACGCGCACGTCTGCGGCGACGACCGCGTCCTCTGCGTTACAGGTCACAACCAATCCCCCGACGATCAACGTGTCCACGAAAGATCCTCCGGATGTTGCACTCTACAGCATTCTTGTCCCTTGACCTTCGGTGAAAGTCGAACCACGCTCGCCTCAGCCACATGACCCGCATCCTTGTCGTGGACGACAGCCCCACCATCCGGCGCGTCGTCACGAATATTCTGGAGGTCTCCGGCTTCGACACCGTCGAAGCGACGGACGGTCAGGACGCGCTCGAGGTCCTCCGGAGCGGCGAGGCCAAGGTGGACCTCGTGCTCGTGGACTTCGTCATGCCTCGCATGAACGGCTTCCAGTTCGCGCGCGCGCTGAAGAAGGAAGAGAAGCTCGGGACGCTGCCCATCATCTTGATGAGCGCAAAGTCGGACCGCATCCGCGCGCAGTTCGTGGAGCAGACAGGGTCGCTCGACGCGATCGGCAAGCCCTTTGACGCAGAAGCATTGCTCACGGTGGTGGAGAACGCGCTCCGCCGCAAGAACGAGCGCCCGACCACACCGAAGCTCGTCGACCCAGCGGACGTGATGGACGGCTCGGAGCCAAACCTGCCAGCCGCCGAGCCTGCGGACGACGACGACGACGACGATGGGGAGCTCATCGTCCTCGACTCGATCCCGCCGGAGGATGATGGCACCCAAGACGCCACGGTGCTTCGGCTGGCCCCACCCACGATGTCGCTCGCGTCCATGCTCCGCGAGACGTTCGCGCCCGTGATCGACGCGCTCTCCGATCCGGAGACGGCGCTGAAGATGTCGAGCGTGCTCACGAAGGATGCGGCGATCGCCATCATCCGGGCCGCGACGCCGATCGCCAGCCCCGACCCCGTGCTCTTGTCGGGCAATCTGTCGGTGCTCTCCGCGTCCGCCATCTTGCAGCTCTTGCAAGCGGAAGGTCAGACCGGGCGCCTGCTGGCGACGCGCGGCAAGAGCGAGATCACCGTGACCTTTCGCGGCGGCCTCGTCGACCTCGTGCAGTCGCGCGAAGCCGGCGACGAGTTCAGGCTGGGGCGTTACTTCGTGTCCGCCGGACTCGTGAAGCCCGAAGAGGTGGACGCGGTCGCGCGTGGCGTGGCGCTGCCCAAGCGCGAGCTCGCCAGTGATCAGAAGAAGAGCGAGCCCCCCGAGGAGGCCGCGGCGCCCAGCGCCGACCCCCTCATCCTCGCGGCGAAGACGATCTCGGTGGAGACACCCGCCGCGAAAAGCACGCTCGGCGAAGAGGCCATCACGTCGCCTGGAAACAAGAGCGACTCGAAGGTTGACGTGAACGATGCAGGTCCAAAGAGCGGCATTCACCCGAGCTCCACGGAGCCCGCAAGGGGCGCTGCCGCGGACAACGAGCAGACGCCGATCGCATCCCAGGACCTGGTGCTGGACGATCTGGACGCCGATCTGGACAACGACACGCGCATCGTCGCGAGCGCCTTCAAGGCCAAGGTAGAGATGCCGCGCGAGCCGAGCAGCGGCGTGGTCGGTGACGAGGACGTCGCAGACGCTCCGGACTCGAGCCCGCCCCCACCCACCGTGATCATGAGCGTCGCGAACGCAATCCCGACGCCCGCGGGGCCGCGGCCGCTCCTGGGTGACGCGCTGGTGCAGGCAGGGATCATCACGGAGGAGCAGCTGAAGGACGCGCTGATCCGTCAATCCAGTGAGCTCATCTACGAGCTTTTGCGCTGGAAAAATGGCCACTTCGAGCTCGCCGCTGCGTCGCCGCCTCCGCTCGCAGAGCGCACGAAGCTGGGGCTTCCCGTGGCGCAGCTGGTGATGGAAGGTTTCCGCCGCGTCGACGAGTGGCAGGCGCTCGAGAAGTCCCTTGGCGACTTCGAGAGCGTGCTCTATCGCGACGACGGCGTCGTTGCCACGATGAAGAACGACACGCTGACGCGCGCCGAGAAGCGCGTGCTCGATGCTGTGGATGGCGAGCGCACCGTGCGCGAGGTCATCGCGGCGTCGCACCTGGGCAGCTTCGATGCGTGTCGCATCCTGGCGCAGTTCCTGGAGGCGCGCATCGTACGGCGCCGCATCGAAGAGAGCCTGTGACGTGGGGGGCCGTGACATGGGCGGGGTCGTCGTGGACACGGACGGAGGACTCCTCTTCGTTCCCGCCGCCGTCGCCCTGAAGTTCGTCGCCATGCCCAAGGTGCTCGCGGTGCCCGACGCGCCGCCCGGCCTCCTCGGCGTGGCGCTCATCGACGGCACCGTGATCCCGGTCGTCACGATGGGTGGCTCTCGCGACACGATGCTGGTCTGCACCTACCTCGGTGAGCCGATCGGCATCGTGGGACACACGGTGGTCGCGAGCGGAACGTTCGAGCCAGCCCACGAGCAACCGGGCTCCGTGCGCTGCAAAGCAGGCATCGCAAAGACGATGGATCTGTCGTCGGTAGCGGCGTCGCTATCGAAGAACGCGTGGGCCGGCAGATCAACGGGTTTGTGATAGGATTTTCTTCATGTCCGACGATCGGCGACGGCTCTTTCGGTTGTGGCGCCGTACGGCGAAGACCGTCGGCGTTGCATCGGGGATCGGCACCGCGGACGAGGCCGCGCTCTTCGGTGCGCACGAGAAGGCGCTTGGCTCCAGTCGCGCGGCCTCCGATGCGGTGCAGCGCATAGCGTCCACGCTCGCGAAGCAACGCGGCGCGGTGGAGGCCACGATCGACAAGTCGCGCGCGATCGAAGGGCGAGCGAACGATGTGGTGCTCGCGCTCGCGCGTCTCACGCAGCTCTTCGAGCGGCTCGGCCTGGTCGCGCTGAACGCTGGTCTGGAGGGCGCGCGTCTCCCCGAGCAAGGCGGCGCTGCGCTCCGGCTCGTATCGGACGACGTGCGTGCACATGCGATCTCGGGACAGGAGAGCTCACGCGATCTCGGTAACGCGCTCGGGGAGCTCGCGAGCGATCTGGGGCAGCTGCTCACCAGCCTGGAACGTGCGCGCGAGGCATCGACCGACGCAGCACAGGAGGCCGCGCGCGCTGCTGCCGCCGCCGCGGATGCCGAGCGCGCCGTGGCCGACATGGGCGACGGTTTGAAGAAGGCAACCGGCAGCGACCCGGAGACGGTGCGTGCCATCGCCGAGGCGACGGAGCATGCACGCGCGCTCGTCGCATCGCTCGGCACGCTGTCTGGCAAGGTTCCGCAAGCGTTCGTGGCCAGCGCGATCCGGCCCGTGCTGGAGCCGCTGGTGCGTATGCTCGACAGCGACGGCGACGCCGGCGCAGAGGATCCGCCAAAGGACGAAAAGCGGGGGACCAAGGAGTGACCACCCGTGATCCGGAGCTGCTACCGCTCCTGATCGCGGAGCTCTCGCGTCACCTCGTCACGCTCGAAGGCGTTGACGAGACGCTGGAGGCAGTGCGCCGCGCGGTGCACGCGCTCAAGGGCTCCGCCGGGCTCGCGGGCGAGGCGGAGCTCTCGCAGGCCCTCGCGCGGCTCGAGCGCCGCATGCGCGACGGCGATGATCGCGCGCGCGCCGAGACCGCGGCGGTCGTGACGCTCGCCGTCGAGCGACTCTCCGCGGGGAAGAGCGCGGTGATCGCGTCGTGGCCCGAGCCTCCGACCGGGCTCTTGCCGCGTTCGCTGGATCCGAGCATGCGCGTGCAATACGCAGCGGAGGTGCAGGATCGCATCGCGCAGATCGATGGCGCACTCGCGGACGATCAGAATCCGCTCGAGGCCGCCGCCGAGATCTACCGTCACATCCACACCATCAAGGGCGCGGCCAGCGCCGTTGGCGACGAGCCCATGTCGTGGTTCTGCCATGGGCTCGAAGAGCGACTGCGGCCGGGCACCACGAGCACCGAGGCCGCGCGCGGCGCGCTGCTGGAAATGAGCGACTACCGCGCCGTCCTCGGGGCCTTCCTGGACGATCCAGACGCCGCCCTCTTGTCACTCGCGGGACGGCAGAACCCGACACGCAAGTCGCTGCGGCCGAGCATTCGCCCCGACGACGACCTGCGCCCCGACGACGCGACCATCCGGATCGCGACGGGCGCAGTGGACCGCGTGCTCGATCAGCTCGCGATCGTCAGCGTCATCCAGGACCGACTCATGCAGCGCGCGCCTCGTGCGCAGCGCAATGGCCGCATGTCCCGCAAGCTCCGCGCGGAGCTGACGGAGGCGCTGCGCCTCATCGGACCCCCGCGGCCCTGGGGCGCACCTGCGGCCGCGTTGCGCCGGGTGGAGGCGGCGGCGTCAGCGCTCTCTGCCATGGCCGACGAGATGGAGACCGCCTCGCAGGAGATCAAGAGCGACAGCCTCCTCCTGAAAGAGAGCACCACGAGCGCGCGCGCGGGCCTCTCGCAGATGAGGGAAACGAAGGTCGCCGGCATCTTCCGCCGCATCGCATCCGCCGTGGAGGCAGAGGCGCGCCGCGCAGGGAAGCTGGTCCGCGTGTCGCTTCGTGGCGCAGAGGAGATCGTCGATCGTCGCCTGGCCGAGCATCTCTTCGAGCCATTGTTGCAGATTGCACGCAATTCCGTCGCTCACGGCATCGAGACGCCGGACGTCCGCACCGCGCTCGTCAAGGATCAGGTCGCCTCCGTGCAGATCGCCGCGCGCCGCGTGGGCAGTCGTCTCGTGGTCAGCATCTCCGACGACGGCGCGGGCGTGGACGTGGACGTCATCCGCGAGCGCGCGGTGTCTGCCGGCAACGTGACCGCCTCGCTGGCGCAAGCGGCCGACGACAACACGCTCCTCGGGCTCCTGTTCCTGCCCGGCTTCTCCACGCGCGACAGCTCGGACCTCCTTGCCGGTCGCGGTATCGGTCTCGACATCGCGCTGCTGTCGGTGCAGCGCCTGGGCGGCACGATTCGCCTCTCCAGCAAGCAGGGGCGTGGCTTCGAGGCGACCGTCGAGGTGCCCATCGAGTCCGGCTTCGCGCGCGTTTTGTGGGTGACGGCGGCCGATCGCACGTACGCGCTGCTCGCCGACGCCGCGCGCAAGGTGGACCTGAACGAAGGCCTTCGCGTCGCGCATCTCGGTGCGTGTCTGGACGCGCGCCCCAACATGCCCGCGCCGTACGTCGTGGAGCTGGACCTCGGAGAGACGCAGCCGCTGCTCATTGGGGTGGACGCCATCCACGAGACGAACGAGGTGCTCTTGCGCCCGCTCACCTCGATCGTGCGCGCGCTTGGTCCGTATGCAGGGGCGGTGGCGCGCACCGACGGCACGCTGGCGCTCGCGATCGATCCGTTCGCTCTGGCCCCACGCGCGCGTGCGATCGGCCGCATTCCAGAGGGCCGACCGAGCGACTCTCCGCTCTCGCGTCCACCACCCGCATCCGCTCGGTGAAAGCGAACGGCCCATGAGCGCTTTCGTGCGACCCATGACAGAGGCGGATCTGCCCGTCGTCGCCGAGATCGAGCGCGAGGCCTTTGGTGCGTCGCCGCGCTCGAACGCCATGGGCGAGGCCGACCTGCGCGAAGAGCTCGTACGTCCGTGGTCGCGCACGTGGGTCGCCGAGGCGGACACGGCGGTCTCCGGTTTCCTGCTCGCGTGGCACATCGTGGACGAGATCCACGTGCTCAACGTGGCCGTGCGGCGCGAGAAGCGGCGAGGAGGAATCGCGCGTGTTCTCCTCACGCAGCTCTTCTCCTACGCGCGCGAGAAGAGCGTCGTGGCGATGTACCTGGAGGTGCGCATGGGCAATCGGCCTGCGATCGAGCTCTACCGGGTCCATGGCTTCCACACCGTGAACATCCGGCGCAGCTACTACGCAGACGGCGAGGACGCGCTCGAGATGCGCCTGGATTTCGATGCCCGCGGCGCCATCATCATCGCGGCAGACGAAGTCCCGTTGCCAGAGCCGTGAGCCAGCGACCAAATGCCTGAGGGTCGGCGCGGGTTTCACGATAGGATTTTTTCATCATGCGCAAGCTCCGCGTCCTCGCGCTCGCATCGCTCACGTCCTTTGCCTTCGCGGCCCCCACCTGGGCCGCGCCTGATGCCGCGCCCAGCGGACCTGCCGTCAAGGCGCTCGCCGAGAGCGACTACGCGGCCGCGCTCGCGGAGCTGAAGGACAAGAGGGACCCAGCGTCGCGCGTGCTGCTCGCGCAGGTGTACCTGGAGCAGGGGCAGTATGCGGACGCGAAGCGCGAGGCGGAGGCGTCGAAGCTTCCGCTGGGCATCGTGATCGCCGCGCAGGCGCTCGAGGCACAAGGACAGGTCGCGGACGCCCTCAAGCTCCTCGACACCGTGAAGGACGACAAGTCGAAGGCGTGGCTCCGCGCGAAGCTGCTCACCGGCGAGTACCGGATCGAGTCCGGGCATCGCAAGGACTCCGAAGACGCGCTGATGAAGGTGATCGAGTCCTACAACGACGGCACCATCACCGCGGGCGACGCGGAGGGTCTCTCGTTCGTGGGTCGCGCCGCGTTTCTCATGCGCTCCGCCAAGGACGCGAACCAGGCCTTCAACGAGAGCGAGCGCGTGGACAAGAAGCGCGTGGAGACGCTGCTCTATCGCTCCGAAGCGTACATGGACAAGTACGACCCCGGCCACGCCGAGGAGGTCACCAAGGAGGCGCTCACGCTCGCGCCGCATCGCGCGGACGCGCTGGTGCAGATGGCGCGCGTGAAGCTCGAACAGACCATGGACTTCGAGGGCGCGGAGAAGCTCGCGAAGGAGGCGCTGACCGTCAACCCGAAGCACACCGGGGCGTTCGCCGTGCTCGCAGGCGTCGCGCTGAAGGACATGGATCTCACCGGCACCGAGCGCCTGCTCCAACAGGGCCTCGCCGTGAACCCGAACGACCTCGAGCTCCTCTCGCTGCGCGCCGCCACGGCGTTCCTCTCGGACGATCCTGCCGCCTTCGAGGCACGCAAGAAGGACGTCTTCCAGCGCAACCCGGAGTACTCGCGCCTCTACTCGATCGTTGGCGAGCTCGCCGAGTGGGAGCACCGATACGACGACATCGTCACGATGATGGCGGAGGCCGTGAAGGTCGATCCGGAGGACTCGAAGGCATGGGCGGAGCTTGGCCTCACGCAGATGCGCAACGCCGACGAGGCCGCGGGCATGGTCTCGCTCAAGACGGCCTGGCAGAAGGACAAGTACAATGTTCGAGTGTATAATACACTTAATCTGTACGAGCAGACGCTCGCGAACGAGTACGAGATGGTCGACACCGGCCCCTTCAAGATTCGCTACAAGAAGGAAGAGCGCGCCGTGCTGGAGCGCTACGTGCCGGACATGATGACGGAGGCGTGGGCGAGCATGAAGGCCCGCTACGGCTTCGTCCCGAAGTATCCGGTCCAGGTGGAGATCTACGCGGGCCGCCAGCCCTTCAGCGTGCGCACGAGCGGCCTGCCTTCGATCGGCATCCAGGGCGTGTGCTTCGGCAAGGTCATCGCGGCGATCTCTCCGGGCGCAGAGCCGGCGAACTGGGGCAACGTGCTCTGGCACGAGCTCGGCCACGTCTTCGCGATCCAGCTCTCGAAGAACCACGTGCCGCGCTGGTTCACCGAAGGTCTCTCCGAGTACGAGACCATCGCCCGCAGGCCGGAGTGGGCCCGTGAGCTCGACCCCGAGCTATACCTCGCGATCAAGAACGACACGCTCCCGCACGCGGTGGACATGAACCGCGCGTTCACGCACGCGGAGAGCGCCGAGGACGTCACCGTCGCCTACTACGCCGCGAGCCAGATGATGGTCTTCACGGTCGAGGCGTTCGGCATGAAGGCCGTGTCCAACGCGATGGTGCTCTGGGGCCAGGGCGTGCGCACACCGGACGTGATCCAGAAGGCGTTCGGTCTGTCCGCGGCGGACTACGACACGCGCTTCCGCTCGTGGGCCATGTCGCGCATGCGCCGCTACGACAAGCAGTATCTCTTCCACGACCGTCGCAAGTCCGTGGAGGACACCAAGGCAGCGCTGGACAAGAACCCGAAGGACGCAAAGGCACACGCCACCTACGCGCTGGCACTCGCGCGCTCGCACAAGCTGGACGAGGCGAAGAAGGAGCTCGACGCCGCGCTCGCCATCGACCCCAAGCAAATGGATGCACATTACATCTATGCGAAGGTGGCGATGGGGGCGAAGGATCTGGACGGTGCCCACCGCCACCTCTCGCTGATCGCAGCCGGCGGGGGCGACGGCTATCAGGTGCGCGTCATGCTGGCCGAGGTGGCGGAGGGGAAGAAGGACAAGCAGCAGCTCCGCTTCCATCTCGAGGCGGCGCATCGCTTCGATCCCAGCCAGGAGGAGCCGATCAAGGCGCTCTACGAGATGGCCGTCGAGGAGAAGCGGGAAGGGGACCTCTTGCCTCTCCTCATCAAGCTTGCCGCGCTGGAGCAGCACGATCACAAGGTCACGCGGCTCTTGCTCACGAAGCTCGTGGAGCAGAAGGCGTGGCCCGACGTCGTGCGCGAGGGCGAAGCGGCGATCTTCGTGGATCCGTTCGGCGCGCCAACGCACGTGGCGTACGCGCGCGGCCTCTCCGGGGTCGGTCGCCACGACAAGGCTCGGTACGAACTCGAGACCGCTCTTCTCTGCAATCCGAAGAAGCCGGAGGCGGCAGCGATCAACGTGCTGCTGGCCCAGGAGGCGCTCGCTGCAAAGAACGTGCAAGATGCACGCAAATTCCGCGACGCGGCGTTGAAGCTGGATCCGGCGAACGAAGAGGCGAAGGGGCTCCAGATCCCCTGAGAAGGCGGGGATGGCGCCCGCCCCCCAGTTTGGATATGACAGGCTCGCGTGAAGAACAGGGGCACCGCCAAGGCAAAGCGTCCGAAGCCGGGCCTCTCCACGCGTGAGGTGCTCGACGCGCTGCCGGACCCGGTGCTCCTCGTCGACGAGCTGGTCATCGAGCAGACGAACGCGGCGGCGCGGGAGATGATCGGGCTCGGCAAGGAGCTGGTCGGGCGTCGCCTGGCCTCTATCCTTCCGGAGAACGCGCTGGATCGGTTCCGCTTGCTTGATTTCCAGCGCGCGCAGGGATGGCCGCTACCCGCCACGTGCCTTCTGCGATTCATCCGCACGGATGGCGCCAGCGTGACGGCGGACGTTCGCTGGGTGCGGCTCGCCGGTTCGCGCTGGCTCCTCACTGCGCGCGACGTCACGGACGCGAGCCGCGCGGAGGCGCTCATGGGGCGGCTCGCACACCTGCCGAGCACGCTCGACGGTGCCGAAGCGTTGCTCGACGCGAGCGAGCCGGTGTTCCGCGCGCTGGGCTGGACGGTGGCGTTCACGGAGATCGTGCGGGATGGGTCGGTAACGAAGCGGATCATCGCGCGCGCGGGCGACCCCGTCGGCGACTACGGCCGTTCACTCGTCGACAAGCTGCTACCGCGCTCCGCCACGCCGGTGCTCGTCGAGGTGCTTCGGACCGGTGAGGCCATCTTCCTCGACAACCTTCCGCAGGTGCAGCCGGGCGACGTGTCGCGTGCGGTTGCGCTGGGCGAGAGCATGGCGCGCTCGCGGGTCGTGCGCAGCGCCTGGTGTCCGATCCGGACAGCCGCGGACATCAGCCATGTGCTCGCGGTGACCGGGCACGATCTCACGGAGCACGACTTCGTGGCGGTGCAGCTGTTTGCAGCGCAGGTCGGAGCCGCGCTGCGCATCCGGGGGCTGCGCTTGGAGATGGTCCGTCGTGAGCGCCTTGCGGCCGTGGGCGAGATGGCCGCGGTGCTCGCGCACGAGGTGCGGAACCCGCTCGCGGTGATGTTCAACGCGCTGTCTGCGCTGGAGCGAAACGGAGGCAGCGCGCCCGTGTTCGGCGATCTGCTCGTCATCCTGCGCGAAGAGGGCGAGCGGTTGCAGCGGCTGGTGACCGACCTCCTGGAGTTCGCGAGTACGCGCGAGCCGAACCTGGTCCCGACATCGCTCGCGCCATTGATCGCCGAGGTGCTCTATGCGGCGAAGCACGACGAGTCCTACGAGCGCATGAAACCCACGCTCGACATCCGCGTAAGCGAGGATCTCATGGTGCGCACCGACGAAGCGCTGCTCCGTCGCGCCCTTCTGAACGTGGTGGTCAACGCGTTCCAGCACGTCGCGACCGGCGGAACCGTGAGCGTCGTGGCCACGTCGACGGAGGCGTCGGTGCGGCTGGTCATCACCAACGAGGGCGACCCGCTGCCGGAGGACGTGCGGAAGCACCTCTTCGATCCGTTCTTCACGACAAAGGCGACAGGGACGGGACTGGGGCTCGCGATCGTGCGTCGCATCGTGATGGACGTCGGCGCGTCCGTCGCGTTGCTTCCCGCTGAAAATTCTGCGGTGTCGCCGTCTCGAGCGCTGGCGTCGTTCGAGTTCCTCCTGCCGCGCGCGATCGCGAAAGAGGTGATACACTGAGACATGGCGAAACACATTCCGCTGGAGCTCATCGAGAAGCTCCCCAAGACCGACCTGCACGTCCATCTGGACGGCTCGCTGCGGCTCACCACCATCCTTGACCTCGCCGAGAAGCAGAAGGTCGAGCTCCCCGCCCGCGATGAAGACCGTCTCCGCGCGGCGATGAACCTTGGACAGAACTGCGGCTCGCTCGTCGAGTACCTGAAGGCGTTCGACGTGACCCTTCGCGTGATGCAGACGGCGGACGCGCTCACGCGCATCGCCTACGAGCTCGCGGAAGACGCAGCCAAAGAGAATGTAAGATACATGGAAGTGCGGTACGCGCCCATGCTGCACACGCGGCGTGGCCTCGCGCTCACCACCGTGGTCGAGGCCGTGCTCGAAGGCCTGCGTGCCGCGCAGGAGAAGTACGGCATCGAGTCGAACGTGATCATCTGCGGCATCCGCAACGTTTCGCCGGAGACGTCGCTCGAGATGGCGGAGCTCGCGGTCGCGTACAAGGGCCGCGGCGTCGTCGGGTTCGACCTCGCGGGCGCCGAGTACGATCACCCTGCGAAGCACCACAAGAAGAGCTTCCAGCTGGTCCGCGACAACAACATCAACGTGACCATCCACGCAGGCGAAGCGTACGGCCCCGAGTCGATCGCGCAGGCCATTCACGTCTGCGGCGCGCACCGCATCGGCCACGGCTGCCGCCTGCGCGAGAACGGCGACCTGCTCCACTACGTGAACGACCATCGCATCGCGCTCGAGTGCTGCCCGTCATCCAACGTGCAGACCGGCGCGATCCGCGACCTGCCGAGCCACCCGATCAAGCTGTACAAGAACCTTGGTCTGCGCGTGACCGTCAACACGGACAACCGCCTCGTCACCGACACGAGCGTGTCGCGCGAGCTCTGGCTCTGTCACAAGGAGATGGGGTTCACGCTCGCCGATCTCAAGCAGGTCATCGTGAGCGGCTTCAAGAGCGCGTTCCTGCCGTTCCACGTGAAGCAGCAATACCTCCGCAAGGTGAGCGAAGAGCTCCGCGCGTTCACCGAGGACGCGCTGCCGTCGATCCCGAGCCCCCAATCCCAATCCCAGCTAGTCTGAACGGCAGTACCGGAGCTCAGTTGCAGCGGTAGAAGCCGGTCAGGGAGCCGCTTTGGGTGCAGGTCTTGCCGATGCTCGTGCACTCGTCGGTTGCTGCGCCGGGATCGCACATACGGATGCCGGTGGTGGCGCCGGTGCTGGTGCATGCCGTCTTGCACTCGACGGAGAGATAGCCGGACGCCTGATCGAACGTGCCGCAACAGACCTGGGCGCCGGGGCAGTCCGTGTGATCGTCGCAATGGATCGGGACGCCGGTGCACGAGCCACCGTTCGCCACGCAGGCGTACGAGAAGTTCGGATCGCCGAAGGCCTTCGTGCCGCAGCACTCCTGCGTCTTGTTGGCGCAGTAGACCGCCTTGTCGCTCGGGTCGGCGCCGCAGTAGATGCCGGGGCCCGTGGTCCCGCCGCCGCCGCTGTCTGCGCTGGTCCCCGCATCGGTTCCGCCACCGCCGCCGGCATCCGGGGTGCCGCCTCCGCCTCCGCCACCGCCACCGCCACCGCCCGTGTCGCCACCACCGCCGCCACCGCTACCAGTCCCGTTGCCCGAGCCGCTTCCGCTGCTGGCGGAAGGCGAGGGGTTGGTTCCGAACTGGGATGACCCAGTGGTGTCGATCACGTCGCTGGGCGTGGCTCCGCTACACGCGATGAAGATGGTGGCAAGCAGGCTCGCCGATACGAGAATTCGTGCGCTCATTCGCTGGCACCTTTCAGGGGCTCAGTGACGGGACGCTTCTCGTGCGGTCGAGCGCATCCCGTTTCCGGGCGCAAACTGTTGCACGGGCATCCTGCTCCAGCAACGTCGGGACCGTGCTCAAACGCGTCTCCGTGGTGGATCATTCTCCCCCCGCCACGCCCGGCTTAGTGGGGAATAAATCGAACGTACGTATAACAACCTGTCGATTTACAAACGATCGTTCGTTCATATAGTGTGGGCATGCTCGAAACGTCGCTTCGGTTGCCCAATGGAACGGTCCTCCAGCATCGCCTCGCGAAGGCCGCGATGGAGGAGGCGCTCTCCGACCCGCACGAGGACCCGACGCCGGAGCTCGCGCGCCTCTACCGCCGGTGGGCCGAGGGCGGCGCGGCGCTGCTCATCACCGGGCACGTCATGGTCGATCGCTCGGCGCGTGCACGGCCCCGCGACGTTGTGGTCGAGGATGACCGCGCGTTGCCGATGCTGGAGGCGTGGGCCACTGCGGCGCGCGTCAACGGGGCGGAGGTCTGGATGCAGCTCAATCACGCAGGTCGCCAGACGCCGCGCTTCGTCGCGCGCGAGCCAGTCGCGCCGTCCGCGGTTCCTGCCGTGAAGATGTTCGCGAGCTTCGGTCGGCCGCGCGCGCTTCGCGAGGAGGAGATCGAGGAGATCATCGCGCGCTTCGGACGCGCGGCGGAGATCGCAGAACGAGCGGGGTTCACCGGCGTGCAGATCCATGCGGCGCACGGCTACCTGCTGTCGCAGTTCCTCTCGCCGCGCACGAACCTCCGCGAGGATCAGTGGGGCGGCTCCATCGAGAACCGCGCACGCATCCTCATTCGCGTGATCCGCACGATTCGCGCGTCGGTGAAGAGCACCACCGCCGTCGGTGTGAAGTTGAACAGCGCGGACTTCCAGCGCGGCGGCTTCGACAAGGAAGACTTTGCCGCGGTCGTGCGGATGCTCGATGGCGAGGGCATCGACCTGCTCGAGATCTCCGGCGGCAACTACGAGTCGCCCACGCTCTTTGCCGGCACGAGCACCGCCTCGCGCGAGGCCTATTTTCTCGAGTTCGCGCGCGCGGTCCGCGACCTCACATCGGTGCCCATCATGCTCACGGGCGGCTTTCGCTCGCGCAAGGTGATGGAGGGGGCGCTCACGGAGGGCGTCGTCGACGTCATCGGGATGGCGCGGCCGCTCGCGATCGATCCTGACTTCCCTCGCCGTCTCCTCGACGGTAGCGTCGATCGCTCCGAGGTGACCATGAAGGCCGTCTTCCTGAAATCGTTCAACGCGCTCGCAGACGGCGCGTGGTCATGGATGCAGATCCGGCGAATGGCTCATGGCGACGCGCCCGATCCCAAGCTCTCGACGTGGCTCTCGATCGCCTACTACCTGTTCTTCGATCTCTTCCTCTCGCGCACGCGCATCATGCGCCTGGGGCTCGCATGAGCGGCCGGGGAACACGCGAGCCCGTGCGCGAGCCGGCGCCCACTGCCCGCCGCGACCTTCGTCTGGTGCGCGGTGAAGAGACGCACGCGCGCATCCTGGAGAGGGCGATGGACCTGTCGTCGACGCAGGGCCTCGAAGGGCTCAGCATCGGCCATCTCGCGACGTCGCTCGGCGTGAGCAAGGCAGGATTGTTTGCGCACTTCGGCTCGAAGGAGGCGCTGCAGCTCGCGACCGTGGAGGCTGCGCGCGGCGTCTACTTCTCCACCATCATCGAGCCCGCGCTGCTCGAGCCCGAAGGTCTCCCGCGCCTGCTCCGCCTCTGCACCGCGTGGCTCGACTACGTGGATCACGACACCTTTCGTGGCGGTTGCTTCTTCGCGTCGGCGTCGGCGGAGTTCGACTCGCGGCCCGGCAAGGTGCGCGATCGCATCGCGGAGACGATGCGCGAGTGGCTGGATTTCCTGGAGAGCGCAGTGCTCGATGCGATCCGCCTGGGTCACGTGAAGAAGGACACGGACGCGAAGCAGCTGGCCTTCGAGCTTCACGCGCTGGAGATGGGCGGGAACTGGGCGAGGCAATTGCTGCTGGACCCGGACGCGCTGAAGCGCGCGAGAACCGCGATCGTCCACAGACTGGACGCGCTCACGGTCCATCGCCGTTCGTAGGTCGCGGTCGGGCTCCAACGTCGTTGTCGTCGTCGCTGGCGGACTTGTGCTAGATCCGCCGCCCCTCTTCGGAGTTCCCTTTTTTCATGCCGCAGACCGACCCCCCCCGCGATCCGGCCGCCGAGCCGACCGCCGCAGCGGCAGACCGCGCTGTCGACGCGCTGGAGCAGGCTGCGACCGCGGCCGAAAAGGGGCACATGCTCGGCGTGCAGCTGTTCGCGACTGGCGCCGACCTCACGCGCGCCACTGAGCTCGACGCGCGCCGTGTGCGTGATCGACTCGACCGCGTCGTGATGGGGAACGATCCGGAGCTCGGTCTCGACGTGCTCGCCGCGTCGGGGGTGCTGCCCGCGCTCTTCCCGGAAGTGCACGCGCTCATCGGCTTCGGCGATGGTGAGTGGCGTCACAAGGACGTGTGGAAGCACACGAAGCAGGTCGTGCGTCAGGCGGTGCCGCGCCTCGAGGTGCGCTGGGCCTCGCTCTTTCACGACATCGGCAAGGTGAAGACGCGCAGCATCTCGCCCGACGGCAAGGTGCACTTCCTCGGGCATGCAGAGGTCGGGGCGCGCATGTTCGACAAGATGGAGCGCAGGTTGCCGCTCTTCTCGCCCGAGCCGGCGCTGAAGGACACCGTGCGTTTCCTCGTGCTCCACCATCTTCGCGCCAACCAGTACGAGCCGTCGTGGACGGACAGCGCCGTGCGTCGCTTTGCGCGTGAGCTCGGTACGCACCTCGACGACCTCATGTGCCTGGCGCGCGCGGACATCACCACGAAGCGCCCGGAGAAGAAGCGAAAGGGCCTCTCCCAGATCGACGAGCTCGCCGCGCGCATCGCGTTGCTTGCCGCGGAGGACGCGAAGCTCCCGCCGCTGCCCACCGGCGTCGGCGACGAGGTCATGCGCGCGTTCGATCTTCGCCCGTCGCGCCTCATCGGCGACATCAAGCGCAAGCTCGAAAGCGCGATCGACTCCGGCGAGATCGAGGCTCGTCTCCCCAACGAGGCGTACGTCGATCTGATCAAGAAGGATCCGGCGCGCTTCGGTCTCTGACAGGGAAAGCGCGCGCGTCATACACCGTCAGCAGAGCGCCGACCCCATCCTGTAGATGGCGAACTGCAGCGCGGCGCCCGCGCTGATGAGCAGGTCTTTCAGCGCGCGGTTCTCTTCAACCCACACGTTCACGTAGTCGTGCTTCGCCAGGGGCAGGAGCTCCTTCATGAGCGGCTTGGCAAGGTTCGGCTTCGCGACGCGGATGGGATAGATGCCGGGGAACGTGGGATCGAACGCGGCGAACGCCTTGGGGCCCACGTCATCCTTCAGGGCAAGGACCGCGACATCCGGCCGCTGTCGGAGCGCCTCGATGCGCGCCAGGTCCAGGTCGAAGCGCTTCGCCAGCTCCTTGTCCTCGGCCGAATCAGGCGTGTACGCGGTCGCCTCGATCTGGGCATCCGGCAACGCGTCGAGCGCCTTCCATGGCATGCGCAGCGTCCATCCTTCGCTCTCGCGCGACATGCCCATGCGCTCGTACAGCTTGATGGCGGGCACGTTCTCTTGCTTCACGTTGAGGAACCATCGGGTGCATCCCTCGCTCTCGGCGCGCGCGCGGAGCTCCTTCATGATCGCCGCGCCCACGCCGCGTCCGCGCGCGTCCTTCGCGGCGACCACGTGCACGACGTGGGTGGTCTGTCCGTACAGATGAGAGAAGCCGTATCCGAGAGCGCCGCCGTCGTCCTCGATGATGACGATGCGAGGGACCATCCGCTCCACGAACTGCTCGGGTGATGGCAGCGGATCGGGAACCGCGAGCTCCGGGAAGAGCCGCGCGAAGGTCATGTAGTCGGCGGCGGTCGCGCGTCTCGCCCGGAGGTCAGAGGCCATTCCGGGCGAGCATAGCCCGTCCGCGACGACGGACGCGGTCTCAGCGCTTGGTGAGCGAGAAGTTGCCGGGGTCCGTCGCGCTCGAGTCCGTCTGACGCTCCGTCATCTGGCCGCCCTTCACGCAGAAGTCGTACGTGTTGCCGCCGGAGGTAGTGAGAGTGTTGCCGCTCACCGTGAAGGTGGAGCCGTCATCCACGTCCGTGTGGCTCTTCACCACGCAGTCACAGCTGGTGGTGCCGGTGCACGTCACGCTGTCGAACGCGGAGGACATCGCGCTCTGGATGGTCGCGCACGGCGCGCCCATGGTGCAGGCGGCGGGAAGGGTGATGGTGCCCGAGAAGGTCGCCTTCGCCTTGCGGTAGAGGGAGTCA
>JANXLV010000106.1 GCA_025355005.1 Myxococcales bacterium | reverse complement strand
CTTCGCGAGCGTCTCGAACCACTCGGCGATGTCGGCGAAGCCCTCGTCGCGGGCCGTCTTGGCCATGCCCGGGTACATCGTCTCGTACTCGTGCGTCTCGCCGTGGATGGCGGCCTTGAGGTTCTTCTCGGTGTTGCCGATCGGGAGGCCCGTCGCGGGGTCGCCGACCTGCGCGAGGTACTTCAGGTGGCCGTGCGCGTGGCCGGTCTCACCGTCGGCGGTCTCCTTGAAGTTGCCGGCGATCTCCGGAAGCCCCTCGATGTCCGCCGTCTGTGCGAAGTAGAGGTAGCGACGATTTGCCTGCGATTCGCCTGCGAATGCGTCCTTGAGGTTCTGGTGGGTCTTCGTGCCCGAGAGTGCCTTGGCCATGTGATGTCTCCTGGAGAGATGCTCTCCGTCTGCGATTACGAAAGAAGTCTCTTCTTGCGGCATGCGGCGCAGAGGCCGCGGTACACGCGCTCCACGGCGCGAACGGAGAAGCCGGGAGCGGCGCTGTCCAGCGCGTGGGCGTCACGTGAGCTCGCCGCGGGCGCGGGAGTCGCCACCGGAATGTCCGTGATGGATCCACACGCGTCGCATACGGCGTGATGGTGTGGGTCCGTGTTCGGATCGAAGCGTGACGCGCGCGACTCTCCGCCAAGATTGAGCGTGGAGCTGAGCCCCGCGAGCGCGAGCGCGTCGAGCGTGTTGTACACCGTGGCGAAGCTCATGGTGGGGAACGTGGTGCGCAGCCGCGCGTAGAGATCTTGCGCCGTGGGGTGGCTCTCGTCCGCGCAGAAGAGGCGGAGGATGGCGAGGCGCTGCGGCGTGAGCTTCAGCTTCTTCTGCCGAAGATCGTCCACCATGCGCTCGTAGCGCTGCTTGTGTTCGGTGCGCATCCCGAACGAAACTGTAATTAGAATCGTTCTAAACGCAATGGGGAAACGGACGCTACTTCTTCTTGCGGCTGCCCAGGACGGCGAGCTTGAAGAAGGAGAGCTGGCTCTTTGCGGCTTCCTTAACGAGCGAGAGCTTGTCTTCCTTGCGCGCGCTCCTTCGCTCGACGAGCTCGCCGGACTCGTAGAGCTCGCGCGTCTTGTTGCGCTGGAGCTTGCCGCTGGAGGTCTTGGGCAGCACGCCGGAGGCGAGGGGCACCACGTCGTCGAGTGTCAGGGCCAGATTCTCCGACACGTGCTTGCGCACCTCCGTCGCGAGCGTCTGGCCCAGCTTGATGGCCTGCTCTTCGGAGACGGTCGTGTCCTGCAGCTCGAACGCGACGATGACGCGCTCGCGATCGCCGGTGCCATCACGAGCGCCGAACGCGATGACGTTGCCGCGACGGACGCCGGCGACCTTGCTGGCCTCCCACTCGATGTCCTGCGGGTAGTAGTTGCGCCCGTTGACGATGATGAGCTCCTTGGAGCGCCCGCAGATGTAGAGGCGGCGATCGTGGAGGAAGCCGAGATCGCCCGTCTTCATGAACTCGCCGGCGAAGGTCTCGCGCGTGCGCTCCGCGTCCTCCCAGTAGCCCTGCATCACGCTCGGGCCCTTGATGCGGATCTCGCCGACCTTGTCCTCGCCCAGGATGGTCGCGCTCGTGTTGTCGTCGGGCGCGAAGATCTGGATGTCGTGCGCCTCGAACGCGCGGCCACAGGAGACGAGACGCACGCTCTCGTCCGCGTCGTCCGTCGCTGTGCTGTCGGAGGCGGCTGCGTCGGCGGTTGCGTCGGAGGGTGCGTCGGAGACGGGGCGCACCACGCCTTGATCCCACAGCGTGGGACCCGAGACTGTGAGCGTCTGCATGCCTTGCGAGAGCTCCGTGAACGCGATGCCCAGCGAGGACTCCGCCATGCCGTAGGAGGGATAGAGCGCCTCCTTCTTGAAGCCGACCTTGCCGAAGGCGTCGACGAACGCCTCGAGGGTCTCCGGGCGGATCGGCTCCGCGCCGCAACCTGCGACGCGCCACGTGGAGAGGTCGATGCCGGTGAGATCGCGCTCACGAATGCGCTTCACGGCGAGCGCGAACGCGAAGTTCGGCGCGTAGGCGATGGTGCCCTTGTGGCGCGTGAATGCCTGGAACCACGTCACGGGCCGCTTCAGGAACATGAGCGGCGACAGGTAGACGATGGGGACCTCGTGCACGAGCGGGGCAAGCACGAAGCCGATGAGCCCCATGTCGTGGTACAGCGGCAGCCACGAGATACCGGTGTCCTCGCTGTTGATCTGGAGCCCGAGCTCCATGATGCACTTGATGTTCGCCATCAGGTTGCCGTGGGTGAGGGCAACGCCTTTCGGCCGCGACGTGGAGCCGCTGGTGAACTGCAGGAACGCGATGTCGTCCGGCGTGATCTTCTCGGGCTTGAGCGGCTCCTGCGACTCGCGGATGCCCTCGATCGCGATGATGGTCTCGAGCTCCGGGCAGCTCTCCTGGACCGTGCCGAGCAGGCGCTTGATCTGCGCAGAGGTGATGAGCGCGCGCGCGCCGCTCTTGCCGACGATGTGCCGCGTGTTGTCCAGATAGCCCTGCAGCTGACCGAGCCCGAGCGGCGGGTAGATCGGGACGGGGATGACTCCGGCGCGCAGGGCGCCGAAGAACGCGAGCACGAAGTCCTCGTTCGTGGGGAGGATGAGCGCGACGCGGTCGCCCTTCTTGAGGCCCAGCGCCTGCATCGCGCCGCCGTAGCGCGCGCTCGCGCGCTCGATGGCCTGGTAGGAGAACGAGGCCTCGCTTCCGCGCGCGTCTTTCTGGTCGGCGCCGCCTGCGCCGAAGCCAGGGACGCCCTCTTCGGAGACGAAGCGGAAGCCGCGCGTGGGGTCGATCTTGTGCCCCCGCTCGATGGCGGCGGCGAGGGTATTGGGCCGTTCCGAGGTCGACATGGTGGGCGAGACCGTGTCTTAGCCCTGTTTTTTGCCCTGTCGCCAGGCGTTTTTGACATCCTGGGTCAAACCAACCGATAATCCCCCCTAGGCGTCGCGCCCCGTCCTCGTCGTGAGGCGGTGCGCGCGTCGGTGAGAATGGAAAGAGGAGGCTACGAAAGATGGCGCTCATCGAAACAGAGGAGGCCGCGCGACGCTTGGCGCGCGCCATCGCCAGCGATCTCTCGCTCTACAACGAGGAGAAGATCGTCGCGGGCATCACGAACGACACCCTCTTCGATTCCCTCGCCGAGGAGATCGAGGAAGGCCGCGCGCTCTACAAGCGCCGTGTGGCACCGGAGCTCTATCCGAAGAACTATTATGACCGCGCCTTGGTCGACATCCTCATCAAGGCCAAGGGTCACATAAAATCCAAGATCTGGTAGCGGCGCATGCCGCTCGAGCCGCGCGGGGAGAGAGGGGCCCCCTTCGTGCTCGTCGTGCCGGAGGAGGCGAGCGGCGCGCGGCTTGATCGCTTCATTGTCTCCGCGCTGCGCGGGACCCTTGGCGCGCCCACGCGAACGGAGCTCCAGCGGTGGATGGAGCACGGCCGCGTGACCGTGAATGGCGCGAAGAAGCGCGCCGCCGACAAGGTGCAGGTCGGCGCGAAGGTCGTGGTGGACCCTGAGGCGCCCCCGCCGTCCACCGCGGCCGCCGAGGACGGCATCGAGTTCAATGTATTATACAAGGATGCGCACGTCGTCGTCGTGAACAAGCCGGCGGGCCTCGTGGTGCATCCCGCCAAGGGCCATGCGACGGGCACGCTGGTGAACGGCCTCCTCGGGCTCGGCCTCTTCGATCGTTCGTCCTTCCCCGGCGTGGCCGCTGACGACGACGAGCACGTACGCCCTGGCATCGTGCACCGGCTGGACAAGGGGACGTCCGGCGTGATGATCGTTGCCCGGACGCCCGCGGCGCAGGAGTCGCTCAAGGTGCAGTTCGCGCAGCACACGATCGCGCGTGAGTACGAGGCGCTCTGCGTGGGGGTGCTCCGCGGACGCACGTTCGACACGCTGCACGGGCGGGACTCGAAGGATCGCAAGAAGTTCACCAGCAAGGTGCGCGAGGGGCGGCGCGCGGTGACCCACGTGGAGGTGCTCGCGCAGATGAGCATCGCGTGTCACGTGCTCTGCAGACTGGAGACGGGTCGAACGCACCAGATCCGCATGCACCTGGCGGAGGCCGGTCACGGGATCCTCGGCGACCCGGTGTACGGGAAGCCGCCGAAGAGCGAGGCGTTGCGTGAGCTCGGGGCCGGGCTTGGCCATCAGGCCCTTCACGCGCGGCTGCTCGGCTTCTCCCACCCGGACACGCGCGAACGCATGACCTTCACGGCGCCTCAGCCAACGGACTTCGAGCTCGCGCTGCTCACGCTGAAGGCGCTGCCGGCGTAGCGGCCTTGTCGCGAAGCAGGGTGGGGTAGCGGCGCTTCAGCAACGTCAGCGCGACGAACCCCACGATGACGGCGAACCAGAGCGTGGCGAAGCGAACGAGGATGGTCGTGGCGGAGGCGTTCTCCATCGGCACCTTGCCGACCTCGTGCAGCTGCGCGACCAGCGCGCCCTCCGTGACGCCCATGCCGCCCGGCGTGATGATGGCGAGCGCGCCAGCAAGCGTGCTCGTGGCGTACACGAAGGCCGCGAACATCACCGTGGGGTCCGCGCCGAACCCGCGCAGGATGACGTAGAGGGCGAGGCACTCGCACATCCACGCGAACGCGGAGATGACCGTGGGAAAGAGGAGGTTCCGCGGCGCGAGCATCGTGGCGAGGCTCTCGCGCGAATGCCGCAGCTTGGGTGCGATCTTTGCGATGCGGGGTGGCATCTTCTCGACGAGACCGATCGCGAAGAGCGCGAGCTTCTTCGAGGCGATGAACGCGATGAGGACCGTCACGAGGCCCACGCCGATGCCCGCCCAGATGAGCCCGCCCTGGAAGCCGAACGACGCGACGACGATGATGATCGCGATGCCGAGCACGTCGGTCACGCGCTCCGCCACCACGATGGGCGCGGTCTTGGCGATCGGTACCCCGTGCGTCTCGAACAGGATGAAGGACTTGAATGCCTCGCCGACCTTGCCGGGTGACACAGTGAGCACGAAGCCGGAGAGGAACGTGAGGAAGCTGTCCACCTTGCCAACGTCCTTGATGCCAAGGCGCGCGAGATAGAACTCCCACTTGAAGAACCGAAGGAAGTAGTTGCAGAAGGCGAGCACGCACGCGAGGCCGAACGCCCACCAGTGGAATACGGCGAGCGCCGCTTGCATCTTGCCGATGCCCTGGAAGATGGACCACCCGACGTAGAACAGGATGCCGACGAGCGCGACCGCGAGGACCTTGCGAAGGCTGAACTTCACGTGCTCATCCCTTGGACGTCTTCGGGGCCTTGCGACGCATCCACTTCCAGAGCAGGAACGCGGCGAAGCCGACAAGCACGACGATGGACAGGCCAACGATGAGGCGGGGGGAGCCCTCCCACTTGCCGCGGCCCAGGCCGGGGTCGGGCCGCTCTACGATCTCGGTGGGGGTGGGCGTTGCTGCGTCGGGCACGACGGCGCTTATATCACAAGCTTTGACAGGACTTCCGAGTCGTGCGAGGGAAAGCCGGTGAGCCCCGCGACTGACAACAAGACCGAGGAGCGCGACGACGTGGAGTTGCTCGAGCGCGCCGCGGCCGCCAGCAAGAGCCTGCGCGTCGCCATCGCCGCCAAGGTTGTCGGGCAGGGCAACGTGGTCGACGCCATGCTGGTCGCGCTCCTGGCACGCGGGCACGCGCTGCTCGTGGGGGTCCCGGGGCTGGCCAAGACGCTGCTCGTATCCTCCCTGGCGGAGGCGCTCGACCTCTCCTTCGGACGCGTGCAGTTTACACCTGATTTGCTCCCGGCCGACATCACCGGCACGGACGTGCTGCAGGAGGAGGAAGACGACAAGGGCAACCTGCGTCGCCGCGTGCGCTTCCTGTCCGGCCCCATCTTTCACAACCTGGTCCTCGCCGACGAGATCAACCGCACGCCGCCGAAGACGCAGGCCGCGCTGCTCCAGGCCATGCAGGAGCGGCGCGTGACGGTGGGCACCACGACGCACAAGCTGCCCGACCCGTTCCAGGTGTTCGCCACGCGAAACCCGATCGAGCAGGAGGGCACGTATCCTTTGCCCGAGGCGCAGCTCGACCGCTTCCTGCTCGAGATCCACGTGGAGTACCCGTCCGAGGACGAGGAGCGCGAGATCGCGCGACGCACGACCAGCGCCATGGTGGAGGAGGTCCCGCGCGTGCTGAACGTCGATGACGTCCGCGCGCTGCAGTCGCTCGTGCCGCGGATCCCCGTGACGGATGAGGCCGTGAAGCTCGCGGTCTCGCTGGGGCGCGCGACGCGTCCCGATCCGGCGCCCTCCGCCCGCACGGCGAAGGCGGTGCTCGAGTACGTGCGCTTCGGCGCGGGGCCTCGCGGATCGCAGGCGCTGGTGCTCGCGGCGAAGGCACGCGCGGCGCTCCGCGGCGAGGCCGCAGCTGACGTGGACGACGTGCTCGCGATGCTCGTGCCCGTGCTCCGCCACCGTCTCGTGCTGTCGTATCGCGCCGAGGCCGAAGGCGTGAAGGACACGGACATCCTCGCCAAGGTCAAAGAACGCGCGATTTCGGGTTGATATCCCCCTGAAATAGCCGCTCGCCACGCGTTCGCGACCGTTCGCGGAACACCGTGGTGCGCCGCGGCGTGCTTCCGCGCATGCTCTCTTCATGAAGGCGATCCTTCGGGGGTTCGGGGCTCTTGTGCTCGCGACGTGCGCGTGGATCCCATGCGCGCACCTCTTCTTCAACCCGCGAACCGCGGACGACGACACGGCGACGATCAAAGCCCTCCGCACCAAGGTCGCCGCGAACGACCTCTCCGACTTCTCGCGCATGCGGCGCGACAACCCGGAGTGGGACCTGATGGGTCGCCTCTACCTGGGGCTGACGCTCGCGAACCGCGCCATGGCTCAGACGGGAAGTGATGAGGGACGCGCCGAGGCCGCGCGCGACGTGGCCGCGCTGGACGTGCTCCTCGCCGACACGGAGAGCGAGCTGTCGCGCGGCGGGCAGGGGACGTTCATGCTGCCATACAAGGACGCGCGGCCGTGGGTCTCGACGGAAGGGCGCAGCGTGTTCGTCGACGGCGAGGTGCTGCTCCTCCAGTCTGCGCGCGCACTCGCCGCGCACGAGCCACCGGCCGAGAGCGCGAAGGTGCGCGCTGCTGCGATCACGCGTGCCATGAAGGACAGCCCCACGCTCTCCGCGGAGAGCTACCCCGACGAGGCATGGACCTTTTGCAACACCACCGGCCTGGCCGCGCTTGCCGCATTCGATACCGCGAGCGCGGAGGCCGGCGTACCTCGGGGAGCAGAGATCGCACGGGAGCACGACGCGCTCGCGGCCTCGTGGGTCTCGGTCGCCAAGGTCAGGCTCACCGATCCGGAGACCGGCCTTCTCATCACGAGCTACACGCGCGACGGTCGCGTGTTGCAAGGCCCGGAGGGCTCCAGTCTCTTCATGGTCGCCCACAGTCTTCGCTTCGTGGACGACGCGCTCGCACGGGACCAGTACGCACGCACGAAGGCAGCGCTGATCCATGACGTCGCAGGGTTCGCGTACGCGGAGGAGTGGCCCGAGGTCGCGTCGATAGGAGGGCGGCCCGCCCTTGTGCGCGCGGACATCGACTCCGGGCCCATCGTCCCCATCTTCCACGCAAGCGCGGGCGCGAGCGGCCTCTCGATCCTCTCGGCACACGCGTTCGGGGACCACGTGACCGCAAGCGCGCTCGAACGCTCGCTCTCGTTCGTCGGCTTCCCCGACCGCGACGGTGAGGGGCGCGCCACCCGCTATCTGGCCGGCAATCCGCTGGGCGATGCGCTCGTCGTCTATGCGCGCTCCTTCGGCCCGTTGCTCCTGCGGGTGAGCGCATACAAGGCCACCGATTGGAAGGACACATGAGACACATGATCAAGGTCGGCATCGTCGCCACTCTTGCGGAGGTCGCATGCGTGGTCCTCGTTCACAGCTCGCATCGCGCCGCGGTCGCGGTCGTCTCCGGTCAGGCCGTGGCTGGTGGCCTCGCTGGCAATGCCTCACCACTCCTTGGGTGGTTGGTGGTCGCCGCACAGATGGCGAGCGTGCTGGTTCTTCCGCCCGTGATCCTCGGTTGCATACTGCACGTAGTTGCAAATAGGCCTTTCCAAAGGCGGCGCGCTGTCCGATGATGTTCTTGTATGGCAGGATCCGGCCAATCGGCGTCTGACGGGCCGAAGGACACCGCGAAGGACGGTGGAAAGGAAGCGCCGAGTGCGCCCAGCGCACCCAGCTCGCCCAACGCCGCCAACGCCCCCAGCGCGTCCAGCAGCGCGAAGGAAGCGAAGAAGCTATCGGTCGCGCCTCGTCCCGCGCCCTCGGTCGCGCCGTCGGTCCTGCCGTCGCTGTCTTCGCACCCCGACATCGACAACGACAAGACGCCATCACTGCCGCCGCTGCCGGCCGCGGGGCCGTGGCGCAGCTACAAGGAGATCCTGAGCCAGCTCGCGCAGCGCATCGTGGACGCGCAACGCCCGATCCGCGTGCTGCAGGCGGTGCGATGGGATCCCTCGCTGGAGGCGGAGTTCGCCAAGTCGCGCTGCCGCGAGCTGCCGAGGGCTGACGCCGCCTACTACGTCGCGAACGAGCTCGGCTTCGATCCGAAGGTCAAGGCGGGTGAGTTCGAGGAGATCGCGCGAGACGTCGACCGCGAGCTCGGCGGTGGCGATGCGATCGGGTCCATTCTCCTCGCAACGTCGCTGGAGTATCGCGACGTGGTGCGCATGCTGGCGGCGCGCGGCACGCCCACGTTCTATGCGTACTCGCGCAAGCTGTACGGATCGCCCAAAGACAAGTTCCCCGACGGCAAGAGCACAGTGCGTGAGCTCGGACACGTGCTCTACGAGACGCTCACCAACGTGGATGACGCTGCGCTCGGCCCGCAGTACGAGCGCAACATCCCCGCAGAGGCCGCCGCGGAGGAGCTCAATCGCCGCTTCCTGGCGTACTTCGGAGACGCGGGCGTGCGCGTCGAGGTCGACGACGCGATCGTGTCCGACGCAGCCGCCGGCGGCGATCGCGTGAAGGTGCGCACCGGCGCGAAGTTCTCGCAGCGCGACATCGACATCCTGGAGGTGCACGAGGGCTGGGTGCACGTGGGCACGTCTCTCAACGGGCAGCAGCAGACGGTAGCGAAGTGGCTCGCGAAGGGCCCGCCGCGCGTGACGGCCGTGCAGGAGGGCCTCGCGGCGCTCGTGGAGATCTTCACGTTCCGCACGTATCCGCGCCGCGCGCGCCGCCTGAACGATCGCGTGGTCGCGGTGGACAAGGCGGAGGACGGCGCGAACTTCATCGAGGTCTTCGAGTGGTTCCGCACGGAGGGCTACGAGGAAGAAGAGTGCTTCGCCAACACCCGCCGCGTCTTCCGTGGCGGCGTGGTGGACGGCGCCGCGCCCTTCACGAAGGACTCCTGCTACTGCAAGGGCATCGTCCTCAACTACGCGTTCATCCGCAGCGCCGTGCAGTGCAATCGCGCGGACCTGATCCCCTATCTCTTCGCCGGCAAGGTCGCGCACGAGGACGTGCCGGTGCTCGCGCGCCGCGTCGCGGACGGCGTCGTGAAGCCGCCCAAGTACATCCCGCCGATGTTCCGCGATCTGAACGGCCTCGCGATCTGGATGGCATACTCGTCGTTCTTCTCGCGCCTCGGAGGCGACGAGATCCTCAGCCACTACGAGAAGCTCTTCGCCCGCACCGGCTGACGGAGCCAGAAGCGGTTCGGCGTCGCCGGCCCGTTCACCCTGACCGGTGAGCCTCCGAAAAAGGGCCTCTCAGGAAGTACACCTGGCAGGTGTATGAGCCTGCAGGAGTTTGCAAAGAAACTGGTCCGGTCGGCGGTATTTCAGGGGCGTAGTACACCTGAGAGGTGTACCTTTTCTTTGCGCGGGCTGAGAAGGGCACCCCGGTCTTGCCCCGATCGATATGCGGCCGCTGTCGACGTCGCGGGGCGCTGTCCGGGCGCCTCTTACCGTCCCCTGAAGACGGGCTTCTTCTTCTGGGCGTAGGCGGAGAGGCCTTCTTTTGCGTCGTTCGAGGCGAAGAGCTCTGCTTGTAGCTCACGTTCGATGGCCAGGCCCTGCTCCAGCGAGGTCTCCGTTGCTACCTGCGCGGCTCTCTTGATCCGGCCGACTGCCAGCGGCGCTCCGTTGGGCGGGGTGAAGCCGTGGGCGTAGTCGAGGACCTTCTTCTGGAACTCCTCGACGGTGGCGGCTTCCCAGACCTTGTTCACGAGGCCCATCGCGGCTGCCGCCTCGAAGTTCATCTTCGAGCCCTCGGCCATCATCTCGATCGCGCGCGACTTGCCGACGAGCCGCGTGAGCCGCTGCGTGCCGCCCGTTCCAGGAAGCACGCCGAGCGCCACCTCCGGTAGACCCAGCTGGTACTCGCCCTGGCGCGCGATGCGCAGATCGCACGCCATTGCGATCTCGAGACCGCCGCCCACGCAGTGCCCGTTGATGGCCGCGATGCAGAGCTTGGGGGTGTTCTCCATGCGCAGCAGCGTCTCGTTCGCGTGGAGGCAGAAGTAATATTTGAACGTGGAGTCAGCCTCCGCGAGCATGTTGATGTTCGCGCCGGCAGAGAAGAACCGCTCGCCGTGTCCGGTGACGACGAGCACGTGCACGTCGTTATCGAAGCGCGCCTCGAGCACCGCGGCGTCGAGCTCCTTCAGCATCTCGTACGAGTAAGCGTTCACCGGGGGATCGTTGAGGGTGAGGACGGCCACACCCTTGTCCGTCGCGTAGTTGACCAGCGTACCCATCGTGCTTCCTCCCAGGATTCACTGGAGCATAGTATGAATACCGGCGCGCTTTCATGTAAGCTTGCGCCACCCTGCAGAGCGTGGGCGGGAATAACGCCGAGTTGCCACCTGCTTGCCTCTATGATCGCCGGCATGATCGCCGGCATGACCGGAGAACGCCGAAGAACAATGGCCCAGATGACGTTCCCTCTCGCTCGCATCAGCACCGTGCTCGCCCTCGCTCTCGGAGCGCTCGCTGCCTCCGGCTGTGCACCGACGCTCATCCCCAACACGGACGTCGAGGACACCTCTCAGAACAAGAAGGTCGTCGGCTACTGCGAGCAGTACCGCCACGGCGTCGAGGAGAAGAACGTCGGCCTGCTGCTCAAGATGGCGAGCGAGCGCTACTACGAAGACGGCGGCAACACGAACGCCGAGGACGACATCGACTTCGCCGGGCTGAAGGAGTACCTCGCCGGCTCGTTCGTGAAGACCAGCGCCATCCGGTACGAGATCCGCTACCGCCGCGTCACCTTCACGCAGAACGACAAGGTGTATGTAGATTACACCTATTCGGCGAGCTACAAGCTCCCGGGCCTGAAGGGCGAGGAGTGGCGGCACACCGTCGCCGACAACCGTCTCGTGCTCGTCCCCGACGGCGACGCTTACAAGATCCTGAGCGGGATGTAGCGCGGATCGCGACGTGAGGCCGCCCTTCGTGATCGCGCATGCGTCGGACCTGCATGCGTCCGACTTCGGTGACACGTTCCATGACGTGCGTCACGCCGTGAAGCGCAGCGCGCGCGTCGCCGACACCGACCCTTCGCGGTGGGAGGTCTACTGGCAGGAGTCCGGCTGGCGGGTGCTCCACAAGAAGGGCGCGCGTCGCGCGAAGATTCAGCTCGTGGATCCGGACGGCTACTCGCATCCGCTCCCCTCCAAGAAGGACAACCTCACCGACCCCGTGGACCGCGCAGCCCAGTACGCCTGCCGCGTGGAGGCGCGCCGCGCACGCTCGCTGTCCGGACTGTCGCAGGGGGCTCTCGACCGTCTGTCCGAGGGAACGCCCAACAACGTGAACGTGCGCCTGATGCGCGCCGCACGCGAGCTGCCGGCTGACATCGATCTCGTGGTGCTCACCGGCGATCTCACCGACGACGGCTCTGGCTACGATGCGATCCGGTCCGCTTTCGAGCGCTTCAAGGGTCGCATCCTGGCCGTGCCTGGCAATCACGATCGCTATCTATTTCCCCTGCAGAGCTCGCTACGCCCGCGTCCCACGCACGAAGGGAAGGCGGAGCGCTGGAAGGAGTTCGCAGCGTGGCTCGGCATCGAGCTCGCGCCGTGCGGCGCATACATGAAGAGCTATCCGGAGCGCGACGTCGCGATCATCGGGCTGGACTCCTGCGCCCGTGGACAGCGCCGGTTCTATCGTCACAATGGCGCGCTCGGCGAGCCGCAGCTCGCGTGGCTCCGCGAGACAGGGAAGAGCGCTGCGTGGACGGGCAAAAAGCACAGGCTCGTGCTGCTGCACCATCACGTCGTGCCGCTGCCGCTCGGCGTCGGCAAGAAGGCGCCCAGCGAGATTGGCATGCGCCTGGACGATGGCAACGCTGCCGCAGAGGTCTTCGATCAGATCGGCGTGACGGCGGTCCTGCATGGGCACCGGCACGTCAGCGAGCAGCGCAGGCCCGCTGGCTCACACTTCACGATCTTCGCGGCGCCTTCGTTCACGCTGGGCTGCAAGAGCGGCGACGACCCGTCGTACTGGCGCATCGAGCTCGGCGATCGCATGGTCGCTGAGCGGGTCTACGTTGGCGCAAAGGCGGTCGTCGGCGAGGACGTGGACGCTGCGCTCGAGTCGGGCACGATGCTCGCGGACGACGGCTGAAGGTCGTCAGCCGTCCGTCGCCGCATCCGAAGCCGCCTCGGCGTCGCCCGCCTCCGAGTCACCCGTGCCTGTGTCCGGCACGACGACGGGTATCAGGAAGCTGCACGCCGGATCGTTCTCGGGCGTCACGACCGTGGTGCAGGGACCGTCATTGATCGCCTTCACGCACGCGTTCACGTCCGTCGTGGAGGGGTTCGCGCTGGACGCGAGCCCGTGCTTGCAGGCGTCGTCGTAGAAGCGAATGCAGCTGTCGACCTCGCGGCCGTTGCGCGACACGGGCTGGGCGAGCGCGATCCCGCAGCCAGGTGCATTGCGGCAGCGCGCCTCCTCGATCGACTTGCAGGCGTCCACGCCAGTGGCGCTGCTGGAGCACGCAGCGGCCGCGCCAACGATGGCGCCGAACACGAGCATCGAGAGCCAGGCCGCGGCAGTCTTTCGTCCACCCATCCTCTTCGCCATACACGGGTCTCTGCTCGCGGCGCAAATTCCTGACGAAATCGCCCCAGGTGTAGCGGTGTCTACTTGACAGTGATGGTGTCTAGAGTCATGTTGAAACTACATGAGGGAGCTGCAGCTCAAACTGGAGGAGTTGGCGCGGGAGGCGGGGATCTCGCCGCGCACCGTTCGGTACTACGTGCAGCGGGGCCTCGTACCGCCGCCCACGTTTCGCGGGAAGGACTCGTCCTACGGTGCGTCTCACCTCCTGCGGCTCAAGGTGATCGGCGCGCTGCAGGCCGCCTTCTATCCGCTCGAGAACATCAAGGGCCTCCTCGCCACCAAGGATGACGAGGCCCTCGAGGCGCTCCTGAAGTCACGGCCGGTGGCGTCGGCGCGGCTCGCGGCACCGGCGGTGGTTGACGCGGAGCCGCGATGGCGGAAGATCGTGCTCGCTCCCGGGGTAGAGCTCCTCGTCCGCGAGGGGGGAACTGAAGACGCGCGTGTGCGTCGCGTGATGGCGATGTTCGAAGAGGAGGATGACTCGTGAAGGAAACTGGATTGCTCTCGACGACCAAGGAATCGATCCCGCTCACTGGCGTTGCCGTCTCCGGCGACCTGTCATCCGGGCATGCGTGCGTGCGCGTGAAGCAGACATACAAGAACACGGGCGCGCGCCCGATCGAGGCCATCTACACGTTCCCGCTCCCCACGGAGGCGGTGCTCTCCGGCTTCACGATGACGTGCGCGGGCCGCACGCAGACCGGTGTCGTGAAGGAGCGTGAGGAGGCGTTCCGCGCCTACGACGACGCGCTGGTCGCCGGTCATGGCGCCGCGCTAGTGGAAGAAGAGCGCCCCAACGTCTTCACTGCGAGCGTAGGCAACGTGCTCCCTGGAGAGGACGTGGAGATCGAGCTCGAGTACATCGAGCGCCTGTTCGCGGAGGAGGGCGCTGTTCGCTTCACGCTGCCCACGCTGGTCGCGCCCCGCTACATCCCGGGCGCGGCCGCGGGCAACCGCACCGCTCATGGCATCGCGGACCCCACCACGCGCGTGCCGGACGCCGACCGCATCTCGCCGCCAAACGCGAGCGACGTCCCGTATCGCATGTCGCTCACGCTCTCCATCGACGTGGGTAAGGGCGTCACCGTGGAGAGCCCGTCGCACGTCATCAAGACGCAGCGAGAGCCGGGCAAGGACGGCGGCGAGCACGAGAAGACCGTCGTCACGTTCGAGAGCGAGCCCCTGGACCGCGATTTCGTGCTGCTCGTGTCGGGCGCCGCGTCCGGTGACTCCGTGACGGTGGCTGCACACAAGCGCCCCGGCGAGGAGCAGGGCTACGTCGCGCTCACCGTGGTCCCCGATCTCTTCGATGTGAAGGACAAGTCGCAGCCTCTGTCGTGCGTCTTCCTCCTGGATCGCTCCGGTTCGATGGGCGGCGCGTCGATGACGCAGGCCCGCACGGCGCTCCGCCTCTGTCTTCGGCAGCTCAAGGAAGGCGACCTCTTCAACATCATCGCCTTCGACGACATGATGGAGACGATGAGCTTGTCGCCCGTGCCCTTCACTGGGCGCACGCTTGCGGACGCGGACGCGTTTCTCGAGCGGGTCGACGCACGCGGCGGCACGGAGCTCCTGGGACCGTTGCTCCACGCTGTCGGCATGGCCAACGACGGGCTCGTGGTGCTCCTGACCGACGGTCAGGTCGGCAACGAGGACGAGATCTTCACGCGTGTGATGCAGGCGCGGAAGGCCACGCGCATCTCGTCGTTCGGCATCGGCACGAACGTGAGCACTGCGCTCCTCGGAAACCTGGCGAAGTCGACCAACGGCGCGCTGGACATGATCTATCCGGGTGAGCGCATAGACGAGAAGGTCGCGCTCGCGTTCGCGCGTGCCACCGCCGCGCGCATCACGGATGTGTCCGTCACGTTCGAGGGCGTTTTCCTGGGCGACATCGCGCCGAACCCGCCGCGCGATCTGACGGACGGAGAGCCGTGGACGCTCTTCGGCACGTTCGAC
The DNA here is from genome assembly GCA_025355005.1 of Myxococcales bacterium. Lineage (GTDB taxonomy): Bacteria > Myxococcota_A > Polyangia > Polyangiales > Polyangiaceae > JANXLV01. Next base: position 11,996 of record JANXLV010000106.1, on the reverse strand, counting down.
GAGCCCGGCGTGGGCCGCGCCATCATCCGCGGAAAGCGTGCAGGCGAGGCCTTCGCCCTCACGGTCCCGCTCTGGTTGCCCGAGGACGCGAACGATCCGTTCGTGGAGCGCCTCTGGGCGAAGGAGCGCATCAAGGAGCTCGAGCGCGCCGACCTCACGGGCCGCCGCGCCGACGCGATGAAGGCTCGTATCGTGGAGCTGTGTGTGAAGCATCGCATCGCGAGCAAGTTCGCTTCGTTCATCGTCATCGAGAAGCGCAAGGGCGATCGCCGCACGAGCGAGCAAGCGGAGACGCAGGTGGTCCCGGTCAACCTCCCCGCCGGGTGGACCATGTTCCAGCCGAACGCGGGGAAGATGCGCCACGCGGTCATGGGCAAGGCGATGGTCAGTGGGGTGCGCCCCGCGATGCCGCCGTCGTTCTCCCCGCCCATGCAGGGTTTTGGCGGTCCCATGGCGCCGCCTGCGCGCTCGGCCCCGCGGCCCGTAGCGGGAATGCCCGCGCCTGCGCCGGTGGCCTCACGGCCGCCCGCGATCGTGCTCCGCAGCCCGTCGTCCGATGGGGCCATCGACGAGTCGATACGCTCGATCGCGCGGTCGGAGCCCGCCATCCCGCACGGGAAGGGCTCCGCAGGGACCTTCGAGACCCAGGGGGCTACCGGCCTCTGGGGCGACGAGCAAGACCTGGAGTCCGCATGCGGCGAGACCGTGAAGACACTGTCCGCGCTCTTCGCGGACGGAATGGACGCGAGTCATTCCGTGTATGGTGCACAGATTCGAAAGGCCATCGACGCGCTCGTGAAGTACGCGCCAGGCCTCACGGACGACGCGCTCCGCGTGCGGCTGCTGGTCCTGTGCTGGCTCATGTCCGGACGCAGGACGCGGGCGCACGTGTCCGAGGAGGCGAGCACCACACGAGCGGCTCCGCACGTGCTCACGGAGGACGCGGCGCGCTCCTTCTTGGCAGCACACCCCACCTGAGGGATGCTGCACCGTCATGAGCGCGCCGCAGAACCTGGGCTGCTTGATCCTGGCCGCTGGCCTTGGGACACGGCTGCGGCCGCTCACGGATCACGTGGCGAAGCCGCTCGTACCCCTCGGCGACTCGACGCCTCTCGCTCTCGCCGTGCGTGCGGTGAGGGCAGGGGGCGCCACTGCGATCGTCGCGAACGCGCACTACCAGGCAGAGGCGGTCGCGCGTGCGTGCACCGACCTCCACATCGGGTGCTCGGTCGAGAAGGAGCTGCTCGGCACGGCGGGCGGTCTGCGGAAGGCGCGTGCGGAGCTGGGCGACGGCGACGTGCTGGTGTGGAACGCCGACGTCTACGCGCCTACCGTGGACCTGACTGCGTTCCTCGCCGGCCGCCGCGGGCGCGCCACGCTGCTGGTGCGCGAGCTCCTGGGCACGGATGACGCCGCACAGGTGCGCGGCAACGTGGGCTGGGACGACAGCGGTCGCGTGGTCCGCATGCGCAAGCAGACGGCGCGCGATGGAGAGACCCACGCCGGGGAATTCCTGGGCATCCACGTGGTGGGCGGAGACCTGCAGCTTACGCCCGTGGGATGTCTGGTGGGCGACGTGTACCTGCCCGCGCTGGGAGCCGGTGCGGAGATGTATGTAGTATGCACGGATGCCCCCGCGCACGACATCGGCACGAAGCGCGCGTATCTGGAGGCGAACCTGGCGTGGCTTGCCACCACGGGCAAGGACGTATTCGCGTCGCCCAGCGCGCGCGTCACGGCCGACGTCACGCGGAGCATCATCGGCAGAGACGCGGAGATAGCAGCCGCCGTGACGCGTTCAGTGGTGTGGCCCGGCACGCGGGTGAGTGAGCCCGTCACCGACGCGATAGCCACTCCGTTCGGCGTGTTCCCTGCTGACTGAGCGTCTACGGGACGTAGCTCTCGGCCTGCAGCGCGCCGCCGAAGACGCCGATGGCGCCGTTGGGCATCGCGACGCCGCGGGCTCGCTTGCGCGCCACCTTCAGCGGGACGTCGGTCGCGGTCTTCTCCGTGACGCGGAACACATGCGTGTCGCCCTGTGCGTCCCACCCCACGGTCAGGATGTCCGTGGTGAGCCCGGGGAGCGGAAAGTAGTCCGCGTGAACGAACATCACAGGCGGCTCGGTCCATGGCAGCGCCTTGCACGCGGACACGCACGTCAGATCGTAGAGCGCAGGCGCGGCGCCAGCGATCACGTGTCCTCCGTCGATCGCCGCGGCGGACAGCACGGGATCCTTGATCGGGCCGAATGCGAGAGCGGCAGCGCTGGTGCCGCCCGCGCCCAGGATCTCGACGCCTGGCGCCGTGGAGCTGCCGCCGATCACGACGACGCCGCGACCTTCGACCCACACCGCGGCAGCGCCCACGCGCGGGGCGGAGAGGCTCACGAAGCTCAACGTCCCGTCCGTCGCCACCTTGAGGACGCGTGAGGTGGGATCACCCGTGGGCCGCGTGGCGCCGATGACGTAGGCCGTCCCGTCGTTCGCGTACACGGTGTCGCCGCCGAGGATCTCGGAGAGGGCTCCGCCGGTGGGCGGTGTGACGACGGTGGACGTGGAGCCCGACAGATCGTACGAGGTCGCTCCGGCGTCGTCGACGACGAGGGCCTGCGTGCCAGACACCGCGAGGGACTTCGGCACGCGCGGCAGGTTCGGCGGCGTGCCGAGCGCGCCCCACACGAGCACGTCATAGAGGGTCGTGTCCGCGGTGCCGCCGGCGATCATCACGTAGCGGCCGGTGACCACGGTGGTGAGCGGTGCCTCGCGGGCGTCCACGTTGCCGGGGATGCGCGCAAGCTCACCCGTGCGCTGGACGAAGAGATCGAACGTGGCGTCCGCGATCGCACCGAACGTGAAGGGCAGCGACCTGCCACGCACGCGCACGACCCCGGCTGCGTCGGCGGCGGAGAGATCCACGTAGCCCTCCGCGCTCTGATCCACGTCCGCGAGCTTGATCGAGTCCGCGATGCCGCCAGCGAACAATCCCTTCCGCCCCCCGGACGAGTCCACGAGATCGATCGTGAGCGTGGTGGGCGCCGGATCACGGGTGAACACGCCGGTCTCGCCGCCGAGGTCGAGTTGCACGGTCCCCGTGGGAGTCGTGCTGCAGCCCGCCGCGAGGCCGACGAGCACCGTGAATGCCATTCTTCGCACGGGCATTTTCATACCACTCTTTGTGTTTGGGAGGCCGTGTCCTAGATCACCACGTCGTGAGGGTAGAGCTTCCCCGGGACGTGCCGGCCGACCCGTTCACGCTGGCGCGTGCGCTCGCGCCCCGGGGCGGGCTGTCGATGCTCGTCTCCGGTGGGGCGCCGACGTGGCGGCGTGATCCGCAGGTGAACTACCTTGGCGTCTCGCCGCGAGAGGTGTCTCACGCGCTGGTTCCGCCGGATGCGGAAGCGCTTCATGAAGAGGTGCACGACGAAGGGGCCGCGAGCCCGCGATGGATCGGCGTGGTCCCGTACGAGCACTTACGCTCGCTCGAACGTGCGTCGTGGTCCACACCGGAGTCGCGCGCGCTGCCGACTCTCACGCGACCCACCTGGCTCCGCTACGACGCAGTGGTCCGCGTCGTCGGGGCTCGCGTCGACATCGTTGCCGACTCGGAGGCGTGTGCGCTCGAGCTGCGCGATGCGCTCCTGCGTGGTCTACGCGACGTCCCGCCCGCGCAACCGTTCTTGCTCTCGCGCATCGGCGACGCAGAGGAGGCGCGCGAGAAGGCCGCGCACAGAGCGCGGGTGAGCGCCGCACTGGGGAAGATCGCGCAGGGTGACATCTACCAGGTGAACCTCGCGCGTCGCCTGCGCTATTCGCTCACCGGCGATGCGCTGTCTGCGTTTGCGTCGTGGATGCAACGTGCGCCTGCACCGTTCGGATTCTTCGGGACCTTCGACGACGTGACCGTGCTCGGCGGAAGCCCGGAGCTCGCGCTCGCGGTGCAGGGGCAAGAGCTCTTCACCTGTCCCATCAAGGGCACGCGTCCAAGGGCGGAGGACCCGGCGGCCGATCGCGCGCTCGAAGCGGAGCTGTCCTCCAGCGAAAAAGAGCGCGCCGAGCTCACGATGGCGATCGACCTTCATCGAAATGATCTAGGTCGCGTCGCGACGTTCGGCTCCGTGCGGGTCCTCGGAGAGCCGGTGGTAGTCCGCGGCGCGCGCGTCATGAGCCGCGTCGCGTGCGTGACGGCCCAGCGAGCAGAGGGGAAGAGCCTGACGGACTGCGTGACGGCATGCCTGCCGTGCGGCAGCGTCACCGGCGCTCCGAAGATCCGCGCGATGGAGATCATCCGCGAGCTCGAGGCCGACCGCCGTGGGCTCTACACGGGCGCGTACGGCATGGTCGGAAGAGACGGGTCGCTCGTGCTCGCGATGGCCATCCGCACGGCGACCGTGCACGGATCGCGCGACGTCGAGTACTTCTCGGGTGGCGGGATCGTGGCCGGGAGCGTGCCCGACGCGGAGGTGCTCGAGACCGAGTGGAAGGCGCTCGAAAACTTGGCCCCTGCCTAGAGAGCGCGTTACGCCCAGTGTGTGCCGATAACAGTGCGCTCACTGGGAGAAACGTAGATGGAAGGGTCCGTCCGCAACCTCGAACAGATTCAGGAGAACGACGCCGACGGGCGCATGCCGAAGAGCGCGAAGGTGATCATCGTCTCGCTCGGCATCGCGTGCATCGGCTTCGCTGTCGTGGCCCTCACCGGCAAGAAGGGCGCGGGCGAGACGAAGCGCGTGGATCCACTCGGTGAGCTCGCGGACAAGAGCGGCGGCGCGAAGGCGTCCGCTGCTTCGCCGATGAAGCGCGCCACGGACCTGTCGCCCAGCGACGTGACGTTCCCCGGGCTCCTCTCCGACGACGGCCATCCCACCACCGCGCTCGCGGCCGTGAAAGGCAACTCCAACATCCCGGCGGCCGACAAGACGGCCCGCGTGATGGTCGACACGACCGGGGCGCCCGCTGTGCCTGCGCAGGCGTTGCCTGGGACCTCCGGTGCGCCCGACGTGAAGGTCACCGCCGACAACGCGCCTCCGCCCGCGACCGACAGGCTGCCAGTGGTGCCGCTCCCCGCGCAGAACGTGCTCGAGGCGACGCCGATCATCACGCGCCCGCGTGACAACCTCACGAAGGCGGCCACGCAGATCGCCGACTCCGCGAACGACCATGCGACGCTCGCGCCGAGCGGCCGCGAGGGTGGCTACCAGCTCCAGGTGAGCTCGTTCCGCACGCAGACCGAGGCCGATCAGTTCGCGACGCAGCTGCGCGCCCGCAACCACAAGGCGTACGTGCAGGAAGCGCACGTGCCCGGTCGTGGGACGTGGTTCCGCGTGCGCATCGGTCCGTTCCCCACGCAGCATGCCGCGGCCGCGTACCGCTCGGGCTTCGAGGGCCGCGAGCACGTGGTGCCCTTCATCGTTCCGCCGTCCACGAAGGACAGCAAGGACGGCAAGGACACCAAGGAGCCGACGCACGGCGATCGTTGAGTCGCGGCACCTGGCAGAAAGTAGCGACCTCCGACCTGCCGCAACCTGCCGTGACCTGCCGCGCCTGACGGAACCGTCGCTTTTGTGACGCCTCGAGCTTGAACGCACACCGTGCGCATGTGAGAGTCGGCGCGTGGACTCCTTTCCTGTCCCGCTCTGGTCACTCGGCGTGCTGCTCATCATTGTCGGGCCGTTCGCCGTGCAGCGTCTCGTCGACCTGTGGGCAAGCGTGGTGGAGCGTCGGACGGACGAAGCACTTTCCGCAATGACCGCGCGCACCAAGGGCACCAGCGTGAATGTTCACGATGGAGACGGCGACGCGGCCGTGACGCGGCAAGACGCGAGCGGAACGAGCGAGCCGCGAGACTCCGATAGCGGAGACCGTGAAGACGACGCGTAGCGGCCCGCATCGATCCAGTTGACCAAGCGACCTCCCGGGCCCACCTTTGAATAGGGAACGCAACGTGCAGTCAAAAGGTGCACCACCGCGTGGTGAACTGTCGCACCAACTTGATCTACAAAGTGGCCGTTCCACGTTCTCGTCCGTAGAAGGTTAGAAAGCAATGGCACGTCTCTTTGGGCTCATCGGTAATCGTGCGGACCTGGCTCCGCGCGTCCTCGCGTTCGAACGCGAGGCGCTGCGGGTTCGTTCCCGCAACGCGCCGCTTGGGTGGGGGATCGGCTTCTACCAGAGCGGTGAGGTGCTCATGCGTCGCCGCCCGATCGATGAGCACGAGTCCATCGACGTGGCAGCGAATGCAGGAGACGTCCGCGGTGACGCGGTGCTCGGTCATGTTCGCACCGCCACCATCGGCACGATGCGCACGGAGAACACCCACCCGTTCCGCTACCGCCAGTGGCTCTTCGCGCAGACCGGCACGCTGCCCGTCTTCGGTGACGCGCGTGAGCGCCTGCTCGCCTCCGTTCCGGAGTTCCTGCGCTCTGGCATCCGAGGCGATACGGACGCAGAGGTCACGTTCCACATCTTCCTCTCGTTCCTGCACGACCATGCCCAGCTGTCCGACGGCAAGATGGTGGAGCCTTCCTACGTTCGCGAGGCGCTTCGGTCCACGCTCGCCCTGGTGGACGGCATGGCCGCGGAGTTCGGCGCGGAGCCGGCGCGGCTGAACATCGCCGTGACCGACGGCGAGAACATGGTCCTGTCTCACCGGGGTGAGCGCATGGGCTACCGCATCTTCGCGGGAAAGAGCGACGCGGATATGATCCTCGGTGAGGATCGCGACCTTCGTCGCCGCACGCCGGAGCTCTCGCAGATGCACTTCACTCTGGTCGCCAGCGACTTTGACGGTGACGGCCCGTTCGCGCAAGAAAGCGCTGCCGCCACCGAGCCGCTCTGGAAGAGCGTTCCGGAGTATGCGATCGTGAGCGTGTCGCGTGGGAAGTTGCCCGAAATCGAACCGCTCTCCTGAGCTCCCGGCCGCAGTGGCTCTCACACTGGCGTGCATTCCCGCATGCATTCCCGCGTGCATTCTCACGTGCATTCTGGCGTGCGCGCTCGGCGCGTGCGGGGCGGATACGACCTCGAAGAGCGCGGTGAGCGCGGGCGGCGCATCCGGTCCATCATCAGCACCATCGTCCTCCGCGCGCAGGCCGGATGGAATCGTGATCGATCTGCCGAGCGCGCTGCCGCGTGCATCGGATCGGGCGGATGGGCGTGGCGTGGTGACGTTGCGTGAGCCGCTTTCGCGGGATGCGCTCGTGGCCGTCGTGCGCGCGTACACGCAGGGCTTCTTGAAGGAGGATGCGGGCGCGTTGCAGGCGCTCCTCGCCCCCGACGCGATGTTCCTCTCTCCAGCGCAGACGCCGGGCGTGAGCTCGAACATCATGGAGGTGTGGGGCAATCGCCTCCGCAGCTTCGACTACACGAAGCTCGCGGGCGCAGAGATCTTCCGCGCCGACAAGATCGAGGTCCTCACGTTCGAGGACACGAAGGACGTGAGGACCTCCTCGATGCGCCCCGAAGACGTCTTCGTGATCGTCCCGATCCAGACCCCGAGGGTAGGCACCGACGCCCTGTTTCCCGAGCGCGTGAGCATGCTGCTCCGCAGAGACAAGGGTCGCTATGTGATCGCAGCGGTCGCCGAAGACTTCACCCCATAGCGTGGGTCGAGGTCGAGGTCCGGGTCGATGCCGAGGTCGACTACACCCGGTACTGCTCGTGGTCGATGCCGTACTTCTTCAGCCAGCGATGCACCTGCATGCGCTCCTTGCCGAGCTCTCGTCCGACCGCGGCGATGTTTCCATGATGCCGCGTGAGGATCTCGCGAAGCTCTTGCTCCGTCGGGGCGCCGCGCTTCTTGTCCTTCGGGACCACGAGCTCGCCGGTGGCGCTGCGCGTTCCCTGGTCCACGTGCGTCTCGACCAGCTCGCGGATGTCCTCGGGTGCCTCGCGCTGGCCGTAGCTCTTCATGCGCTCGCGGATCGCTTCGGGCAGGACGGCGGCGTCGAAGCGTCCCTCCGGTGAGAGCGCCGCGGCGCGCTTGATGGCGTTCTCGAGCTCGCGCACGTTGTACGGCCAGTCGTAGTGGAACATCGCGAGCCAGAACGAGTACGAGATGCTGGCGCCGGGGGAACCAAACGCGCGCGCGAAGCCGTTCGTGAGCTGGAAGATGTCCTCCTTGCGCTCGCGAAGCGGAGGCAGGCGCGTGGTGTGCTCGTTGAGGCGCGCGAGCAGATCGCCGCGGAATTTCCCCTCGTGCGCGTAACGCGTGAGGTCACGGTGCGTGGCGCAGACCACGCGAATGTCCACGTGCTCGGCCACGGTGCCGCCGATGGGGAACACCTCGCGCGACTGCAACACGCGGAGCAGCTTCGCCTGCGCGTCGAGCGGCATGTCGCCGATCTCGTCCAGGAAGAGCGTGCCGCCGTCCGCGAGCTTCACGATGCCCGGCTTGTCACGGTCCGCGCCGGAGAACGCGCCACGCCGGTAGCCGAAGAGCTCGCTCTCGATCAGGTTTTGCGGGATGGCCGCGCAGTTGATCGCGCAGAACTGCCCGCGCCGCCCGGACAGGCGATGCATCGCACGCGCGACGACCTCCTTGCCGGTGCCGGTCTCGCCGAGGATGATGCAGGACAGGCCCGTGGGCGCGATGCGCTCGACCTCGAACGCGACGGCGTCGATCTGCGCGCCACCGACGAGCTCCGGCACGTTGTTCGCGCGGCGCCCCACGCCAGGCGTCGGAGGGCCGGCGCTCACCGTGGGGAAGCCGTCGATCGGGTAGCGCAGGTGCATGCCTGCGTCCTTCTCGACGAACTTGAAGATGGCGTCGCCGATGCGAACCTCGCTGCCGTCCTCGAGCGAGACCTCGTGGATGAAGACGCCGTCCACCATCGTGCCGTTGCGGCTTCCGAGGTCCTTGAGCTTCCAGCCGTCTTCATCCTGACGGAACTGGGCATGCGCGCGGCTGACGGCGTGGTCGGGCACCTGGATCTGCGCGTCCGCCTCGCGTCCGACGACGATCTCCGCCGTGGTGAACGGATACGCGGAGCGGAGCTGCGAGCGGTCCGGCGCGTACAGGAGCACAAGGCCCGGCGCCTTCACGCTGGAGTCCGCCACGCTCTGGGGGAACATGGCAGACGGCGGCGGTCCGTATGCGGACGACGACCCGGTCTTGTGCCTCATGCGCCCCTCATGCGAGCCTCTATCCTAGCTGGTATCGCGTGGGTTTCACGCCCATTCGCGTGCAGACCTGAACCAGCGCGTCCTTCGCCTTCGTGACCAGGTCGAGGGCGCTGCCGTCGTTGTCGACGACGATGTCCGCGAGCTTCACCTTGTCCGCGAGCGGCGTCTGCGCGACCACGCGTGCGCGCGCCTCTTCCTCGGACGCGCCGTCACGGAGCACCGCGCGCTTCACCTGGTTCTGCGGGCTCGCAGTCACGACCACGAGCGGGCGAAACGCATCGGCCATGCCGTTCTCCACGATCAGCGCGGCCTCGTAGCATGCAAGCGGCTCGCCCGTGGCCGCGAGCTCCGACGCGCGCTCTAGCGAGAGCGCAGTGATGCGCGGGTGCGTGAGCTGGTTCAGTCGCTTCCGCTTCGCGTCGTCCGCGAAGATGATCCCAGCGAGCGCCTTGCGATCCAGCGTGCCGTCGCTCGCGATCACGGTGTCACCGAACTCCGCGCGGATGTCGTCGAGCGCGGGCGCACCGGGCAGCACGACCTCGCGCGCGAGCACGTCGGCGTCGATGATGGGGAGCCCGAGCTCACGCCATATGTGCGCGACGGAGCTCTTCCCGGACGCGATCCCGCCCGTCAGTCCAAAGAGGTGCATAGGTGGTATATTCGCAAGCGTGCCGGCGAAAGTCTCGCGTCGTAAATGGCTCATCGGCGGCGCCGTGGGACTCTCCGCGGTGGTGCTCGGCGCATTGCGCGGAACCGGCTATTCCGTGCCTGCCGGGCGCGAGCGCACCCTGCTGTCGTTCTCCGGCTGGCAGTACCTGGTCGTTGCACACGTGGCGCGCAGGATGACGGCGCCGGATGCGATCGGCGTCGCTGCCGGTGCGGCACTTCCATCGGCGGACGAGCTCGACGTGGCGGGCTTCATCGATCAGCGGGTCGCCGCGATGCGTCCGAAGGTGAGGGGAGATCTGCTCTCGTGCATCGGCATCGTGGAGCACGTGAGCCCGCTCGCGAAGGGCTACACGCGCCGCTTCACGAACCTCGCACCGGAGGACCAGGATGCGGTGCTCGCGTCGCTGGAGGCTTCCGACTCGAGCCTCATGCGCTGTGGCTTCGAGGGCCTGAAGGCGCTTTGCTTCATGGGCTATTACAGGGATCCGCGCACGTGGGCGGTGCTCGGCTACGAGGGACCGTGGGTCGCGGCGAAGGGGGGCTCGTGAGCGATGCACTGAAGCCCGGGTTCTTCAGCGGCGTCGCGCTTTCGGGTTCTGTGGAGCTGTCGGCGGACGCGATCGTCGTCGGCTCGGGAGCGGGAGGCTCGGTCGCGGCGCGCGAGCTCGCGAAGGCGGGGCTCTCGGTGATCGTCTTCGAGGAGGGCGCGCACCGAACCCCGAAGGACTTCGATCAGCGCGAAGATCGCATGCTCCCGATGCTCTTCCAGGAGAGCGGCGGCCGCGCGACGGAGGACATGGCGATCCGCGTGCTGCAGGGCCGCGGCGTGGGCGGAAGCACTGTCCACAACACAAACCTCTGCAAGCGCACGCCCGACGAGATCCTCGAGCTGTGGGCGACGAAGTACGGCGTGGTCGGCGCGGGCCCACGCGATCTCCTTCCGTCGTTCGAGGCGATCGAGCAGGAGCTCTCCGTCGCGCCCATCCCCGAGAAGATGGTGAACGCCCACAACAACGCGATCCGCCGCGGCGTCACGGCGCTCGGGTGGAAGGGCGCGGTCATGGCGCACAACCGCGTGGGCTGTCTGGGCAGCGGCTTCTGCGAGCTCGGGTGTGCGTTCGACGCCAAGCAGAACGCGCTCAAGGTGGTGCTGCCCGCCGCCGTGGACGCGGGCGCCACGATCTACGCGGACGTCACCGTGGATCGCGTGCTCACGGAGGCGGGACGCGTGACGGGCGTGCGCGCGCGCGCGCTCGGTGAGAACGGAAAGATCGCGGCGGAGATCACGGCGACCGCGAAGATCGTGGTGCTGGCCGCGAGCGCGACGGGATCTGCGTGGCTCGCGCGTCGGAGCGGCCTCACGGACCCGTACGAGCAAATAGGTCAGGGCCTCCGCATTCACCCGGGCGGCGTGGTGGCTGGCATCTTCGAGGAGGAGATCGCCGCGCACAAGGGCATCCCGCAGTCCTTCGAGTGCACCGAGCACCTGTCGTTCGAAGAGGGCGCCGACAAGCGCACGTGGATCATCCCCGCGTTCGCGCATCCGATCGGCGTCGCGTCGATGCTCCCGGGGTTCGGCGCGGCGCACATGCGCGCGATGCGCGACTACCGTCACTACGCCGTGCTGTCGGCCATGCTTCACGACGAGACGAGCGGGCAGATCATGGTGGGCGAGGACGCGCCCGTGCTCCGCTACCGCATGATCGAGAGCGATCGCGCGGCGCTCGCACGTGGCCTCGTCGCGTGCGGGAAGATCCTGTTCGCGGCCGGCGCGAAGAAGGTCGTCTTCCCGGCCATTCCGCCGGTCGTCGTCTCGCGCGCGAGCGACCTGGATGCGCTCGACACGAGCTTCGTACGCCCGCACAACGTCCCGCTCTCCGCGGTGCACCCGATGGGCACCATGCGCATGGGCGAGGACAAGAAGCACAGCGTGGTGAGCTCCACGGGCGAGCACCACTACACGAAGGGGCTGTTCGTGATGGACGGCTCGCTCTTCCCCACGAGCATCGGCGGGCCACCGCAAATCAGCATTTATGCCTTCGCGCGCCACCTGGCGCCGCACGCGATCGCCCGCGCAAAGTCGTGACGACATATTGGCGCGCGTGACAAAGCGCGTGACAAAGCGCCCGACAAAAGAACAGAGGGCACCTCGCGGCACCCTCTTTTCAGGCTGGAGGCACGCGCCTCCAGACGTCCAGAATTGTCAGC
>JANXLV010000095.1 GCA_025355005.1 Myxococcales bacterium | reverse complement strand
TCGGACCTCACGCTGCAGGTGCGGCGCCATGAAGGCAACGGCTTCCAGGCTTCGCTCATGCCGGTCATCCGGCCGCCGAACTTCTCGGACAAGACGGGCGACGTCGCCGCGGACAAGTTCTTCATCCGCGTGGGCAACCAGGCGCGCGGTGGTGATCTCTCGACGGTGCCGCTCACGGACGTGCTGAAGAACATCAAGGCGTTCGCGAGCGTGCCCGACAGCATCCTGGGCGACGGCAACCTGCTCGCGGCCCGCGACTCGCACTTCCTCGTCAGCGCGCAGGCCGTCTTCCTGCCGATCCCGAAGACCGGCAAGGCGGAATTCAATCCCGTGCTCTTCAACTATCAGTCGGCGCCGCGCTCGCCCGCAGTGCTCTCGATCCTCGTCACACGCCAGGGCACCAGCGTCAGCGTGATCGAGAACGAGAGCGAGGACCAGACCGCGGGCGGTGGCGGCCAGGAGATCTACTTCAACAACAAGGGCCAGCGCGCGAGCTTCACGGCCGAGCGCAAGACCGACGTCGAGAACCGCATCGCGGCGCAGGGCGGACCCAAGGACGAGGACGACAAGAGCGCGCTCGCAAAGGGCGCGGACGTCCTCTTCCTGGTGCAGGTGCCGCTCATCCACAAGCAAATGGGTCGCCTCGGCGGCACGATGGATGACCTCGGCGGTGGTGGTGGTCTGTCCTCGGCGGCGTCGAAGGGCGCGATGCCGGCTCCTCCCCAGTCCGCGCCCGCGCCCGCGGGTGCGATGGCCGACTCGAAGAAGGAGCGCAGCGACGTCGAGCAGGCAGTGCTCGGTCACGGCCCAAACCTCGGGCCGTTCAACGAGGGCCATCGCCTGCGCCTGCAGCGCGATCCCAAGTTCCCGATCCGCATCACCGTGCAGTTCTACAAGGCGACCTCCAACGGCGTCGTCTCCGACATCGATCTGGACAGCATCTCGCGGTCGATCGGCAGCGTCTATGAGCACGCAGACTTCGTCGGCTCGCTCGTCATCCCCGAAGGCGATCCGCGGCGCCCCACGTCGTGGCAGAAGATGCCGCGCGAGTGGTTCCCCTGGTGAGAGGCGCGTGACCGACGGCGCATGAAGAGCTGCGCGAGGCGACGCGATTGCGCGCTTCGTCTGAACGCCTGTGTCAGGCGCGAACGGTGCGCGTCTCGGTGACGAATCAGCGAGAAAATAAGCGTGCGCGAGCATGCACACCGGTCCATGGTTTGCTCGTAGCAGTCGATCTCGCAACCACGACAGGAGGCTGTCATGACTCAACGCGATGAAGTGGGGCTCACGCCAAGTCAGGTTCGAATACGCATCACCGGGGAGCACAAGCTGCTGCGCAAGCAGCTCGTCGCCTTGCAGTCGCTCGCGCGCTCCGTGACCCTGGACGAGCGAGAGACGGCGGCCTTGTGCGCGATGGTCCGCGGGTTCATCACCGACTTCGAACGGCATCTCCGGTCCGAAGAAGAAGTATTGCTGCCGCTCGTGGACGCGCTGGACGCATGGGGACCGATGCGCGCCGCTCACATGCGTGGCGAGCACTTCATGCAGCGAAGCCTTCTCGAGGGGATGTACGCGAAGGCTCTCCGCGTGGAGAACCCTCTGGAGTTCGCGATCGAGGTCGACGCGCTGGTGCTCCAGATCCTCACCGACATGCGCGAAGAGGAGTCCGCGCTGCTCGCCGCCGACACGCTACGCGACGACGTGGTCGTGATCGATCAGACCTGCGGCTGATCGGCGTGCCCGGCGGCTGATCCCGTCCGTCGTGGTTCGGACACGTGGCGCTACAGTTTGGAGCGCCGCGTGCGTCGTCTCATGACCTGCAGGCCGCCGAAATCGAGCGCGGCGATGTCCTGCGTCCCGTCGACCACCAGCAAGAACGGCTCTCCGCCGTCCTTCGCCACGAACGACGTGGGCGAGGTGAAGACGATGTCGCTGTCGATCCCGAGACGCGGTGACGTGATCGTGAGTCGGCCCTTCCGCCGCTCTACCCTGATCTCGATCCGGTAGACCTCGTACATGGCCTCGTAGACACCGACGATGCGATCCTCGTCGGCTGCGGGCACCACGGTCGCGACGAGCTCGGTGGGCGCGACGTCGGGCCATCGGTACTCGGCGGCGATCGCGTAGAGCCCCTCGCGGAGCAACGGGCGGCCGCCACCCCCATTCACCATCACCGCGGCGCCCTGCTCGGTCTCTGGAAAGTAGATGACCTCGCCGAGGAAGCCTTCGTCCTCGCCCTGATGACCGAAATGCAGCGCGCGGCCCTTCCCTTCCACCATCGGGCCGAGCCCGAATGGCGACTTGTCACTCGTGAGCATCTGCGTGGCGGTGTCCGCCGTGAGCAGCCCGTCGTGCGCGCGAGACGCGCTGATCGCATGCGCCCACGCGAGCAGATCTGACGGCGTGGACCAGAGCCCCGCGGCCGCCATCTCCGGATACACATGCGCGCCGCCAAGGACCGGAACGCCCGCGACGTCATGCGCGGTCGCGGCATCCGCCTTCTTCGCGAGCGAGAGCGGCTGCTCGAACGTGCTGTGCGTCATGTTCGCAGGCGCGAGCACGAGCTCCTGCATGAGCGACGGGAAGGCCTTGTGCGTGTGGTCGCTGAGCACGAGCTGCTCGATGGTGACGCCGCCGCCGGAGTAGCGCGTGTTGCTGCCGGGGACCGCGAGCACGCGGATGGCGGGCGTGTTCGACGGAGGCTGCCCATCCAGGATCTGCGTGATGGTCGGGAGCGGCGCGCTCGCGGCGTAACCAGGGAAGCCGTGGATGTTCGTGCACGCGCTGTGCGTGAGGATGCGCCGCAGCGTGACCTTCTCCTTCACGGTGAAGGGGTTCTCCGGGACCTTCCACGAAGTGAGGAACGTGTTCACGTCCGCGTCGAGCGAGAGCTCCTTGCGATCGACGAGACGCAGCGTCGCCGTGGCGGTGACGGGCTTGCTGATCGAGGCAGCCTGGAAGATCGTCTCCGCGGTCACGGGAGACTCGCCGCCTGCCTTCTTCACGCCGAAGCCGCGCGCCCATGCGAGCTTGCCGCCCTCGAAGACCGCAACGCTGACGCCGGGCACGTTGTAGTGCGCCATGCGAGCGTCGAGCGAGAAGATCTCGCGAGGAGAATTGACGACGTGGACGGTCGGGAGCAGCGAGCGAGTGACTCGGTCTGTGGGATCGCTCGCCAGAGGCGCCGCGGGAGGACAGGCGCACGCTGCGAGCGAGAGAGCGAGAAGGATCGGGGACGCGCGCACGAGGGCGGACTCTACCACCGACGACGAAGACCTCGACTTCGACCTCGACTGCTGCAACGCAGCATCATGACACGGCTTATTTACTACATGTTGACGTCCGTATCGGCCGCGCTATGTTGCGGCGCAACATGATTCACGCCACCCTCAAGAGCACTGGAATCTACGTCCCCGAGATCGAGGTCACGAACGCCTCTCTTGCGAAGCGCTTCGCGGAGTCGGCACCGGAGTTCGTCGCGAAGATGGAAGCGTCGACCGGGATCGGGACTCGCTTCTATGCGCCGGACCCGTGGGCCACGTCGGACCTCGCGGTGCGCGCGGCGAAGCATGCGCTCACACGCGGCGGCGTCGCACCGGAGGACGTCGACCTCATCATCGTGGGCACCGACTCGCCGGACTACATGACGCCAGCGACGAGCACCGTGGTGCAGCGAAAGCTCGGCGCGAAGAAGGCCGGCACGTATGACGTCGGGTGTGCGTGCGCGTCTTTCCCCACGGCGCTGGCAACGGCGAGCGGGCTCATGGCGACGAACCCGTGGATGAAGAACGTCCTCGTGATCGGCGCGTACATGATGCGTAAGCTCGCCGACCCGAACGACAACATGATCTTCTTCTACGGTGACGGCGCTGGCGCAGCGCTGCTCCAGCCTGGTGACAGCGGCGGCGTCATGCAGTCCGCCTACCGCGCCGACGGCAACTTCGCAGAGATGTGGGGCATCATGAGCGGCGGCACGGCGGAGCCCGCGTCGGAAGAGTCCGTGCGCGCTGGCCGGACGAACGTGCGCATGACGGAGAAGTACCCCCCGGAGGTGAACGACGAGGGATGGCCCGCGGTCGCGCGCGCCGTGGCCGAGCGCAACGGCTTCAGGCTGGGTGACGTGGACCACTTCATCTTCACGCAGGTCCGCAAGCGCACGATCGAGAAGGTCATGAAGACCCTCGAGGTCCCCTTCGAGAAGGCGCACACGATCATGGAGAAATGGGGCTACACCGGCTCCGCCTGCATCCCGATGGCGCTGCACGATGCGATCGAGACGGGCCGCGCGAAGAAGGGCGACCTCTGCATGCTCGTGGGCTCTGGCGTGGGCTACAACCAAGCTGGCGTCGCGCTCCGCCTCTGACGGCTGTACGCTGACGCGGCATGTGGCCGATCGTTGCGCGTGACATCGTCGAGGCGTGTGGCGCGAGCGTCGTGACGGACTGCCCGCTCGACGTCGCGCTTACTGGCATCTGCGTCGGTGACCGCGCGCCGCGCCCCGACGAGCTCTTCGTCGCGCTCCGCGAAGACGGCAACGACTCGCACGACTTCGTGAGCGCGCAGCTGGGAGCGCGTGGTGTGGGAGCGGACGCACAATCGGGCGCCGCGCTCGCGCTCGTGTCCGCGGACTGGGTGGGTCTTTCGGGGCTCACTGCGGAGCAGCGCGCGCGGTGCCTCGTGACCGCGGACTCGAACGTTGCGTTCCGTGCGCTCGCGGCGATGTTCCGCAAGCGCTTCTCGTTTCCCGTGATCGCGGTGGGCGGCAGCAACGGCAAGACCACGGTGAAGGACATGGTCGCGGCGATGCTCTGCGGCGGAGGCTTTCGCGCCACGGCCACGCGCGAGACCATGAACGGGTGGACGGGGCTCCCGTACACGCTGACGCGACGCGCGCACACGACGAAGGTCCCGCCCCACGCGCTGGTCGTGGAGATCGGTATCGACGCGGTCGGTGCCATGAAAGAGCACGCGCGCCTGGTCGACGCGGACGTGTGCGTGCTCACCGCGCTGGGCCCCGAGCACCTGCATGGGCTGCGCGACGCGGACACGGCTGCGCGCGAGGAGCTCATGCTCTTCACCGAGAGCCCGCGCGCGAGGCGCGTCTATCAGATGGCGGACGCCCGCATCCGCGCAGCGGCGAACGACGCAGCGGCGAACGACGCGCACAAGGACGACATCGTGATCGTACGCGCCGAGCTCGAACGCGCAGCGAGGGTCCGGACGGCGCGCGTCGCGTACGAGGTTGTGGAGAGCACGCCCGTGTCGTCCGACGTGGCGCTGTCATGGTTTCCGCGCGACGCGGAGGCCGCTGTGTGGACGGGGCGCCTGCACCTGCCGATGCCTGGGTTGCATAATGCACGTAATCTGGCTGCTGCTTTCGGCGCGGGGCTCGCGATCGGTCGCTCACCGGACGAGCTCGCGAGAGGGCTCCGCGCGTTCTCGCCGCCGCATATGCGATGCGAGGTGCGGGAGCTGGGCAACGGCTGCACGCTGGTGGATGACGCGTACAACGCCAGCCCGGAGAGCATGCGGGCCGCGCTGGCGCTGCTCGACACGCCCGCGTGGAGCGAGCGCGCGAAGGTGCTCATCCTCGCCGACATGCTCGACCTGGGCGACGAGTCCGCTCGCTACCACGAGGAGCTCGTCGCGCCGCTGCGCGCGTGGGTGGAGCGCGGGGCCACGCTGCGGCTGGTCGGCGAGGCGATGGAGCCGGTCGCGCGCGCGCTGCGCATGTCCGCGCGGACGTCTCCCACGAGCGTCCTTCACCTCGCCGACGGTTCCACGGCGACCGAGGTCGTCGACGCAGTGGAAGTGAAGGACGCCGTGGTGCTGGTGAAGGGCAGTCGCGGCATGCACCTGGAGAAGGTGATAGGCGAGCTCGAAGGGCGGTGCGCCGCCGCGTCGCCGTACAAGGTCACGGGCAAAGAGACCGATCTACCGCAGTTCTACGGGCGCTTCACCACCGCGTCCGTCACGGGCACCAACGGAAAGACCACGACCACCTCGCTCATCGCGCACATCGTGGCGGCCGCGGGAGAGGTCCCGGCGCGCGTGACCACGCTGGGCTCATGGGTGGGCGACGAGCGCACGGGCACCGAGCCCACCGGCGACGCGTTCGTAAAGACGCTGGCGCTGGCCGCGTTGCGCGGCGTCAAGACCATCGCCGTGGAGACCACGTCGCACGCACTGCAACAAGGCTTCACGAAGACGTGGCCCGCAAAGGTCGCGGTCTTCACCAACCTCACGCGCGACCACCTGGACTACCACGGCTCGCCCGAGCAATACCTGGCGGCGAAGGCGCAGCTCTTCATGGACCTGCCACCCGACGGTGTGGCGGTGCTCAACGTGGCCGACCCCGCGAGCGCGCTCCTGTCCGAGGTGGTGCCCGAGGGCGTGCGCGTCCTGGGCTACGCCGCGCGCCAAGTACATGCAGACTGCACGGATATCCCGCTCGCGCTCTTCGCGGAGGACGTGGTCGTGGATCATGTCGGCACGCACGCGCGGCTCGCGTCGTCGCCGATCGCGGACGGGCTCGGAGGAAGGATCGATCTCTCGCTGCTCGGCGTCGTTCACGCGGAGAACGCGATGGCGGCGGCGCTCGCGGGCGTCGGCCTCGGCTTCTCGTTCGATGCGATCACGCGCGCGCTGCGTTCGTTTTCGGGAGTGCCGGGTCGTTTCCAGGTGGTGCACACGCGGCCGATCGTCGTCGTCGACTTCGCGCACACGCCAGACGCCCTCACGAGAACGCTGGTGCAGGCTCGCGCACTCGTCCGCGAGCGCGCCGGCAAGCTCCTCGTGGTGTTCGGCTGCGGTGGTGATCGCGACCCCGGGAAGCGTGCGCAGATGGGCGAAATCGCCTCCACCGCCGCCGATGTCGTATGCCTCACCAGCGACAATCCGCGCAACGAAGACCCGGAAAAAATAGCGGATGCGGTGGAGATTGGAACGAAGGAAGGGGACGCACGTCTATACCGTATTCTGGACCGGAGAGAGGCTATCGCCATGGCGATTGAGCTCGCCAGCTCGGATGATATCGTCGTCGTTGCGGGCAAGGGCCACGAGAGAGAACAGCTCGTGGGAGATACGTCGTACCCGTTCGACGACGTCGACGTCGTAGAGACCATTTTTGCGAAGAGGGGCAGATGAAAGTCAACCGAGAGAAGTTCCTGGCCGCTGCGTTGCTCCTGTCGACCGCCACTGGTTGCGACAAGCTTGGATTGAAGGGCAAGGAGACCGCGAAGGCTGCCCCCGAGATCGCGATGAGCGCCCAGCAGCCCGACCCAGTCGCTCCTGCGGCGGAGGGTGATCCGAAGCCCGCGACACCCGCAGGACACGCGGTCGTGATCCCGAAGAACATGAAGGCCAAGGTCGGCGTCGGCGGACCGGCGAACGAGGGCGTGGTCGCCCCGAACAACGAAGGTGTCATCGCCCCGGGCAAGGAAGCGATCGCCCCGAACAACGAAGGCGTGGTCGCCCCGAACAACGAAGGCGTCATCCCCGCCATCGCGCCGGCGAACGAGAACATCCCCGCGCCGGGCCAGACCGCGAAGATCCCCACCGGCAAGGCACCCGTCATCCCGGGCGGAAAAGCCCGCGGCGTAAGGTAAGTTTCAGCGGCGGCGGCGGAGGGCGACGACCTGCCCTGCGGGCTGCGGCTCGGGATCGAGCGGCGGCAGCGCGAGGACGAGTCGCTCGATGCGTGGCAGTGCTTCCTGCGCTGCCCGCTCCGCCCGCAGCTCGTCGAACGTGCCGCGATAGACCAGCACGAGCAGGTAGAGTCCGCTGAACGAGAGCACCAGGTAGCCGGTGCGCTTCTCGACGTCGACCTCCGTGTGACGCAGAGCGCGTCCCTTGTGGACGTTGCCGCCGCCCGCGAAGCCGGCGAGCGCCCGCACCGCCGTCAACGCGTATTGCACGGCCGCCTCGTCACCTTCGTCCTCCACGTTCGCGACTGCGGCATGCCCGTTCGGTCCTGCGGCGGCCGCGGAGGCGTCGACGAGCTCGGGTGACGAGGGATCGTCCGAGACCAGACGCGGCGCAGACACGTCCGCGAGCGGAACCTCCGTGCGTGCAGGCATCACGCCCTTGCGCGCAGAGCCCCAGAGGATGGGCGAGTCCGCGTCGATCACGACGACGTCGATCGCTTGCGAGCGGGCGGCGAGCGTCTTCAGCTCGTCGAAGAGCGACGTGGAGACCGGCGCGCGGGCGGCGCGAAACTTCTCACCGGATGGGTCGGCGAGCGACTCGGCGAAGGTGGAGACCAGGATGCCGAGGCGCCTTCGCAGCGCTTCCATGTCGCCCGGCTCGTTCTCGAACGTGACGAGCACCGTGCGCCCATCCGGAAGCCGATGGTGCGCCACGTTCTGCGCGAACGGCGGCGTCTCGGTCGGATCGAGGAGGCGCACGTCGCTGCCTCCGAGCTCGCGCCGAACCAGTGCCGAAAAACGGTCGAACGATGATTCCAAGGGCGCTGCTCCGAAGGGAGCACGGACTTAGCAGATGGCGCGCCTCCTTGTCGCCCCGAACCCACGCCCCTAGGTGTAGGCTCGCTTTGGAGGCTCGCGCCTCCGCTGCGCCGAAATGCCAGATCACCGTAAAATACCGACGTCTCGGCTCTCCCGGCTTGCCCGGCTGGCCACGGTGGGCGCCCGGGCCGGTGCGAGCGCGGTGATGGGCGGCAAGGGCCGCGGCGCGGCTGAGCAGGCCGCGGAGGTGCTCGGGACCATGCGCGGGCTCGCCGCGAAGATGGGACAGATGGCGAGCTACGTGGATGGCGTCATCCCCGAAGGCCAGCGCGACGCGTATGAGCGCGCGATGAGCATGCTGCGCTCGCAGGCGCCGCGGTCGAGCCCGGAGGAGGTGCAGAAGACCGTCGAGACGGAGCTCTCCGGGAAGCTCACGGAGCTGTTCGCGGAATGGAACGAGATGCCGATCGCCAGCGCATCCATCGGTCAGGTCCACAAGGCCACGCTGCACGACGGTCGCGAGGTCGCCGTGAAGGTCCAGCATCACGGCATCAACGCTGCGGTCGAGAGCGATCTCTCCAATGCATCCGTGCTCGAGGGAATGGCCGGCGTGATGGGCGGTCGTCGCTTCGACTCCAAGACCCTCCTCTCCGTCATCAAGGCGCGGTTCCGCGAGGAGCTCGACTACGAGCTCGAGGGCCGCCGCATTCTCGCGTTTCGCGAGCTCCACGTCGGTGATCCCAGGATCGAGATCCCAGACCTCGTCGCTTCGCACTCGAGGAAGCGCGTCCTCACCACCCTCTTCGTGCGCGGCAAATCGTTCGAGGAGGCATGCGCCTCGTCCGAGGACGACCGGCGCGCGTGGGCGGAGACGCTGTGGCGGTTCGTGTTCAAGGGCAACCTGGTGCTCGGCATGTTCAACGCCGACCCACACCCCGGCAACTACTTCTTCCAGGAGGGCGGGAAGGTCGCGTTCGTGGATTATGGATGCGTTCAGGAGCTGACTCCGTTCCACCGGGACTGGGCGCGCAAGGTCCACGAGGCCGCGCTCTTGAAGGACGAGAAGGCGTTCCGCGACGGGGTGAGCAACCTGATCGGCGCCAAGCCCGGCAAGCTG
>JANXLV010000089.1 GCA_025355005.1 Myxococcales bacterium | reverse complement strand
CAGCTTGCGCAGCGCCACGCAGACGAGCGCGAGCCCGATGAGGTACACGGTCTGCAGCTGCTCGTCCTCCAGCTTTGTGACCTGGACCAGGAGGAGCATCGCGCGGAACTTCTCGTCCAGCGTGCCGTAGAGCCCGGCGCGCCAGTTGCTCGACTCCGAGAGACCGCCGAGGCGCGTCTGCGTGTCGTGGTACCACGCGTAGAACGACACGAGGACAGGCGCGGACCCCACGCCGGCGATCGCTGTCTGCAGTGCGAAGATGCGCGGCGTGGCCTTGCGGGGCGCGACCGCGAGCCAGCCCGACATGCGATGCACCAGGAACGCCGCCCACGCGACAGCGAGCAGCACGCCCGTGAACGCGAACACCTGCGTGTGACTCGTCCAGAGCAGCCACACCGACAGCGCATAGGCGAGCCCGTGCTTCCACGTGGGCTTCGGGGTGCGGAAGATCAACGCGAACGTGAAGAGCGTGAGCAGGAAGAACGGCGCCGCAGCCGAGAACTTCAGGAACCCGAACGACCACATGCGCCCGTACGCGAGCGGGAACGCCAGAAGCGCGCCCCACGGCGATCGCTTCTCCTGCACCAGGATCCATGCAGTGACGAGCGGTGTGCCCAGGAACGCGAAGCACACGTAGACAAGGCGCATCGCGCTGACGGGCTCCATCACGTGCCCCAGGATGCCGGACGCGAAGTAGAGCAGCGTCTGAGAGTGCCACAGCTGCATCGGCTGGTAGATCGCCGCTATCGCCGGGTCCGACCCCATGCGCGCGACCACCATCGAGCAGTACTTGTCGTAGTTGTCGTCCTGGCCCGGCCAGAACGGATACGTGTAATGTACATGTATGGTGGCGATGGCACACACCGCGAACGCGAGCGCGAACGCGACGGGGTAGCGCTGCCAGAACGGCGCCCGTGCGAAGCTCTTCACCCGGCGGAGGACGGTCTGCACCTCTGTCATGGCGCGCTCGTCACTCCACGTTTTCGGGCGTGGGCATGGTGCGCTTCTCGAGCACGTAGGGAATGGACCCCAGCATGGCCGGCGCGATCTGGCCGACGAGGTACACGTTGAAGATGGTGGCGCCGCCGTCCACGCCGATCAGCTTGAAGAGCTCCGCGAACGCCACGTGCCCCACGCCAACACCCGCGGGCGAGATGGGAAGGATGAGCGACAGCATGCCGATGGGGAAGATCGCCGCGAGCGCGGCGTAGTCGGGCGCCACGCCGTTGATCTGCGTCGTCAGCGTGGCGAAGAGCGCGAACGCAGAGCCATGGATCCCCATGGAAACAAGCACCGCGGCGAGCAGCACGAGCGGGCGTCGCGACACGAGCCGCACGCTCTTCGTGAGCTGCGCGAGCAGCTGCGAGAATTTTCCGGGGCCCGAGCTCAGACGATCGAGCGGCTTCCCCGCGAGCCGCATGAGCAGCGAGAGCACTACGGGACCACCGAACGCGCCGAGCGCGAGCAGCAGCACCGTGAACACGAGCGGCTTCGTCTGTGGATTGCGCGCAAGCACGTCACCGTGAAGCGCCACCGCCACCGTCGCGACGCCAATGAGCCCGGCGAGGCCCACGAGCCTGTCCACCAGCACCAGCAGCAGGATCGTGGGCTTCTTCTCGGGCGCTTCTGCGCGTGCGATGTAATACGCCTTCAGCACGTCGCCGCCGATGTTGCCGGGCACCACCACGTTGAAGAACAGCGCGATGAGCTGGTACCGCAGCACGCGCAGGAACGGCGGGTGCGCGTCCGCGAGAGTGAGCAGGATGCGCCAGCGCAGCGAAGACAGGAAGATGCCCGCGAACATCCACACCGCGAGGTCCACGGCGAGAAGGGCCGGGCGCTCGAGCAGCACCTTCATCGTTCCGAAGTCGAGCGACTTGGAGCGCGACAGCCACGTGAGCGCGACGGTCGCGACCAGTATCTTCACTCCGAGCATCACGTACCCACGCGTGCGGCTCTTCGGCGCGGGGGACACGGTCTTTTCGCTCTCGGCCTGCGGAGACATCGGAAGCGCGACTCCTAGCAGAAATACGGCTAGGCTGCGCGGCGCCTTGCGCTCCAAGACTCCTCGCGATCCGAACAAGCCGCGCGCGCCTCGACCTTACGACGACTGCCCGCGCTTGCCCGAGGTCGCGCCCGGCGAGCTCACGGATCCTCACACGCTCGTGAGCGGCACGGTGCTCGAGCTGGAGGTCGGTCCTGGTCGCGGCGGATTCATGTTCGAGCGCGCGGCCGTGGATCCCGAGGTGGGGCTCATCGGCCTGGAGGTGCGGCGCAAGTGGGCCACCATCGTCGACCGGCGGCTCGCCAAGGCAGGCCTCGGCGCACGTGCGCGCGTGTTCGCGGAGGACGCGAAGTTCGCCATGCGAACGCTCGGACCCGCGGGCGTGTTCGCGCGCGCCTACCTGCTCTTCCCGGATCCATGGTGGAAGAAGCGCCACGAGAAGCGCCTCGTGATGGGCGACACGTTCCTCGAAGAGGTCGCGCGCCTGCTTCGTCCCGGCGGCGAGCTCTTCGTCGAGACCGACGTGGAGGAGCGCGCGGAGCAATACAGCACCCAGATCGGCGCGAGCGCGTCCTTCGAGCCCTTCGGCGACGAGCCCGGCTCACCAGTGCTCGCAGAAAATCCCTACGGCGCCCGCAGCACGCGCGAGCACCGAGCGATCGCGGACGGCCTCCCCGTGTACCGCCTTCGCTATCGCCGCAAGTGAGCGGGACTCACGCTGGACTCACTGCGGAACGCAGGAGGGTCCGAAGAAAAAGCCACACGTCGACGTGCTCTTCGGAATGAAGCAGCAGAGCGGCCCGGGCGTCCCCTGGTCGATCGCTGCCTGGATGCAGTCGCCGTTGCCGGACTTGCAAACGCCAAAGTTGAAGCCGCCAGTGCACTCGCTCGAGTACGACTGCATGAGCTGCATGCCTTGCGTGCCGACGCAGTCGTCGTTCTTGGTGCCACCACCGCCGCTGTCCGTGCCGCCGCCGCCGCCGCTGTCCTTGCCACCACCGCCGCCGCTGTCCTTGCCGCTCGTGCCGCTGTCCTTCGGGACGAACCCGTGGTTGCCGCTGTCGACGTCCATGACGGGGTCCGTCGTCACGCCCGAGTCGGTGTCCGTGCCGGGGTTGGTATCGATGCCGCTCGTGTCACCGTTCGACGCGTCGCCGCCAGTCGCGCACGCGAAGAACGCACCTGCGAGGACGACCGCCGAGATGGAGGAGAGGATCGATGCGGAGCGCATGGTTATCCCGAGTCCATATTCCAATTCCGCGCGCGCGCCACCCGAATCGCGACGCGTACTTTTGCCTACAGTTGCGCCAACGTCACAGTGATTGCCCAACGCAGTACGCGAGGGGCACGCCGATGTCTCCGGGGATGGAGCAGGCCGCGAACATCCACGCGACCGAGCACGCGGCGAGCAAGCGAGTAACGCGCATGCAGAAAGCGTACGTCAATTCTCCGCGGCGTGCTTCATCTGGTCCAGCGCGCCCTTGGGCAGCTTCTTCGGGTCGCGGATCTCGTGGCCCTTCGCGTCGACTGCTAGCCACACGGCAGGCTTGCCTCGATACGACTCAACGTAGAGCACGAGGACCTGCGGGCTCTTGCGCGGCGCCGCCCACAGGTCGAACGCGAAGGACTCATCTTCCTTGTAGAATGCATGCAACGCCTCGTGTGCGCGGTCCAGCGGCTCGCCCTCCACCTTGCCGTCGCCCTCCACGATCTTGGACTTGCCGGAGAGCACCAGCGGCAGCGCTGTAGCAAGCGCCGCCCGCTGCGCCTTCTTCGCCCGGTCCTTCGCGACGTCCGTGCGCTGCTGGACGCGCATGCGCGTGGCGACGCTCACGATGGGGTCTCGCCTCTGCGCGAGCTTCGCGATCTCGTATCCGGTGGACGCCGTGGCCGCGAAGAGCAACACGTAGAGCAGCGCGCGGTGCCCACCCAGGTGGTACTTGATCACCGTTGTCGAGATGGGCATCAGCAGCGAGAGCACCACGAGCGCCTCGAGCGCCAGCGTGATGCCGAGCACCGGCGCGAACTCCGCGAGGCCCAGGTCCGGCGGCCAGAAGCGGAAGTACTGGATGACGGTCGTCACCAGCAGGATCACCATGCTGAGGATCGTGTAGCCCTTGAAGAGCCAGAACTCGCGGCGCGCCTTCGCCACGATGAGCCAGTACGGAAATAGCAGAGGATAGAAGACGTAGAACAGGAACGGCTTCGGCGGGTGCGTGCGGTAGTACTCGTCGAAGCGCAGCTGCGATCGCACGAACGCCGCGAACAGCCCCTTCTTCGGGGCGCGATCACGCAGCGCCTCGGCGAAGAGGAAGAACACGAGTCCCACGCCCACGTTCGCGATCGCACCGCCCATGGGAAACAGCGCAGTGAGCAGCACGATGAGCGGCGGCGCCACCGCGAAGAACGCGAGACGCAACACGAAGTCGAGCGCGAAAAGGACCTTCTTCAACGGACGGACCGAGCGCCGGTCTACTACGCTACTTCTTCCCTGCGGCGGCCTTCTTGTCGGCCTCGGCTTGCTTCTTCTCTGCCTTCTTCTTCATGAGATCGAGCGCCGCCTCGACCTCCTTCTCCGTGAACGGGAGCTTTCCGAGCTGCGCCTTCTCCTCCGTGAGCGCGGCCTCCATGTCGGCCTTGGCATCCTTGGCGCGCTTCACCCACGACGACGAGTCCTGCGTCTTCTCGGCGAGGGCGAGCGTGCGGTTCATCATCTCGACGCCCTTCTCGATGAGCGCGCGATACCGCACGTGCATGATCGCGTAGAAGAGCTGCTTGTCGCTCTCCGTCTTCGCGAGCTCCGTGGGAGGGATGGCCATGAGCTCATGGTGCAGCGTGCGGTACATCTCGCCCACGCGGTAGCCGCTCATCGCGGCCCAGTGCGGGTCCACGGAGCGGATCGCATCCGCATACGCCGACTGCGCGTCGAGCAGGCCCGCGCACCGCAGCTCCAGCTTCATCACGAAGTCTGGCGTCACCGGCATCAGCTTGATCTTCTCCGACTTCACGCGGCGCACCTCCGCGAGACCGAAGCGAAGCTGCGCGACCGGAACCGGCAGGCGACCAAGCGCGCCGTAGTGAAGGGTGTCCGCGAGGTCTAGCCCGTCGTTGATGTCCTTGGATGCGCCCGCCTCGTCGTCCGCGGCGATCTTGGAGAGCCCGCGCGCGCCAAGCCCCGTCATCTTGTCGATGTCGTCGGCGTCCTTCCGCGCAAGGAGCAGCGATCCCGCTTCGCCGAGGCCCTTCCAGTCTTCCGCATACGCGTCGATGTTTGCCTCGCGTTGCAGCGCCTGCCGCGCGTTCTTGTCGTCCGGAAAGCGGGTGACGAGCTCGCGATACATCGCGCGCGCGGCGTCGCGATCACCGAGGTTCTCGTGGGCGAACGCGAGATCGAAGATCGCGGAAGGCGCCTGCGGGTCGTTGGGCTCTCCCTTGAGCAGCGCAGTGAACGCGTCCACGGCCTCTTGCCACTTCTGTTGCGCGATCGCCTGCTCGCCCTTCGCGAAGAGCTCGCGCGTCGTGCCCTCGGTCTTGTTCGAGATGATCTGGTTCTGCGTCTGCTCCTGCTTCGGTGGCGTAGGTGGCGTCTGCGGAGCTTGCGCAGGTGACGCACCGCAGCCGGTCGCGCTGACAGAACACGCAAGAATGAGCGCGAGCACGGAGAACCGCGCGGTTTGATTGGACATGGAAGTTCGACGGTCGGGACGCATGAAGGATCAGTCTATGCGCAGAGCCGAAAGTTCCAGCGTTCGTGTTGTACGTGCTGAACACATCTCGCGTAGTCAGGTTGCCCACAAAGACCCATGAAACGAACATGGGGTGCAGTCTCAACGAGGGCTCAGGCCTTCATGGCCGGATCGCTGGTGCTACACCACTCGCACGCGCAGCTCGGGCTTCGCGCGGGGGAGATTCGAACATGAAGAACGGGACTCGGCTCTTTGCGTCGGGGCTGGTGGTGCATGGCGGTGGCGCGGAGTCGCACCTGCGTCCGCACGTCACCACCGCACAGCTCGTGGAGCACGCGCGCACCATCGAGCACCAGATCCAGAAGCTCGATCGCCGTGGCGCGCACATCACGCCCGCCGAAGAGGCGCGCGCGCATGTGCTCAAGCGTCTGCGTTTGGTCGTGAAGGACCGCCTGGAATCGATCCAGACGAATTGAGGCTGCGCAGCTGCGTCACCAGCACCACGCCCACGACGAAGAACACGACGCACGCGTACTGCGCCGGCGTGAGGTGCAGGTAGCGAAGATCGCCGCCTTCGTCGTCACCCACACGAAGGAAGTCGAGCACGAATCGCACCGGCGGGTACACGAGGCAGATCGCGACGAGGTAGCTGCCCAGCGGCAGCTTCTTGCGCCACATGAACGCGAAGCCGATCGCGATCACGATCATGAAGAGCATCTCGATGAGCCCCAGGTCGAAGCGCGGATCCTCTCCGTGGTGCAGGCCGAATAGCCCGTAGTCCGTCACGGGACCGGCGCCGAACTGCACGGCGAACGCGGAGCTCGAGCGCGCGCCGACGTGAACGTGCACGACCGCGCAGCCCGCGCGTCCGAACGTCCACGCGAACGGAAAGATCGACGCCACGAGATCGGAGATCGCGAGCAACGGCTTGCGGGTCTTGCGCCTGCGGAGGAACGGAAAGTCGGGCGCGAATTCGAGGAATGCCCAGAGCACGCCGCCCAGGCACGTTCCGATGAAGCCGCCGTACGAGCTGAGGCCATCCGAGATGATGAGCAGCGTGTACGGGTGAGCCAGCGCCTCGGGGTGGTAGAAGATCTCGTCCAGCATGTGCGCAAGCACGAACGCCGTGACCAGCATCCAACGAAGGAAGGAGCCGAGGTCCTCGCGCGCGACACCGAAGAGCGGTGCACGTCTACGCGCGGCCAGGTAGCCGAAGAAGACGCCACACGTGACGAGAAGCCCGAACGCGTGGAACGCGACGGGCCCGACTCGCCACGAGTAGACTTCGATCGCCGGGATCATCTGCGGAGCGTGCTAGCACGCCCCGCCTCGATTGACCTCAGTCGGCGTGGTTGGTCTTCAGTTCAGGATCGCGCAGGTGCCGGACGCATCCGGGTGGTTGCCGGAGAGCTCGCAGTCGAGGCCGTCCTGGCAGCGGAACCCAGCGATGCCACCGCACATGCCGCCGATCGGGGCGCCGTCGTTACGTGCGCGGCAGGTGCCGGCCTGGTCGGGGTGCATCGGGCCGCTCATCACGCAGTCGAGGTTCGATGCGCAGGGGAGGCCGCCGAAGCCGCCGCACATCTGACCGACAT
Source organism: Myxococcales bacterium (assembly GCA_025355005.1). Taxonomy (GTDB): domain Bacteria; phylum Myxococcota_A; class Polyangia; order Polyangiales; family Polyangiaceae; genus JANXLV01. The sequence goes on along the minus strand of JANXLV010000089.1, from coordinate 331 downwards.
GCGCGCCCGTCGACTTCTTCGCGATGATCTTCGCGGTGAAAGAGAACGTCCGTGCCTTGCCGCCGTTGAGCGACTTCGCGGTGAGAACGACGTGGTGCGTCTCGCCAGCGTGGGTGAACACGCCGGTGTTCCAGGTGAGCTTCTCCGTGGTGGGCGCGTCCGGGATGCGCGGCGTCTTCACGGCGACCTTCGGGTAACCCATGCTCTTGTCCGTGGTCGTCACGTCGTACTTGCCGAAGGGCGTGGCAGTGAAGCCGCCGTAGGACAGGTTCACGACGACGTTCTTGCCTTCTTCGACCGCGAACGTCGCGCCGTTGTCGCTCGACTCGAG
>JANXLV010000078.1 GCA_025355005.1 Myxococcales bacterium | reverse complement strand
GGGAAAGTTCTGTTGACCTGCGCGACGACCGCGCCGATCCTCTTCCGGACATGAGCAAGAACGGCCAAGAGCACGACAACGAAGACGCCTCCGACGCAGTGGACGCAGTGGACGCAGCGGACGAAAAGGACGCGAAGCCTGCGAAGGACGCGAAGGACGCAAAGCCTGCGAAGGACGCGAAGCCTGCGAAGGACTCGAAGCCTTCGAAGGACGCGAGGAAGAAGTCCGCGGAGCCAGTGGTCGCGCGGGCAGCGCCGAGCAGGCAGGAGGAGGAGCGGCCGTGGGTCGTCTACGCCATCATCGGCATCGCAGTGGTGTTCTTCGGATGGCTCGTGCTGCGCGAGAAGGCGCCGGATCCCGGATCGATGGGCGCCGGGCCAGCCGGTAGCAACAGCGCGGCTCCGGCTGATGGCAGTCTTGGCGTCGTCGACGTCGTCGTCGGCACCGGCACGGTCGCGACGCGCGGTGACGCGGTGAAGGTGCACTACGTGGGCACGCTCACCGACGGCACCGAGTTCGACAGCTCGCGGAAGAGCAACCAGCCGTTCGACTTCCAGCTCGGCAAGGGCGAGGTCATCAAGGGCTGGGACCAGGGCGTCGCCGGCATGAAGGTCGGCGGAAAGCGGAAGCTCACGGTGCCGCCGAGCCTCGGCTACGGCGCGCGCGGTTCGCCGCCGGTGATCCCCGCGAACGCGACCTTGCTCTTCGAGGTCGAGCTGCTCGACGTGAAGAAGAACGCACGTCCAGAGCGACCGATCCCCATCAGCCCCGACGATCCGCTGAAGGGAGTCTTCACGCTCGAGACCGCCACCAAGAACGTGAAGGGCACGGGCGCGCTCTCCGCGAAGATCGAGACGTCGATGGGCTCGGTCCAGTGTCGCCTCTTCGACGACAAGGCGCCGGTGACGGTCGCGAACTTCATCGGTCTCGCGACGGGCGAGCGCACGTGGAAAGATCCGACTGGCAAGTGGGTGAACAAGCCCGCATACGAGGGCACCACGTTTCATCGCATCATCAAGGGCTTCATGATCCAGGGCGGCGACTCCCTCGGCAGCGGCGCGGGTGAGCCGGGCTACGTCGTGAAGGACGAGATCTGGGAGGGCGCGAAGCACGATCGCATCGGCCTGCTCTGCATGGCGAACCGCGGCCCCAACACCAACGGCGCGCAGTTCTTCATCACCGAGGAAGCGAAGGCGAGCCTCGACGGCAACTACACCATCTTTGGTGAGTGTTCACCGCCGCAGCTCATACATGACATCGCGGGCGTGAAGACCGGACCAAGCGACAAACCGGAGACCCCCGTCGTCATCAAGTCGGTGAAGATCTCGCGCGTCGCGCCGCCGTGACCCTTATCGCGTAGCCGATCCCCTGGCGTGCGCGGCGGCCGTGGCACGGATTGGCATGCTCAACAGCCTTGAATTTCAGGCAGTTGAGAGTTCACGCATTGCGCACGCGCGCGGCATCACGGTTGCACTCTACACGGAGCATGAAGACCTGGATCGTCGCGGCGGTGGGATGTGCGGTCGGTGTCGTCGGCTGCTTCGGACAGGTGAGCCAGGGCAGCGGTGGCTCCGGTGGTCCGACACCGGACCCCAGCGGAACCACCACCTCGCCGTCGCCGCAGCCCGGTGTGAACTGGCCGAACACGCCGCCGTCTCCGCCAGAGCCTCAGCTCAACGCGGCGGACGCAGGCGATGCCGCGATCGCGATCTGCGTGTCGGACTCGGGCTTCGTGTGCAACTTGCCAGACGGCACGGCCTGCTTTGGTAACGGCGATTGCTCGAGCGGCCTCTGCTACGGCGACGAGGCGACGTCAGGTCATTGCTCGGAGGAGTGCACGCCCGGCAACGAAGCGATCGTCTGCAACTTCGGCGCGCACAAGTGCGGCAGCGCCGGGTTCTGTCTCTCCACGTGAAGTGCACTGCTGCGGGCTCAGGGTCTCGACGAGAGGCGCGCGCGGACGCCGGGCTTCGGGCGCAGCGTGACCGACGGCGAGGCGACGATGCGTGGGCGCGCCAGGACCTCTGCGCGGAAGTCGCGCGCGAGCGTCGCGAGGAGCAGCACGGCCTCCATCTGCGCGAACGCTTGCCCGATGCAGAAGCGCGGTCCGCCGCCGAACGGGAAATACGCATACCGATGCAGCTTCTTCGCGAGGTCGCCGTCCCAGCGCTCCGGAAGAAATTCGTCGGGACGGTCGAACCATCGCGGGTCTCGCTGGATCGACCACGGGCTGCACCCCACGTGCTCACCGCGCTTCACCAGGAATCCGCCGATCTCGAGGTCCTCGCGAGCCTCGCGCCCGATCGACCACGCGGGCGGATAGAGGCGCAGTGCCTCCATGATGATGTGTCCGGTGATGCGAAGCTTTGGGAGGTCCGCGAAGGTCGCGGGGCGGTCGCCGAGCACATCGCGGAGCTCCTTCGCTAGCGCCGCGTCGACCTCGGGATGCTGCGACAGGAGCATCCATGTCCACGAGAGGTTGAGCGCCGTGGTCTCGTGACCGGCCAGGAAGAGCGTCATGCATTCGTCGCGGAGCTGCTCGTCGGACATGCTCGAGCCGTCCTCGTCTCGCGCGTGCAGCAGCATGGAGAGCAGATCGTTCGTCTCTGTGGCGCCGCTCTTCCGCCTCTGCTCGATTACGCCGTAGACGATGGAATCGAGCTTTTTTACCGCTTGATCGAACGCACGCCGGTTTCGGGTGGGCATGCGCTGAAGTATGGGGAAGAAGATCTCGAGCGGGTCCGCGACGACCGCAAGCACGACCTCGAGCGCGCTGCCGACCTCCTCCGCGTGATCGCCGACGTTCGCGCCGAAGAGCGTCCGCGCGACGATCTCCAGCGTGAGACGCATCATGTCCTTGTGGACGTCGCGGATCTCCCCGTGGCGCCACTCTCGCGCGAGCCGCGACGCGTGGTCCACCATGATGTCCCCGTACGCCGCGATCTTGTCGCGATGAAACGCCGGCTGCGCGAGGCGCCGCTGTCTGCGCCAGAAGTCACCGTCGCTCGAGAGCAATCCCTGCCCGAGCACGGGCCGCAGCTGCTCGCGCAGAAAGCGATCCTTCGTGAACAGCTTGCTGCGCGTGAGGAGGACGTCCTCCACGAGATCCGGATGGCTGACGAGCGTCATCTCGATGGGGCCGAGCCCGATGCGCGCGACATCTCCGTACTCTTCGCGTACGTGACACAAGAACCGCAGGGGCGCCCGCAGGAAAGGAACCGCGTTGCGCAGAAACGGAAGCCCTTGCACGGTCGGCGCGCTCTGCATCCCGCCGATCCTACGCGCACCGTCTACTGGCGGCGCCCCTTCTTGTACCCTTCGTCGATAATAGCTACTGCAGCGCGACGCCGGTGTCGCGCGCGACGAGGCGGAGGTCGACGCGGCGATCGAGGCGCCAGCCTTCTTCGTCCTTGCCGGTGGCGTCGAGCTCGCCGCGTGAGGTGAGGCTCAGCTTCTCCTTGGCGACGCCGAGGCCGGCGAGGTAGACCTGCACGGATGCGGCGCGCGACTCGCCGAGCGTCATGTTGTACTCGATCTCGCCGCGCGGGTCGGCGCGACCGATCATCTGCACCTCGCGGCCCTTGAGCGGGCCCGTGGTCAGGCAGCGTGCGACCTGCACGAGGACGTCGCGGTCGGCGCTCAAGAGGCCCTTCGAGTCGTAGTCGAACTTCGGAGCGTTCGTGTCCTCCTCGATCTTGCATGCGGTGCGCAGATCGTCGGACAGATTCACCTCGCGGTCGGGGCGCGTGACCTGCGCAGCCGTCGTCGTGGAGACGGGCGCTGCGGGTTTGTGCGCACAGCCCGCCGTGCCGGCGAGAGAAAGCGCTGCGAGGAGGCTTGCTGCAACCTGGAGACTGGTCTTTGTGCTCATCCAGCGGGCCTATCTGGCTTCGCGGAGAGGGGCCAAGAAACGTGCGCGCGCATCCGCGACGGGCGCTGCGTTGTCGTATCGTGGATGGATGGGCGCGGGTGCCTCCGATGACGGCGGGAGCCAGGGAAAGCTGCGTGAGATCGAGCGGCTCCGTGGAGTCGCCATCCTGCTCGTGCTCTGGGTCCACGCCGACTTCCTCTACCGCTTCACGCCGAACGCGCTCCACGAGACGTGGGCTGGTGTCGATCTGTTCTTCGTCATCTCCGGGTTCGTGGTGACGCTGTCTCTCGCGCCCCGGCTGGGCGAGCGTGAGTCCGGCACATTCGCGCAGGCGCTCGCTGCAGCACGTCGCACGCTTTCGGCCTTCTACGTGAGGCGTGTGTATCGGCTCTTGCCGATGGCCGTCTTCGTCTTCGCCCTGCAGCTCACGCTGGTGCTGAGCGCGCGAGGGACCACCACCACGTTCGGCTCGATCGAGGGAGTGCTCGGCGAGATGCTGCTCATCCTGTCGGGTACCTACAACTACGCCATCACGGCGCTGCCCGAGCCGCACCTGGCGATCTTCTGGAGCCTCTGCGTCGAGGAGCACTTCTACCTCCTCGTGCCGCTCTTGTTCATCCTTGCTCGCACGCGGAGCCGTCGTCTTCGCGTCTGCATCGGCGGGATCGTGCTCGTCGCGCTCGTGGTGAGGCCGCTCACACCCGAGCTCCAGAACTACATGATCGGACGGCTACGTTCCCACCTGCGCTTCGATTCGCTCCTGGCCGGCGTCTTCCTCGCGCTCGTTTATCCGCGTGGCGTCGCCCGGTCGCCGCTTTCGCTGCCGCGCATGCTCCCCAGGTTCGTGGTGGTGCCCGTGCTGGTGGTGCTCATCGCGGTCTTACCTTCGTTGATGGCGGAGTCGCTGGCGCATCGCTGGGGTCTGATCGCGCTGTGGCTATTTTCGGCCGCGCTGATCGCGCTCGCCTCGCGTGACGAGGATCTGGTCCTCGGCTTCCCCATCGTGGGCCGCGCCCTCGAGTGGGTCGGCGCGCGCTCGTATGCGATGTACCTCCTTCACTGGTCGCTCTTCGGCATGGTCGTTGAGCTCGCGAACCGGACCGGCTGGGAGCCGACGACTTCAACGAGGGCGTTCGGCCTCTTCGTGGTCTGCGTCGCGCTCACCTGCGTGCTCTCCGACGTCGCGCACGCGTGGATCGAGCGCCCGTACATCGCCGCCGGTCGCGCGCGCGTGCTCGGCTGGGTCACGAAGGAGCCACCGGGCAAGAGTCCTGTGCGCCTCGCGACGTTCGCCGTTGCCGCCGTCATCCTGGGCGGGGTCGCTGGCGTCTGGGCGCTCGTGCTCGCACCACGTCGCGCGGGTCCTCCCGTGTGGAGCGCCGAGTATTTCGTCGGCCCAGACCTCCGCGGTCCCGCCGTTTTGCGAGAGGAATCCGGGGTCGACTTCTACTGGGGCAGGAAGCCGCCCGCGCCAGAGGTGCCCGAGGAGTTCTCCGCGCGATGGAAGACGTGTCTCCGCACCGACCACCAGAGCCGCGTCGAGCTGGTGGTCGGCTCGGATGATGGCTCGCGTCTCAAGGTCGACGGCGTCGTCGTGATCGAGAGCTGGCGGGACCAGGGCCTCACCTTCGTGTCGGCCGTGACGACGCTGCAGCCAGGCGTGCACACAGTGGAGCTCGACTACTACAACCGCAGAGGCAACGCGTCCGCGATCCTGCGTGCGGGGTTCGACGGCGCACGCCCCACCGCGATTCCGAGCGCCAACCTGCGCCTCCCGCACGCGCTCCTGGGATGCCAGACTACACATTGACGGAGCGCGCCGCGCCGCGCCGTCGCCGCTTCACCGCGCGAGCACCCAGTCGTGCACCGTCAGCTCCAGATGCAGGTGGTTCCGATGCTCGGCATTCCAGTTGGGCGTGAGCACGACCTGGAACTGTCGTCCGGCGGCGCCACATGCGATCTCCCACAGCTCATTTTTCGCGGGAGTCGCGCATGTGAGCGCGCCGATCTTGCCGTGGAAGTCGCGATCCACGACGAGCTTCGTTCCGTCTTTCTTGGTGAAGCTCGTCACGTCGACCGCCAGCGCCGCGCAGTGCTGCTCGCCAGCGTACTTGGCGGTGCATCCGCCTTCCTTTTTCGAGCGGTATGCCGACACGTGAACGACCTCGACGATGCCACGCGGTTCCAGCGAGGTCGCGAAATCATCCAGCGAAAGCGCGAGACGACAATCGATGAGGTCGGCGTGTGCAGTGGAGCGCATCGCGGGCGGGAGATACGAGTGTATCGACACACCGTGGAGCGGCCCGTTCAGACGCACTGGCGCGCGCACGCCCGTCGTGTCCTCGGCGCGCGTGAACGGCACCCGGCGCTTCCGTAGCGCTTCCTCGCACGCGTCGCGATCGAGCGCGGCATAGCCCAGCACGGGAGAGCGTTCCGGTACGTCGAACAGCGAATACTCCTTCGGCGGCACACCGGTCCCTCTCCACGCCGACGCGGGCGCGTACGGAACGAGCGCGCCGAGAGCGGGCGAAGGAACGTCGAGCTCCTCCGCGGGAACGGCCCCGGCCACCGGGCCAAGGTCGGACGTGTCCGACTGGGTCGCCACGGCCGCGGTGGTGGACGACGGCCGTCGCGTGCATGCCACGGCGACAGCAGCGGCGAGAAGCACGGCAGCCATACGCCCTCGCATGTGTCGATTGTAGCAGGTCAGCGGATAGAGCTTGCCCGCCGGCGCGAGGCCGGTGATAGAACTCCGCAAATGAGCACCTTGCGGCGCGCTTGTTCCTCATGCCTCCTGTCCGCGTTTGCGCTCGTCGCATGCGGCGGCCCCGATCCGAAGCCACAGACACCAGCGCAGGCCGGGGACACGCAGACGGACACGTTCATCGGGCGCCTCTGCAACACGCTCTGTCAGAAGCAGGTGCAGTGCGACCCCAAGTGGGATGGCGCCACATGCCAGAAGAACTGCCGCGAGCGCGGGAGCCCGGCGCGCACGTTCTGGCGCGAGGACTATGCAAAAGCAACGCTCGCGTGCCTCGACGCCGCCGGCTGCGACGTGATGACCAAGGGCGACGATACGGAGAAGAAATGCTTCGGCGACACGCGGCCAGAGCCAAGTGACGCGGCAAAGCACTTCTGCGAAGTGGCGCAAGAGAAGGAGCACACGTGCAGCGGCGCGGCGCCAGACGTCCCGGGCTGTCTGCGAACGTGGGGCATGATGAACGAAGCCGCCATCAAGGACATGACGGCGTGTCAGCAAGAGCCGTGCGGCAAGGCAGTCAGCTGCGCGAAATCCGCAGTGGGCTTTCCTCCCGCCGCTCAGTGACCGGCGTGGCGCAGGGACTGGCTCGCCTGGTAGACGTAGCGGCGGGCGCGGTTGATGTGGCCCATGGGCTTGTGGGCCGGCATCGAGTGCCAGGGCGTGAACGCAAGCGCGTCGCACGCGGCGGCGGCGGTGGGCAAGACCTCCTGCGGCGGCATCATGAGGTGCGCGACCGGCAAGATCGGCGAGTCCTTCTCCTCCCAGACGACCGACGAGTTCTCGATCGGGGTCTTGTCGGGATCCGTTTGTAGCTGCACGTAGAGCGTCATGCAGATGCCGTCCTTTGCAGCAGCGGCGACGAGGTCCTCGCGGAGATAGTCATCCGTCGCGCGCGACGGCTCGCGCACGAGCCGCAGATCGCACGGGCGGGTGCTGTACTTCACGGCCTGATGCGCGCCGAGGTGGTACGCGCCGCCGCTCCAGAACCGCTCGGTGACCATGCTGTCGATGGCGGTCGTCAGGGCGAGCGCCTTCGCCGCCGTGGGCGCGTGGCCGGCGAGGAAGAAGAGCCCCGAGACGCGGCCGTTGGTGTTCGCGCGCGCGAACTCCATGAACTCGACCGCGTCCCGTCCGACCGGCGTGGGCGAGTTGGTCATGAGGAAGTCCTGGGTGTCCTGCTCGTCGGGCATGTACTTCGGACCCGGAGCGCCGAAGACCTTCACCGCCAAGCCGCGCGCGTCCAGATCACCGTCCGCTTGCCGCCAGCCGACGGCGTTCGAGAAGCGGGTGACGATGCGCCTGCTCGGCTGGTCGTCTGCGAAGAGCCCGAAGCGCGTGCGCGGATCGCGATGCGGTTCGAGGCGGAGCTCGCCGCTCAGGCACGCGTGTGACTTCGCGTGGAACCCGCGCTGCACGGGCTGTCCGTGGTCGGCGGCGGCCTTCTGCTGGAGCTCCTGGATCTGCTTTGCGAAGTCTGCAAACTGCGTGGCCTCTTGCTCGGCCGTGCCGAGGAAGTACTCAGTGTTGAAGGCAGGCCGGTCGTCGTGGGGCACGACCGGCTCCGCGGGCTCGGCGTTCGGTGCGATCGCTGCACCAGCGCGCCCCGACGGATCGCGGGGCTGATCGGAGGCGCCATGGGCGCATCCCACGACGAGCACGAGCGACGCGAAAAACGAGCGGTGAATGATCTTCAAGACTTTCATGACCGTCTACGGCGTGATGGTGAGAACGAAGTTATCCAGGTTCGCATGCGAGGCACCCTGTCCCGTGCCAGGCGAATTGCCGACGCGAACATCGAAGTTGGCAGGGGCGGTGCCAACGGTGTCGCCCACATTGGATGGCAGGGTGGCGCCGTGATCGAGCGTGATGGACGCGCCGCCGCCAGAGCTTTGGAATGTGAACACGACGTGGGCATGGTGCCATCCGCCGAGCGTCGCCACGCCGGCGCCGACGCCGCGGCGTGAGGTGCCGTTGTAACCGTCGACGTAAGCAACGGTGTCCGACGTGCTCACGAGAAAGCGCGCGTCGTCCGTGCCTCCAAACATGATCTGGAAAACCTCCACGTAGCCGCTGGGCGCTGTCACCTCGTAGTCGAAGTCGGCCGTCACGGTCTTGCCGAACGCCATCTGCTTCTTCAACCCTACTTCGTACGGGTCGGGCGTGTTCATCGGCGCGGCGGTATAGAGCGACTTTGGCGCGCTCACGCTCGTCGTGACGTCCTGCAAAACGGCGCTCAGCGCGGGGCTCTGCAAGGTCCAGAACGAGGCCCACCCGGTGATGGGGTCGTCGAAGTTGTCGCAGAGCGATGTGGCGGTCGCACCGACCGTGCAGCCGATGCCGCTGTCGCCTCCCTTCATGCCGCCGTCCACGGCGCCGGTCCCGCTGTCCTTGGTCGTGCCGCCGTCCGCGAGCTGCGTACCGCCGTCCGTCGTCGACGCGCTGCCATCCGCGCCGCTCGGTCCTCCCCCGGCGTCTGCGTCCGCACCACCGCCGCCTGTGGCGTCCGGTCCGGTGCCGACGCTCGACAGACCACACGCTGCAATGACGCCGTGAAGGACGAGCGCGAGGACAATGACCTTTCGCCGCACACCTCGATACTAGCGCATTTCGCCCGCGAAGCAGACGCTCCCGCGAGTCGACAGCTGGCCCGGGAGCCGGTAATCGTTGGCGATGGCGCTGGTGGTCATCGGGGAGACGTGCTGCTCGCTCTGCGGCGAGATCTTGCAGGAGCACGAGGCGCGAAGGTCCTACTCGATGTTCGCTGCTCCGGCGGACCTCGTGTCCCACGTCGACACGTCGATGCACGTGAGCTGTCATGCCGCGTGGCCCCGTCGCTTCGACTTCGATCGCGCGTACGAGGTCCACCAGCGCGAGCTCGAGAGCTGGGCGAGCGAGCAGCGCACCCGTCACGAGGCCTCTCGCACGAGGGTCGATCCCGTCGTCGCCCGCGACCATGCGGCGGTCATGGCGACCATCCGGGAGCGCGGCGCCACGTGCCCGCACTGCGGCGTCCACGCGCACGACTACCGTGAGTTCTCGTCGACTCCGCCCACGAAGGTCCTGTGCGATGCATGCAAGCGGGTCGTGAGCCCCTTCGATCTGAAGACATGAGCGTGGGTCGCCGCTGACCCACGTCCCATCACGACGGAAGTTTTCATTCTCGCGGTTCTAAGTTGCTCCATTTCTCGTTCGCGCGATGAGGCGGGAACTCCGGCACGCGGCGCTTGTCGGTTTCGTCCATGCGCCATCGATCCCTCTTTGCGGCTGCGTTGCTCTCGTGCACCACGGTCGCCGCCAGCGCGTCCGGGGACCAGGTCACGAGCACGCGCTTCGACCTTCGCGAGACCGTGCACGCAGTGGAGGTGAAGGTCGACCGTGGCGTGGCAACGCTCGTCGTCACGCGCGCCGTGCAGAACTCTGGACCCAGGAGCGACCAGGCCCTCTTCTTTCTCGACATCCCCACGGCGGCGGTCGCCACACGGCTCCGCACGCAAGGAAGGAACGCGCGCGGCGAGCCGATCTGGTTCGAGGGCGATCTCATGGAGGCCGAGACCGCGGCGCACAAGTACCAGGAGCTCACCGGCATCGGCGGCTACTACCCGAAGGATCCGGCGCTGCTCTCCTGGCGCCACCAGGGCTTCTTGGCGCTGCAGGTTTTTCCGGTGCCCGCTGGCGCAGAGAAGACCGTGGAATACACGATGAAGATGCCGCTTGCCTACGAGGATGGGCGCTACACCATGACGCTTCCGCCGCTCGGCACGGAGCTCCACCGCGCCAAGGTGAAGGTGTCGGCTGCGCACGAAGGAGACCGCGTGCTCGTCTCCGGCATGCTTGCCCAGGGTACGTTCGATGCTGCTCAGCCGACCGTGATCGAGCTGCGTCCGGCCGTGGACGAGAAGATGCGCGGCGCGATCGCCAGCGTTCCGCTCGGAAGCGCGCGTCACCTGGTCCACGTGGCGCTGGACGCGGCGCCGGCGTTCGGGCGGGTGCCTGCGTACGCCGACGTGGCGATCGTGATCGACGGCTCTCACTCCATGGCGTCGTCGTTCTCGCTCGCGAGCACCGCCGCGCGCGCCTACCTATCGCACCTCCCGAATGCGAACGTCCACGTGACGACCTTCGACCGCGCGGTGCGCACGCCGTTCGGGGTCAGCGTCCCCGTGCGCGATGCGATCACGAAGCTCTATGGCCTGCAGAGCCCCGACAAGAATGGCAGCCAGCTCGACGATGCGCTTGCGGACGCAGATGGGTGGCTCGCACAATCGCAGGGCGCGGTGCGCCGCGTGCTCGTCCTGACCGATCTGCGGACACGCGATGCGCTCACGCCGGCGGTGCTCGCACGGAAGCTTGGCCGCAGCGGCGCCATCGTGCACGTGGCGACCGTCGACTCGGGGGAAGCGGAGCTCACGCGCGACGACGACGACGCGTGGGCGCAGGTCCCGCGAAAGACGGGCGGCCTGCTCTACCGCGCGACCATCCCCGAGCGGCTCGAAGGCGAGGCTCAGCGTCGGGTATTTCTGGAATGGGTACGGCCGATCCGGCTCCAGCACGTCGCTGTGGTCGGCGCGCCCTCCGCGCTCTACTTCGCTGAAGAGATAAAGGAAGGACAGCGGTTCGAGCACCTCGGGATCGACCGGCAGCCCGCGGGAGACATCGGTGTCACTGGCGAGCTGTGGTCCCGCGCGGTCTCGCTCCAGTTCACACCGAGCGAGTCCGAGGGGCGGCTCTGGTCGGGCCTGGTCTTCGGCTCGTCCTTGATGCACGAGCTCTCGGAGGCAGAGATGATGCTGCTCGCGACCAAGGGCGGCGCCGTGTCGCCGGTGACGAGCTACCTCGCGATCGAGCCCGGTGTACGGCCCTCCACGGAGGGCCTCGAGCCCCAATTGAGCGGGACCGGTGAGGGCGGCGGCGGCACGGGGCAGGGCATCGGTCTCGGCTCCATCGGCTCCATCGGCCATGGTGGCGGCTCGAGCTTCGACGCCGACGCCGTGCTGCGCGCTGCCATCGCGGACGCGCTGCGAGCGTGCGGCGCGCACGGCACGCGCGCGGAGGTGCACCTCGAGACGACCGTGGACGAGATCGTCGACGTCGCCTCGGTGACGCTCACCCCCGGAGACCCGAAGGCGGCTCACTGCGTGAGCGAGAGGATGTGGGACGTCCGGCTCCCCAGCGGGTTCGACAGCGACCACGCGACCTACGCTGCGATCGCCGACGCTCCATGAGCCGGCGTCCGCTACTTCATGCGGGACTCGTCTTGTCCCCGTCCGTGATCAGCTTGCGCAAGAACGGGATGAGCACGACGAGCACCACGCCGACGACGAGGCTGCCGCAACCAAGCGCCAAGAACAGGCGCGACCAGAGCGGGTTCGTGGACAAGGCGGCGGAGCCTTCGGCCGGCTCCGGAACCATGCTCGAGAAGTCGCCCGCGAAGAGGGAAGCGAGGCCCGTGACGAGCATCCACGAACCCATCATGATGCCCTGATACTGGCGCGGCGCGAGCTTGCCGATCATCGCGTAGCCAACCGGGGAGATGAGAAGCTCACCGATGCTCTGGAGCACGTAGCTCACGAAGAGCCACCAGAACGAGCTCATTCCATCCGCGCCGGCGAAGGCGATGCCCACCGGCAACGCGAGGAACCCGAGGCCCATCAGGATGAGCGAGATCGAGAACTGCTTCGGCACGTCGATCAGAAAGCCTCGTGCGCGCAGCTTCACGAAAAGCGCATGCATCAACGGACCGCCCACGACGATGACGATCGTGTTGATGTTCTGGATCCACTGCGGCGCGACCTCGTGGCCCCAGACCTTGCGATTGACGTTCTGAACGGCGAAGAGCTGCAGACCGCTGGGCGCCATCTGGTAGAGCGCCCAGAACACGAGCGACCCGATCGTGAGGATCAGGTAGGCCCACATGTTGTTCTTCTCGCGCGCGTCGCGGTGCTTCCATGCAAGCCACACGAGCGTGAGCGCGACGATCGCGCTGATGCCCTTCACGAGCCTCTCGGTGCCGTGCGGGTGCTGCAAGAGGAACCACACGACGGGTACGAGGCCGAGGAGAATGCCGATACCGGCGACGAACCGCTGACGGAACTTCCCCTTGTCGACCTCTTCGAGAGGCGTGTCGCGGTCGGCGAGAGTCTTCCAGTAGAGCGCGGCGATGATGATCGCGACGAAGTTACCGATGGTGGCGAACGTGAAGAGGCCGGAGTAGTTCTCCGTGAGCTGGTAGTGGCCCGCGGCCGCGAAGCCGACGAAGAAGCCGATGTTCATGCCGGCGTAGTTCCAGAGGAACGCGCCCTCTCTGCGTGCGTCGTCGGGCTTGAAGCGCTGCGTGAGCATCATGTTGATGCACGTGACGTTGAGGCCGCTGCCCGTCAGGAAGAGAGCGAGGCCGACGTACAGCATCGCGACAGAGCCCGCCGCGATGCAGCCGCAGCCGAGGACCTGCAGAGCCATGCCGCCGACGAAGAGCGCGCGGTTGCTGAGGAAGCGACCGCCGAGGTAACCACCGAACAGGTGCAGTCCGTAGTTGAACGCACCGAAGACGCCCATGATCGTGGTCGCGTCTTTGGTCGAGAAATGAAGGTGTTTCGTCGCGTAGAGGACGAGCGTCGAGTAGAGGACCGCGAACCCGAGCGTCGCGAAGATCTGGATGAAGAAGAGGACGCCGGCGCCGTCGGGGATCTGCGCGAGTCGCTTCTTCAGTGATGCCAACAATTCTTCCACGGGACCCCTTCGCTACCTATGAACTAACGACGGTGAACAACAGGCCTCGCGGCATGTCACGAGCCGCTCACGAGCCGCCGTCACCTGCATGGTGGAAGTTCACTGGGACGCGGATCGAGCTGCCCGTTCCGCCAGGCGGCGTGAACTTCGCGGTCTTCAGCGCGTCCTCCAGGCAGCCGACGACCACGGGCGGGAGCGTCGTGGGGAGGTGCTGCTTCACGGAGGTCACCGCGCCGTCGGGCGACACGACCGCGTCCATCACGACGCTGCCCTCGATCGAGGGATCGTGCACGAGCCCAGCTCGGTAACACAGCTTGAAGTGCGGTCTCAGCGCGGCGACGACGGCCTCTGCGCCTGGGATGGGCGCGGACATGGGGCCCTCGCTCGACGGCGCGAGGACGAGCGGTGTCGACGAGATACTCTGCGCGGAGGACGAGCTGCTCGGGCCACCGCCGGCGCTCTTCTGATCGCGGCCACACGCGAGTGCAGTCGCCGAGAGAATGCAGATGCAGAGGATCAGCGCGGAGAGCTTCGTGGAGTTGCCGGGACGAACCATCGAAGCAGTGTCGCCGATCGTGGCCGCCGCGAGGTGAACTTCCTGACTCGAGGCCGCGTGATGGGTATCACGCGGCACAGTCTCACGAAGGTCGACTTGTGTCCGCGGTGCCGAGGCCGGCTCACGCTCCTGGCGGTGCTCACGGACGTAGAAGAAGCGGGACGGTTCGCGCGCAGGCTGGGCGATCCGAGCGAGCTCCCGCCGCGCACCGCCGCGAGAGGTCCGCCGTAATGGCAATCCCGCGCGCTACGCAGGCTCGCGGGCAACGCAGCGCCAGCTCACCGAGCAGCGTCGAGTGCGCCGAAGACCGACGTGTATTCTGAGGGTGCTCTGGCTTGTGCAGCCCGATGCCACCGGAGCTCCGACGGGTGAATCCGGAGCGCGCTGGCGCTACGCCCTGTGCCTTCCCGCGCTCTTCGTGGTCATCGGTGTGACGCGTGCAGGATGCATCTATCCGTCTGGAGTGGGCTTCCATGAGCTGCTCGCGGAGCAGGTGGACGAACCCGCACTGGACCGCATACAGGATCGCATCTGCGTGGAGCGCGCGCCCTGGAACATCCTCTTCGCGGCTCCCTTCCACCCGCCAAGATGCTACGTGGTCTACGAAGCGGAGGCCCCAGCCGATTGCCACGGCGCCCCTCCGCCCTGATCGCGCGTCGATCACCGGAGACAGCTGGCCGATCTGCGTCGCGACGCGCTGGAGGAGGGCAAGCGACCGTTTCATGTCCGCCGCAGGCGTGGCATCGTTCAACCGCATCCATGAAGGCGACACGCTTCCTCGATCTCCGGCCATCACTCGAGGGATGGATGGGCCCCGTCACCGTCGGAACGGGTCACGACGGCGCGGTGTACGCCGCGGCGCGTAGTGCGGCAGTGCCCGAACGGGACGCGCGAGGCCGGTGGCACACGACGCTTGAATCCCCAATCGACTACCTGCTCCTGCGCGCGGATGGCGTCGAGATCAGAAAGACGATCTTGAAGGACGAGCGCCTACCCGTCTCCTTCGTGCAGCCATTCGGTGCGGACGGCTTTCTTGTGGCTGGCGCACGATGCTCGTGGAGGCCCGGGGACATCGAGAAAAATGCGGCCGTTGTCGACGCCGCGGGGCACGCCAGGTCGCGGATGACGCTGGGCGATGGGCTCGCGGATCTTCGCGTTGGTGCGGACGGAACGATCTGGGCGTCGTACTTCGACGAGGGCGTCTTCGGAAACTACGGCTGGGGAGTCCCCGGGCCGGCACCGATGGGAGCGTCCGGTCTGGTCGCGTTCGACGCAGGCGGCAACGTGAAGCTCGCGTTCGACAACGAGGCGGCTCACACAGACATCATCTGTGATGCGTACGCCCTGAACCTGTGCGCGGACGGCGCCGTGTGGGTCTATTTCTACACCGACTTTCCGATCGTCACGATCAAGGACGGCGTCTACCGCTCCTGGACGCTGGGGGTGAGCGGCGCGCGAGCGATGGCGACCGACGGCTGGCGCGTCCTCCTCTTCGGGCGGGTAGGTAAATCAAACGCAAAACGCTGGTCCAAGCAAGGGGCGCGACCGTCGCGGGCTCGGCGATCTTTGGGTCGGTGAAGTCCGCCGCGCCTGTCTCTGCGGCCCCGCCGAAGCACTCGAAGCCCCCGAACCTGCCTGTTTTCCGGGTCCGCGCACACGTCGGCCTCGGCGCGGCCGCCGCGGTTGACGCGGTCACGCAGCTTCGCCTGCGAGGCGGCGCAGCGCCCGCGACTGCCAGAACGGCGGGCCCCTCGCCGGCGTGCGGGGCGGCACGTCGGGTGGGTCACCCATCCCCTTCGCGAACCGCCGCGCCTCGGCGAGGTCCGTCACCAGGGCGAGGAGCTTCAGGCGACCTTGGAAGCGCGGACACTCGAGGACGTCGAGCTTCATCGTCCGCATCATGAGCTCCGCCCACGGCCGATAGCGGCTCTTCGGCTTGCACTCCTTGTCGTTCTCGGAGCGCGCGGCTCGCGGCGCGGCCGGCGTCGGCACCACCCGCGAGCGCAGCTTGCTCGCGCTCCCCAGCACGCCTGCGTACCGCACCGTGTGCAGCCGCGGCGGAGGCACGCTCGCCGCGAGGCGACAGAGCAGGCTCAAGGGGTCTCCACCCGTCGGGGATCACGAAGCGTGTCATCTCCACCGCCACCGTCCCGTCCGACCACGGCCGCTTCAGCGCGATACGCACGAGCCCCTCTTCTGTCTTCGTGAGCCGCTCCTGCGCCACCGCCGGGCGCAGCACGTAGCGCAGGAGGCGCTCGCGACCGCCGGCGTCCTCCGCGCACGCGCACGTCGCAGCGTGGAGGGTGAAGCCGTCCTTCGACGCGCAGCACGCCCCCGAGAACACCGTCTCCGTCACGGGCACCGGCGCGAGCGGTCGGCGCTCCTCTCGCTTCTTCCACTGCGGGCCCGCGGGCGGCGACGCGCCCGACGCGGCCGAGTCGCACAGCGCCTCGTGGCCTCGCGCCTCGCGGGACGCGTCGCCCTCGTCTTCGCTCTGCTCCGCGTCGCTCTCGCGGAGCAAGCCGCGCTTCTCGAGGTAGCGCCGCATCCGCGACGTCGCGCGCTCGAGCACCTCGCCCACCTCGCGCGTGCGGAGGTGGCCCAGCGCCGCGAACCGCACCTCCGAACCCACCGCCGCGAACCCGCCGTCCACGAACACCGCGTGCACGTGCGGATTGAGCCGCAGGTCCGACTGCGTGCGCTGCACCACCGCGACCACGCCGCTCTCGCCGCCGCTCCGTTCCTTGTAGAATGCAAGCACCGTCCGCGTGAAGATGCCGAGCAGGCGCCGAACATATCGCGTCGGCGTCAACGAGCAACACCTGCAGGCGTCACGCCGTGGAGCGCGTCCGTGAGGACGTAGACGTTGTTTTGCGAGTCGGTGGCGACCTGGTTCGGCAGGAAGACGTCGGCCCATGCCACGACGCCTGCGCTCGATCGCTTCTCGACTACGGAGTCGAGGTGGACGTACTTCGTGCCCAGGAGCCACTGATCCTGCGAATCGATGGCGAGCGTGATGCTCGGTATGAAGATCTGCGCCGCCGTCAGCGTCGTCGTGCCCGCAGCGGTGCCCGCCGCATCGAACCCGAGCACCGCCACCGTGAGGGCGTAGGTTCCTTTGGCGGCGTCCCACTGCGTGCACGACTCGTAGGCTACGCCGGAGCTGTCGATGGCCACGGCGGTGCCTTGTGCGCACGTCGTGCTCGGCAAGATGTTCGCGGCGATGGGCGCTCCCGTTGCCGCGTCGAACCGCGACAGCGTCGTATCCACGTGCGAGCCGCCGTCGTTCCTGGTCGCGACGACCACGTGACCGCCTCGGATGGCCAGGGCTGTCGCATCGTTTCCGGTACCCGAGAAGGTCGTGGTGTGCCACAGCACCTTGCCCGTTGCGCTGCGTTTCTCGACGAACGGTGCGTATGGCACGGAGCTGGTGCCCGCGACGTACAGCGAGGTGCCGTCACTCGCGAGCCGCGGAACATACGGTACAGCCAGGGTCTCGGTGGAGACCGCCACGCCGGCGGGGTCGATGTGAATGAGGCGGACGAACGTAGTCGTGCCGATCTCCTCGAAGCAGCTGTGCCAGACGTCGTCCCCGACGGCCGCGACCCTGGATTGAGTGCCGCCCGCACCATTCTTCGTGCACGTGTCGACCGTATACTGCACCACGCCGTTCTTTCCCCACTTGCGAACGAACGCGGGCGACGTGTTCGCGGCCCCAGCGAACCCACCGCCGACCACGACGTCGTCACCAGACGAGATGGACATGTCGGACACGACTGCACCGGTCTTGTCCGCCCAGGACTTGGTCCACGTCGGGATGGAGACCGCGATCATCGTGTCGTCGCTGGTCGCCTGGTTGCCAGCGGCGTCATATGCACGCGCGGAGAACGCAACACCGTAGTCATCACCTGCCGTGATGGGGGCGGCGAACGTGTATGGCGCCGACGTCTTGGTAGCCACGACGATACCCGCTTTCAGGAATTCGACTTTCGTGACACCTACGTTGTCCGTGGCGACCGCGGTGAGCGTTACCGTTCCCGGAGCGCTGAAGCTGGCCGGC
The DNA here is from genome assembly GCA_025355005.1 of Myxococcales bacterium. Lineage (GTDB taxonomy): Bacteria > Myxococcota_A > Polyangia > Polyangiales > Polyangiaceae > JANXLV01. The sequence continues at coordinate 4,929 of JANXLV010000078.1, read as the reverse complement.
ATGGCGGACAGTGACACGACGGGAGGAACGGTCTCGAGCGCGACGGTGACGTTCACGGTCTTCGAGTGGACCTCGGTCGTTCCGCGTCGCGCAACGGCCTCGAAAGCGACAATGCCATTGTCCTTCGACGTGAGCGAGAGCGGCCACACGAACGGTGCCTTCGTGATCTCGGTCACGACCTTTCCATTCCGAAGCAGCCGCACGCCGTCCGTGAAGCCCGTGGTGGCCGCAGTGAGAGTGACGTCGCCAGTCACCATGAGGCTCGTGGCGGATGATGAGAGAGAGACAGAAGAGAGCGGAGGACCAGCGTCCGCTCCACTTCCATCCGCAGACGGTCCGCCGTCCGAACCGTTCGCGCCAGCACCAGCGGCGGCGTCGCCGATGTCCGCGCTGCTGGCGTCGCCACCACAAGCACCAACGGCCGAAGCAGCGAGGACAACGAAGCAGCGAGCGATCCCGGAGGCAGAGAAGATGCGCATCATTGGTGGACGTGCGCACATCGACTTTGATTCGCGAGTCGCCGGAAAATTCTCGAAGATCGTCGCGCGCCGATCCGGACCGTATCGTGGAACGTAGAGGCCGCGCCGAACCGCACCAAGTTGGTACTGAGCGGTCCTCGTGAACAGACCTGCGGATACGCCGAGCCTTCCTGGTGAGTCAGAGCCGGCTGTCGTCAGCCGGCGAGCCCGAGCAACGCAGCCTGAGCTCACCGAGCAGCGTCGAGTGCGCCGAAGGCCGACGTGAATTCTGAGCGAGAAATTGCGGCTCCAGCGCCCCCTCCGCGAAGCTCGTCGAGGCCCACAAACACGCGCCCGCGTCTCCGTGCTCGCCCCCGCGCCATCACCCCGCAGGCCACCCGATCTCCGCCGAACCGGCTTTCTTTTACCTACGCGGCCGATCTTCTCTACACGCGCAACGGAGGAGACCACACGCTGAGCGTCTTCGGCGTAGCAGCAGACGGCACGCTGACGAAGAAGCCCGATTTCGCAGGTCTCCCCACGTTCGCCGCAGGCCTCGTCGTTCGCTGAGAAGATTCAGTCGGTGCCTGCGTCCGTGCTTCCTGCGCACGGTTCGCAGATGCCTCCACCAGCGCTGATCATGAGGCAGCTCCACTGGCCGCTCGTGCACGAACAGCGGTAGCCGTTGATGGCGCAACCGCGCATTGCGCCGTTGCATGTCTGTACCGGGACCGCCCCCATGTCGCAGATCTCACCTTCGGTCTCGCAGGCGCCACTGGGCAAATCGTAAAGCGTGTAGAATGCACCTCCGCCGACGAACGGAACTTTCTCCGCGTCGCAGCGAGGAGTGCACTGGTTACACCCGCCCGAGACACTCGATGTGCCGAAAGGGGCTGGAGCGCTGGACGGGACGGTGCACGGGCTCGGCGAGTGACGGACGGGCGTACCCGTGGGTCCCGGCTGCACCGCGGGTTGGCACCATTTATCAGCCCCCGTCGTCCCACTACCCGACGCGGAGGGATCGGCCGAGTGACAGGCGACAAACACCGCGACTGGCGGAAGAATGCATAATGCACACATCAAGGAAGCGCGAAGTGACATCCGAGAAGCCTGACACGTTTGACCGCGTGCTCCCATAGCCACTCTGGCCAGACAACACGCTCCCGCCGTGAACACGCCGAACGAGGACCACATCCCGCTCGTCTCGCTCGACAATCTGTCCCTCTATTCCTGATAGCTGGCCGCCGGAGATCCTCGAGTTGAACATCCGGGTGGCACTGCGGGCCTTTCAGAGCAACAACACGCGCAGCGTTGTCGGCGCGACGTTCGTGACCAATGAAGTCGCGTCGCCGTTTCTGATTCGCACCGGCGTGTACTCATTTGCCACCGCAGTCGACGCGACCGGTCTTGAAATCTTTCGCCAGTACCAGGCGCAGCTGGACGGGACGCCACGGATCCACGCCCCGCGAATCCAAGACGTCGTCGCTGGCCACGAGCCCGGCCCCAGTGATGAGGCGTGTCGCTACGGGTGTTCCCAGTTCTCCACCGTCGCGCCTTCGACGCGTCCGAACTCGGCCGTGTTACGCGTGACGATGGTGAGGCCGCGTGCCACGGCGATCGACGCGATGAGTAGGTCGTTGGGGCCGATCGGCGTGCCCTTCATCTCGAGGTCCGCACGCACACGTCCGTAGGCCTCCGCTGCGGGGTCGTCGAAGGCCACGGTCGCGAACGGCGCGAAGAACGAAGCGAGGCTCGCGAGGTTGTGCTCCACACGCTGGCTCTTCCGCGCGCCGAAGAGGAACTCGGCCTTCACCACCGAGCACAGCGCGACGTCGGCAGCTGCCGTGCGCTGGAGCCGATCCTTGAGGGTCGCCGACCTCGCCGTGAGGAACGCGATGCATGCGTTGGTATCGAGGAGGAACTTCAAAGGTCCTCGCGCGTCTCGGCCTCTCCTTGGGGCGCGCGCTCGAACGTCGGGTCCTCGATGCTTCCGAAGGTCTTGTCGAACCACCCAGGCGGCCAGCCGCTCGCCTCGACGCTGGCGTCCTCCCACGACACCACCACCTGCACCATGCGATGCGGCGCGCCCACGGGCACGTCGACGTGGACGTTCCCGCTGCTATCGCTCTCGTAGACCTTGCGCACGGTGTTCATGATGACAGTCCTAGTCTAGCCGCTTCCTTCGCTCCCGACCAGCCGGCCCGCTGACTCCACGCGGAGCCTTGAGGGCGCTGGCCGCGCGCCGTAGCCTCCGTCGGTGCCGCCGCGCGACGCAGTTCTCCCGTTCGAGGATGCAAAAATGACAACTGGGCCGTCTGAACCGAAGTCGCCGTCTCTCCACGACTCCTCCGCGCCTGACGTCGTCGGAGTGCAAGCTGGTGCTAGCGGCTTCACACTTCTGTGCAACGCGCTGCACACGGGGCCACGAATCAGGCGGAGTGGGCCGCTCTGCTGACAGTCAGGCACACGCTTTGCTGTCTTCGCCGTCGGGCGCGACCGGACGCACCTGGAGGACAAACACCATGAACGGGAGCTGCTGCTTCGCCGCCTTGATCGTCTCGGGAGCCATCGCCGCGGCGGCTGCCTCGACCGCGTGTCTGGACGCGACGTGCTCCTCCGTGACGGTGGGTGCGCAGGCGGATCTCCCCGGCCCCGCGATCGACGTGTACCCGGACGGCCGCCACGCATCGTGCCTGGAGGCATGGGCCGCGTTCTCGCCCGGCTCCGTGCGACCCGCCGTGCTGTTCGGACTCGGAGACGACGTGCCAGGGCTCGGCGGGTTCGTGGTGACGTGCGACGTGCACGGGCTTCACGTCCACGTGTTCACCCCGGACGACGTGACGCTCGACGCGAACGTGGGCTGCGCGACGGGGGCTTTCGGGCACATCGCTCTCTGCTTCGACAATGGGCGCGTGGAGCTCTACGTGGACGGTGAGCCCAAGGACGCGAAGGAGGCGACGCCGGTGCCCACGAGCGCCGTCCTCCACCTGGGAAGCTTCGGACAGTACCCCACGGATGCGACGACGACGCTCGACGAGGTGCGCTTCTCCACGGGCCACCGGTACACTGGCGCGTTCACGCCGGCCCATCATCTGATCGCCGACGAAGACACCCGCTTGCTCTTCCACTTCGACGAGAGCAAAGGAAGGGTGGTTTACGACGCCGCGGCCGGCGCGAAGGTCACGCTGCCGCAAGGTGTGGAGCTCCAGAACAAGTGCCCTCCGTGATGCTGTGAGCATGTCGAGCACCGCTCACGGCCGCCGTGATCAAATGTGCGTTGCAGGGCCGGGCGATGAACACAGCCATGACGGTGGGGCGCTCGCGCGGTCACATCCCGACGCGCGTGGGCGCGGCGCGGCTTGCTGCCAGTGCGCGCCTGCGAGCTCACCGGGGAGACGAACGCGCTCCACCGTGGGAACGCTGCCCGCAAGGTGACCTCGCGCGCGCATGAGGTCGGCGGACCTCATACCGTCATTCAGAATGCGCGGACGACGACGTTGTCGACGTAGACCGTCGTGCGCTTGTTGTTCTCGAAGTCCTGCACCTTCGCGCACGAGTAGATACCCGCCGAGAGCTGCGGGCTGCGCGTCTGCAGGCCCATGCCGGAGAACAGCTTCGTCTGCACGACCACGCCGTCGATCGTCGTGAGGACGGCGCCGTTGCCGTAGTGCCCCTCACCGTGGACGTGGTGCCACTGGCGGGTGTCCTGCAAGATGGCTGCGCCCGAGGTGGGCCCGTAGGCCTGGCCAAGGGTCTTCTGGTTTGCACCGACGCCCAGGGAATCGCCGCCGATCGTGTGAATGTCACCGAACGACGTGTACGAGACCGAGATGGTCTCGACCCGGAAGTCGAAGTCGATGGTCAGCGTGCCGGCATCCGCGGGGACGGTGAGGTCGGAGTGGACGAACGTGTCGCTGGGCGCGGCGTCCAGGATCCCGGAGGTGTCGATCGTGGCCTTGAGCACGTTGCTCGTCCCGCCGTTGAGCGAGTCCATCTGGACCGTCAGCGCTCCAGCGTCGTCCGTCTTCGCCATGGTGAATCCGAAGGGAGCGACCTTTGCGAGCTCGAAGTCCGCGCAGAAGAGCGCGTCCTTCAGGCTGGCGCAGCTCACGTTCTGTGGCCCGGCGTCCCTCGGGGCTCCGGCCTCTTCCGGAGCGGCGGTGGCGTCGGACGCTCCGTCGCTCGCTCCCCGACCCGCGTCCGCACCGCCGTCTGCGTCCACTGCCAAGTCGCTTCCGGAGAAGGCCCCGCATGAGATCGCCACCACGCTGCATGCCGCAATGGCCGCTCTGGCTGTGCCTCCTCCCACGGGTCCAGCATACCATCACTGCTCACGAAGCGCGGGCTGCTTCGCGCCAACGACGGGGAGAGCGTGGAAGACATGGAGGAGGAGGCCGGCGAGTCATGGGGAGGGAAGGGGTCACGAGCAGCTGTGCGGCTCGGCCGCATCGGGGCAGTCGCCGCCGGCGGG
>JANXLV010000055.1 GCA_025355005.1 Myxococcales bacterium | reverse complement strand
CGTTGGTTTTTTTCGGAAACCCTGAGCTCTGTGGGTAGTCTAACCCGGTGCTGACCCGCATTTGCCCGAGAGACAAGAACGCCATGTTGCAGAACGAATCAGGGGCCGCACGATGAACGCTGGATCTGGACCTGGAGCAGGACCCGCAGGACCTGGCGCAGCACCCGGCGGTCGTCCCGGACAGATGACCGCAGTCATGCGGGCGATGGCGGTCAACACGGGCCCCAAGGTCCTCCGCATCGGCCTCGTGCATCGCGGACGCATCGTCGAAGAGCGCGTCATCAAGCAGCGCACCTCGGTGACCGTCGGTCAGTCCGAGAAGGCGATGTTCGTGGTTCCCACGCCGAACATCCCGCCGCAGTTCAAGTTGTTCGAGCTGCTTGGTGATGGCTACTACCTGAACTTCCTAGACGGCATGACCGGTCGCGTGGCGCTCGCCACGGGCATCACGGACATCGGCGCGCTGCGCGGGCAGGCGAAGAAGGTCAACAACGCCTACCAGGTGAAGCTCACCGAGGAAGCGCGCGGCAAGGTCGTCATCGGCGACACCACGTTCCTCTTTCAGTTCGTCGCGCCGCCGCCGATCCAGCCGCGCCCGCAGCTGCCGCTCGCCGTGAAGGGTGGGCTTGCGAGCCAGATCGACTGGTCGCTGACGATCATCGCGGCGTTCAGCTTCTTGCTGCACTTCGGATTCGTCGGCGCGATGTACTCGGACTGGATGGATCGCCCCGTCGGTGATGACAGCGTCGCGGGTCTCGTTGACCTGATGAAGAACATTCCGGCGCCTCCTGCTCCGGAGGTTCCGCCGGAGACCACCGCGGCTCCCACTGCGACGACCGCGACCAAGGATCCGACACCGGTGAAGTCAGGACCTTCGGGTCCCGCAGCTCCGCAGAAGGCTGGTCCGGTCTCGAACGAACGCGCTGCAGCGCTCTCGCAGCAGGCCGATCAGATGCAGATGGCGATGCTCGCGTCGATCGCGGGCGGACCGTCCACGAAGGGCGCGCTCGATCGAAGCGAGATCCCCCCGGTCGACCTCAGCGGCGCAGCCGCATCGAACGCGGGCGTCACGCCTGGCGCGGGCGATCTGAAGTTCGGCACGGGTGGCGCGCCAGTGCAGGGCGGCAAGAATGGCGGCCTCGGCGCGATCGCCGGAAGCACGACGGGCAGCGGCACCGGCGGAACCGCAGGCAACGAGCGCAAGGTCGCCGGTCCCACCGGTGATGCGCAGGTCGGCGGAACGTCCGCCTCCGTCGCCATCTCGGACGCGGACCGTGTCATCGCGGGTCTTCGTCCCAAGTTCAAGGCCTGCTACCAGACGGGCTTGAACTCGGATCCCTCGCTGTCGGGCAAGGTGGTCATCACCGCGAAGATCGCCCCCACGGGCGAAGTGGACTCGGCGAACCCAACCGAGAACACGCTGAACCCATCCGTCGGTGCCTGCATCGCTCGCGCTGTCCGAAACGCCCAGTTCGCGGCCCCGGGTGGCACTGGCTCCACCCTCCGCATCCCGGTGACGTTCGTTCAGCAGAAATGATGAGGCCCCAAACCCGCTGGGAGGGAGGGTGGCCTGACGCTGGGATGACCGTGGCCTGAACAGCCTCTCAACAAAAGCCACTCCCGGCTTGAATGAAAACCTCGGCGGCGCATCTGAATCCACGGATGCGCCGCTCCGTTTTGTTGGGTGCGGAATAGCTGAACAAGCATCGTTGACCTTCCAGATGATGCCGTTTACAGTGAGTTCCCATGCGGGTTGCGGGTAGGAGTCTCCATAATGCGTAAGAGCATGCGTAAGAGCTTGAAGTGGGTAGCTGGGGCCATCGTCCTTGGGATGTTGGCGTCGCCCGCCGGTGCGCAGACCAGCCCCGGAACGGCGCCGGCAGCTGGTGCAGGCGGTGGCGGCGCCGGCGGAGCGGACGCGCAGGTTGGCTTTCAACGCAAGACGCAGCTCTCTCCTCAGGAGTCGCTCGCTGAAGCGGACAAGCACCTCGGCCGCATGGATCAGGCCGCGCGCGCCGTGCGCAAGCAGCTCGAGACCGCGCGTCAGCAGCGCGATGTCGTGAAGGCTCTCTGCCTCGACGACAAGCTCTCGCAGATCGATGTCGCGGGTCGCTCGGCGAAGGAGCGCAAGGCTTCGCTGTCTGCAGCCGTGGGGCGCAACGACGCGGAGCTCTCCAATCACGAGTACACGATCCTCACGGTTCTCCGTCAGCGTACGGAGCAGCTCACCGCAGAGGCGAATCAGTGCATCGGCGAGGAAGCCGCCTACCTTGGCGAGACGAAAGTGACGACGATTATCGATCCGTCGATCGCTCCCGAGCAAGCGCCGTACCCGCCCGGAGCACCAGGGCCCGATTTCGGCCAGATCAGCAATCCTCCCGTTTGCACGAGCTGCTCTCTGTAGTAAGGGTGGACACGGTTAACTGTCCCTTGCGGAGAAGCCTTTCACAGGACGCAGTTTTCCAGATTGCAGTTGCCGGACCTGCGCACTACGGCGCGGCACGCGAACGGGAGTTCTGTTGTTCAAGAACGCGCTCGGTCGCTCCGGAGGGGACTACAGCTCACGCGTGGCTTGAATTGAAATGAACCAGCGAGACAAGGCCGGAAGCTTGAACTATTCGCGGACCGGGAGAGGCGCCGGGTCGCGTCGAGCGTGGCCTGCCAGGAAATCCACCACACGTGTTGCGGCCGGCTGGGCCGCGATCACGATCGGCTCCCTCGTGACCTTTGCTGGTGATGCAGGCGCACAGGAATGGACCAAAGACCGCCGCTTGGGCGATGGCAAGGGGTACCGCGCCGGTGACGTCGAGCTGCACCCGGGGATCGGGGCGGAGATCGGCTACGACTCGAACTACTTCCTTCGCGCAGACGGCACGGACGTGAGGAACGTCAACTCCGCACCAGCCGCGCCTGTTCGTGACGGCGGGATCCTCCGCATCACTCCGTCGTTGACCTTCAACACCACGAGCCCCACCGCCGCCAACCCCAATGACGGCACCGCGGTGGCGCAGCCAAAGGTCGCCTTCCAAGGCGCGCTCTCCGGGACGTACTGGGAGTTGTTCGGCTCCAAGGAGCTTCAGGATCAGCGCAACGTATCGGCCAACGCCGGTGCCCGCGTCGACATCCTTCCAGGTCGTCCGGTCGGCGCCGGCATCTACGCGAGCTACACACGCGTCCTGAAGCCGGCAGTGGATGGCCTCCCTGACAACTCCTTCAACAGAAACATCATCGTGGCCGGCGCTGAAGGCATATTCATGCCCGGCGGCGGGACGTTCGACATCCGGTTGGGCTATCAGTTCACCGGCGAGCTCTTCGAGCAATCGAACGGCGTTCCATTCACCAATCTCCAGCACCAGATACTGGTCCGCGATCGCTGGCGCTTCCGTCCGCGAACGGCGCTGTTCCATGACACGTCTATCGGCTTCGTGACCTATCCGAACAAGGATCGCTCGGCGAACCTTCTGGAGAACTCGACGCCGCTCACGACGCGCTTTGGTTTGACTGGTCTCCTGACGCCACGTTTCTCACTCCTCGCGGCGGTCGGCTATGGCACGACCCTATCGCTCGACGCCGGTAGCACGGCGACCCAGCAGTATGACAGCGTGATTGGTCAGGCTGAGGCGACGTTCTTCCTGACGTCCACCCCGAACGACCTCGAGCCCGGCGCCGTATCGCTCTCGGTATCGACGCTCTCCTTCGGGTACAACCGCGACTTCCAGAAGAGCTTCATCGGCGGCGGCTACTACGGCAGCGACCGCGGCTACACGCGTCTGGCGTACTTCTTCGGAAACAAGGCGCTCGTCTCGCTCGATGCGAACATCGGCGCCGTCGAGTACAACGACTTCTACGCGAACACTGGCGCGGGCCCGATAAAGATCAGCTCCGGCTTCACCGACATCCGCGTGGGCACGAAGGCGTTCGGCGAGTACCGCATTCTCGACTCGCTCGGCGTGAACCTCACGCTGGACTACTCGCAGAACTTCAGCAACAAGGTGCTCGATTTCGGCGGTGGCGCACCAGCACCCGGTGGGGCCGCAGCGACGCGCTACGATATGTCGTGGAAGCGCTTTCAGGGGTTCGTGGGCGTTCGCTACTTCCTCTGAGGGGAGACAGGGAGCAACGGTCAGCCGCGCCCGCTTTGCCGTTTTCTCACGGACAGGGTAAATGAAGCCGCGTGGTCGGGCATCTCAGTCCACACAGTAAGGCGCGGCGGAGAACTCCATGTTGTGGCTGTGGCGTTGGTCATTGATTGTTCTGGTGGTGACGCTGGCCGTGGGCTGCGGGAGCTCTCGTCCGCCGCCGCCCCGCAATCTCCCCACGCCCACGCCGAGCACCACGGTCGGTCCGGGCGATCTCTTCACCATCATCGTGGTGGGTGAGAAGGATCTGCCCACCGACTATCGCGTGCAGCCCGACGGCAGCATCAATTTCCCGTACGTCGACAAGATCGTCGTCGCAGGTCTGGAGCCGCAGGAGATCGTCCTCACCCTTCGCAACAAGCTGAAGGAGGCGAAGATCCTTCAGGACCCGCAGATATCGATCATCGTCAAGGCGTACAACTCGAAGAAGATCAACATCATCGGCCAGGTGTCGCGCCCAGGAAACCTGGCCTTCGCGGAGGGGATGAAGCTCGTCGAGGCGCTCTCGCTCGCAGGCTGGTTCACGCCGATGGCGGACTCGAACCACATCCTCCTCACGCGCAATGTCTCGCCCACCAAGACGGTGACAGCGGTTGTCAGCGTGGATGCGATCACGGACGGCGCGCAGGCGGACATTCCGCTGCAGGCCGGTGATACGATCAAGGTGCAGCAGCGCCTCTTCTGAGAGTCGGGCAACACCCGGAAGCTGCGTTGCGAGGTGACTCCCTCGATGCGCGTCCTCTTTCTCCTCACCGGCGGCACCATCATGATGACCGCGCCTGCCTCCGGGCGGGGCCACGCGCTGCCATCCGACTCGGCGCTCGCGGCGCGCAACCTCGCGCAAGAGGTGCCGTCGCTCGCGCGGGTTGTCGACATCGAGACGCGCTTCGTGTGCAACATGGACTCGGCGGACATGCAGCCGTCGGACTGGACGGTGCTCGCCAGCGCCGTGCACGCCGCTCTCACCACGGGTGACTACTCGGGCGTCGTGGTGGTCCACGGCACGGACACGATGGCCTACAGCGCGAGCGCGCTGGGCCTCATGCTCGGGCCCTTGCCGTCGCCTGTGGTGCTCACTGGCGCGCAGCGGCCGCTCGCGGAGGCGCGCACGGATGCGCGTCAGAACCTGATCGACGCGGCGCTCACGGCCACGCTCGACGTGCCGGAGGTGACCATCGCGTTCGGCTCACGTGTCTTCCGCGGCGTGCGCGCCACCAAGAGCGACGGGCGCGCGCTGGATGCGTTCGAGTCACCGAACTGCGCGCCGCTCGTGAACCTTGGAGTGGGCGTGGAGCGCGCGACGCACGTGCGCCCGCGCGGAGAGCTACTCCCGCTCGACGTGCGCCTGGACGCGCGCGTGCTCGCCGTGCGCGTGTTTCCCGGGCTCGACCCCTCGCTCGTGCGCGGCGCGCTACGCACGGGCGTGCGCGGTCTGGTGCTGGAGGCGTACGGCTCGGGCTCGTTGCCGCACCTCGCGGGCTCGCTCATGCCTGCCATCGCGGAGGCGCGCGAACGCAAGGTCCCGGTGCTCGTGGTGTCGCAGTCGCTGCGCGGCAAGGTCGACCTCGGCGGCTATGAGGGCGGGCGCCGCGCACAGGAAGAGGGCGCGATCTCCGGGAGCGACATGACCGTGGAGGCCGCCGTCGCCAAGATGATGATCGGCCTTGGCCGCTACGGTGCCGGTGAGGAGCTCTCCGCGTTCCTCACGCGCGACGTCGCCGGCGAAAGGACGGCGTGATGCCGACACCCTCAGCATGAGCCGCGAACCGCGCGCGATCGTGGACTCGATCACGGACCTCATCGGCGACACGCCGCTGGTCCGCCTGAGCCGGCTCGCCACGCGCGGCAACGTGCTCCTGAAGCTGGAGCTCAAGAACCCGAGCGGCAGCGTGAAGGATCGCGCCGCGCTCGCGATGATCACCGCGGCAGAGCGCACCGGCAAGCTTCGGCGCGGCGGCCACATCGTGGAGGCGACGAGCGGCAACACGGGCATCGCGCTCGCCATGATCGCCGCGGTCCGCGGGTACATCTGCACGATCGTCATGCCCGACGACGCAAGCATCGAGCGGCGCAAGCTCCTTCTTTCCTATGGTGCAGAGGTCGTGCTCACCGACAGAGAGCTGGGGATGCAAGGCGCTGTCACCCGCGCGCGCGAGCTCACGAAGGAGCGCAGCGCGTTCTCGCCCACGCAGTTCCAGAACTGCGCGAACCCGGCCGCGCACGAGGCGAGCACAGCGGAGGAGATCCTCGCGGCCGTGCCGGAGATCGCCGCGTTCGTCTGCGGCGTAGGCACGGGCGGCACCATCACCGGCGTGGGTCGCGTCCTCCGTCGCGCGCGGCCTGGCGTTCGCATCGTCGCAGTGGAGCCCGAGGGCTGCGCCGTTTTGAGCGGCGATCAGCCGGGCCCGCACCGCGTGTTCGGTCTGGGCGCTGGCTTCGTGCCGGAGGTGCTGGATCGGAGGGTCGTGTCCGAGGTCGTGAAGGTGAAGGAGCGGGACGCTTACGGCACCGCGGAGCGCCTTGCACGGACGGAGGGCATCTTTGCGGGCCCGTCCACTGGCGCGAACGTGTTCGTCGCGCTGACCGTCGCGGAGGAGCTCGCGGGTCCCGTCGTCACCATCGCCTGTGATCTCGGCGATCGGTACCTGGCCGACTGAGTCCTCGAGGAGTCACTTGCCCGTGAAGTTGGGCTCGCGCTTCTGTGCCCACGACATGATGCCTTCCATCGCGTCGCTGCTCTTGAGGAGCGCCAGCTGTCCTTCTCGCTCGCGCGCGAGCGCAGCGTCGATGTCGCCCAGGTTCGCGTAGACCGCGCGCTTCATGCGGGCGTAAGCGAGGGGCGGACCCTTCTCGAGCTCGCGCGCCAGGGTCATCGTCGCGGAGTGGAGCTCGGCCGGGGGTACCAGCTTCGAGAGCAGCCCGAGCGCGGAGAGCTCTTCCGCGTGGATCTTCTCTGCAAAATACATCCATTTCAGCGCGCGCGCCGTGCCGACCAGGCGCGGTAGCCAGAACGTCCCGCCGCCGTCGGGCATGAGCCCGATCTTCACGAACTTCTCCTGGATGTAGGCCGTCGTCGAGGCCACACGCAGATCGCAGGCGAACGCCATGTCGGCGCCGAAGCCGACCGCGCAACCATCCAGCATCGCGATGGTGGGCTTCTCGCAGCGCACGATCGCGCGGATGACGTCGTGGAACGCGTCCATGTACGACTCGAGGTTGTCGAGCAGGTTCGGGTCCTCCATCAGGGTCTTCTTCAGGTCGGCGCCCGCGCAGAAGTGGCCGCCCGCACCGGTCAGCACCACGCACCGCACCGTGGGGTCGGCCGAGGCGTCGTTGATCCCCTTGGCGAGCGTGCCGATCACGCTCTTCGTGAGGGAGTTGCGGGCCTCTGGCCGGTTGATCGTGACCAGCATGGTCTGGCCGTCGCGCACCAGGGTGACGTCTTCGCTCATAGCCCCGAAGGGTAACAGGGAGCGCACCCGCGAGGAATATGCGGCAGCCCCGGGACGTAAGACCCCGCACATGCGCCTGTACGCATTGAACGCTGTCGGGATCGCGCTGGTGCTTGCACTCCTGGCGCATGCCCCCGCCTTCGTGCGAGAAGGCGCGCTCATCGCCGTCGGGGGCTTCTGGGTTCACCGAACGTCGCCCGAGAAGCCTTCGCTTGCGGAAGGAAGGGGCTTCGCGTGTCGCAAGCGCTCGCGCGACCGCGCGGTGCCTGCCACCGACCTTCCTGTCGCGCTCGTGGACGGGCCCGACGAAGGGGCCAGCAGGAACGTGGTGTCACTGGCGTACGTTCAGGATGCGCCCGCGCCGCACGAGCCGCGTGCGGACGTCAAGGAGACCACGACGCCACTCCTCACGCTGTCGGCTCGCTCACCGATCCACGCCGGAGGCGCTGCTGGCTTCTCGGCGGCGTGGAGCGCGCCCGAAGGCTCCCCCATGACCATCGCGCATCCGTTCTACTCCGGCGGAAAAACAGATGTAAACTACACGCTATTCGTGCGTGACGAGAACAGCGGTCGCACCTACCAGCTCGAGGACCACACGCCGCAGATGTGCGGGACGCGAAACTCGCTTGGAGACGAAGACTTCCTCGCGCTCGACTCGTCCCGCGAGAGCACGGAGGTGACGCCTCGTACGGACGTGGGCGCGGACCTCATGCAGACGCGCCTGCTGGCCAGAGGTCGCTACACGGTGTGGCTGGGGTACGCGTTTTGCGGATCGTACCTGCGCACGCACGATCGCCGCCTTCCGCCGCGGACGTTCCTCGGCGAGGTCGCGTCGAACGCAGTCACGGTGGAGGTGCTCTAGAGGTGCTCTAGACGTGCTCTAGGGCGGTGGCGGGAGGGAGGCGGAGGTTCGTTTGTAGAAGTCCGAGTCCAGGTAAGCCTTCACGCCGCGCTGGACGAGGATCTTCACGACGGCGCCGAGAGGCACCGCCAGCACGACGCCAAGGAAGCCAAAGAGTGAGGCGGCGGCCATCATCGTGACGAGCACCTCGAGCGGCGCGAGGCCCACGCTGCGACCCACGATGCGCGGCGTGACGACCATCGCGTCCAGCACCTGGACGAGGCCCATCACGGCGACCACGCCAACCAGGGTGCCGACGCCGTGCCAGTCGAGGATCGCCATGGCGAGCGCGAGGAGCAGGCCCGTCGCGAACCCGATGTACGGCACGAACGCGAGCATGCCCGTGAGCACGCCGATCGGAACCGCGAGGCGGATGTCCACGACGCGTAGGCCCGTCGCATACAGCGCGCCGAGCACGACGTTGGCGGTCAACTGCCCGCGCACGTAGCCGCCGAGCGTCTTGTGGATCTGCTTGGCGACATCCGACACCGGGCGCTCGTAGCGGCGCGGGATGAGCGTGCGCACGTAGGCGACGATGCGGTCGAAGTCGATGAGCAGATAGAGCGCGAAGACCGGAATGATCAGCGCCGACAGCACCACGCCCACGTAGCTGAGCGTGCCGAAGATGGTGGTGGTCGCCGCGCTCACGAACGTGGCCGTGTTCCACTGCAGTCGGTCGTTCAATGCCTTGCCGAGCTCGTTCAGCGTGTGCGGCATCTTCACGTGGAAGTTCTGCCACATCCACGGTTCCATCCGGGATTTCAGCCGATCCACCTGCGAAGGGAAATCCTGCGAGGCGTCGATCAGCTCGTCCAGGAACACCGGGACCGCATAGACGAGCGTCACGACGAAGAGCGTCGCGATGGTCAGCATCACGATGAACGCGCCCAGCGAGCGCGGCACCTTCAATGCCTCGAGCCGGTCCACCATGGGGTCCAGCGCATACGCGACGAGGAACGCGACGAAGAGCGGGATCAGCACGCCCCGCAGGAGGTAGGCGAGCCCGAGCACCACCGCGACGCCAAGGAAGAGCAGCACGCGCTGGAACGTCGTGTTTGCCGCGACCGTCCTCACGTGTAAACCTCCCCGCCTTTCAGTTGGGCCTTCCAGGTCGGTTTGCGCATGCGCTTCGAGACCGATGCTACGCGGTTTGCGGGTTCGGTGCAGCTTCGAATCGGGCGTGTTCTGCGGTAGGAAGCGGGTATGTCTGGCACTTTTTCTGGTCTTGGCCGCTTCGACGAGACACTTCCGCGTCCCGTTCCCCCCGTGCCCGAGCAGGACGGCACCACGCTGGCCCGGCTGGTTGGCGTGATGCGCCGCCTCCTGTCGGAGGATGGGTGTCCCTGGGACCGGGAGCAGTCGTTCGCGTCGCTGCGCAAATACGTGCTCGAGGAGGCGTGTGAGGTCATCGACGCGATCGACAACGGCGACCGCGCTGCGATCCGGGAAGAGCTCGGGGACCTGCTCCTCCAGGTGGTCTTCCAGGCGGAGCTGGGTCGGCGCGAAGGGGCGTTCGCCATCGACGACGTGGTGTCCGCGATCGTCGAGAAGCTCGTTCATCGCCATCCGCACGTCTTCGGCGACGTGAGCGTGAAGGACTCCAAGGAGGTCCTCTCCAACTGGGAGAAGCTGAAGGCGAAGGAGAAGGCAGGTCGCGGCGTCCTCGAGGGTGTGCCGCGGAGCCTGCCTGCGCTCACGCGGTCTCAGCGCATCGGCGAGAAGGTCGCGCGCGTGGGCTTCGACTGGGCGGACGCGAAGGGCTCGCTCGCGAAGGTGCACGAGGAGGTGGGTGAGCTCGCGGAGGCCATCAAGAAGGACGACAAGGCGGAGATCGAGGAAGAGCTCGGCGATGCGCTGTTCGCGCTCGTGAACCTGGCGCGTCACGTGGACGTGGACGCGGAAGGGGCGCTGCGCCGGACGATCGATAAGTTCACGCGCCGCTTCGCGCACGTGGAGAAGCGCGTGAAAGAGGTCCACGGCGGCTGGGGCGACCCTTCGTCCAAGGACGTTCTCGCGCTCGCGGTGCTGGACGGATACTGGGAAGAGGCGAAGGACGCGGAGAAGCGGTAACGTGGGACCCATGCACGGCCCGCTCGCGCGCACCCCGGAGGAATGGACGGAGGTCGTCCAGAAGCTGGGCGGTCGTGCGTTCCAGGGGCGCAACATCTTCCGGTGGATCATGGCGAAGAACGTCATGAGCGCGCAGGACATGTCGGACCTCCCGCAGGACCTCCGCAACAAGCTCGAGGGCGACGGCCTCACGCCAGTGCTCACCGTCACCCACGAGCGCGTCTCCACGGACCGCACGAAGAAGCTGCTCGTCACGACGCGTGACGGCGCCACGGTGGAGACGGTGCTCATCCCGAACGTCACCGGCGGCAGGAGCGATCTCCCCTCGCCGGTCCCCACGTCGATGGGGGACGCGGACGCCGCAGCAGCCGTCGACGACGAGGAGGACGAGGACGCGTCGCCCGAGATCTCGCGCGTCACGCAGTGCATCTCCACGCAGGTGGGCTGC
>JANXLV010000048.1 GCA_025355005.1 Myxococcales bacterium | reverse complement strand
GCGGGCGCGCCGCGATGCGGGTAGAGGGAGAGCACGAGGGAGCCGGTCTCGTCCTTGACCAACCATCCGAGAAGGCGCAGGCCCTCGACGCCGCGGCGCTGATCGAAGCTGCCCTTGCGCGTCACCGTGTAACAGATGCCGTCGATGAACCTGTAGACCGTGTTCGCGGTCTCGAGGTGCGTCTCCGCGGAGAAGAACTGCGTGCCCAGCCGAAGCCAGGCGTCGCGGGATGAGCGTTCGAGCTCGGCGAGGAATCCTTTGCGTGCGTCCATGTCGGAATCCATCAACGCACGCCTCATGCCGACATTGGCGCCTCCCCGAGCTTCAAAAAAACTTGCGTAACATCAAACGCTTCCACAGACGGTGTGCCCGATGCGAGACAATGTAGGTGGGTCTAGGTGGAGGGGATGATCCAGGGAAAAGAGTCTACAGGGGGCAGGGGGCGATGATGTAACGTCAGCGAACTTGTCATGTCGCAAGCCCCGCCGAACCTGCCGTCGCGCCTAGCTCACCTCGCCAAGACGCTGGAGTCCCGCTTCCTCGGAAAAGACGAGACCATTCGCCTTCTTCTGATCGCGACCGTCGCCGGTGAGCACGCGGTCCTGATTGGCCCGCCGGGCACCGCGAAGTCCGCCCTCATCCGGATGTTTGCGAAGCTTATCCAGGCCCGCTACTTCGAGTACCTCCTCACGCGGTTCACGGAGCCAAACGAGATCTTCGGTCCGGTCGACATCGCGGCCTTCCGAGAGGGCCGCTATTCTCGCCGGATCGAGGGGATGCTGCCGGAGGCCGAGATCGTCTTCCTGGACGAGGTCTTCAAGAGCAACTCCGCGATCCTCAACGCGCTCCTCACGCTCCTCAACGAGCGTCGCTACACGAGCGGCGGAACGGTGCTGAAGACGCCTTTGCTCTCCTGCTTCGGCGCCTCGAACGAGGTGCCCGGCGACGAGAACCTCACCGCCATCTTCGACCGCTTCCTCCTGCGCATCCGCAGCGACAATCTGGACGCTTATCACTTCCAGGATCTCCTTCAGCGCGGCATCCAGCACGAGGTCATGGGCATGACGGACGCCCAGATCCAGCCGCTCGCATCCGCGTCGGAGATCGCAGCCACGCACCGTGCGTTCGCTCAGCGCATGCGCTTCTCCGAGGAGTTCTTCAGCGCGTACAAGGGCCTCATCTTCCAGATCCGCGCCGAGGGCATCACCGTCAGCGACCGTCGCGTCGTGAAGCTCCTGAAGCTCTTCGCGGCCAGCGCATTCCTGGACGGTCGTCCGTCGCCCGACCCCAGCGACTTCTTCGTGCTGAAGCACATCTGGAACAACGAAGACCAGGCAGCGATCCTGGAGCAGATCATCACGCCCGTGCTCGAGGCGCACTTCCGCGACAACCCGAACGCGCGGCGCGTCGGCGCCGTGGGCGTCGGTATCGAGGCTCTGGCCGCGGAGATCGATCGCGTGCGTCAGGTCCTTACGGGCGGCGCGGGCCTCTCGGACGTGCAGCTGTTCAGCCAGCTGAAGGCGCTGAACGAGATCAAGGCGGCGCTGTCGTCGTCGCAAGATCCGCGCTCGCGCGAGCTCGTGCAGCGAACGGACCAGCTGCTCGAGGCGGCCTTCCGCAGCGGTCGCTTCGCGCAGCTGTAGTCGCGCATGCAGAGCGACCAGAGTGCACGCATGGTGGCGCTCGACACGTCGACCGAGCTCGGCTCGATAGCGCTCGTTTCAGATGGCCGCGTGCTCCTCACGCGTGAGGCGCGCGTGTCGAACGCGCACGGCGAGTCGTTGATGGTCCTCGTGGATGCGGCGTGCAAGGAGGCGGGCTTCCGGCCGCGTGATATCGACGTGTGGGCGTGCGGCGTGGGACCGGGCTCGTTCACGGGCGTGCGCGTGGC
This sequence comes from Myxococcales bacterium, assembly GCA_025355005.1. GTDB lineage: Bacteria > Myxococcota_A > Polyangia > Polyangiales > Polyangiaceae > JANXLV01. The sequence continues at coordinate 16,859 of JANXLV010000048.1, read as the reverse complement.
GGTGAGCACGGTGAAGGGGATCGCGTTCGCAACGGGCGCGAAGGTGGTCGGGGTCACCAGCCTGGATGCCGTGTCGCATGGCGCGCTGGACGCAGCGAAGGTGCCTCCGGAAGAGCGTCGCTCCACCGTCGTTCTCGGAACGGGTGTGACGATGAAGGGCGAGATCTTCGTGCAAGCCGTCATTGATGGCGTGCTCGTGCGCGAGCCCGTTGCATGTAAGCTACACGCAATGCCGGACTGGCTCCTCACCGTGGCGGGGCCAGCCGCGAAGTTCGTGGCGTGCGGAGAGGCCGCGAAGCTGGTGGACTGGACGGGCTTCACGGTAACGCTCCTCACCGACCCGCCACACGACCTCCCTCGCGCCGAGGTCATCGCTGCGCTCGCGGCGACGCGCACTCCGACCACCGTCGACCTCCTGGAGCCCCTCTACGCGCGGCTCCCCGAGATCAGCGGCCCGAAACGCTGACCGTCAGGGAAGCGTGGCTTGCAGCGTCTTCTCGGCCACGCCAGTCGGCGTGACGAACAGCTGCACGGCCATCTGATCCTTGGGGCCCTGGAAGTAGTCGAGGCGCACCGTGTGGACGCCGGCGACGAGGTGGGCGGCGCCCTTCGCGTCGGCCGGCGGGTGGATGCCGTCGTTGTCGACGATGAGCGTGTCGTCAATGTAGAACTTGGCGCCATCGTCGGAGAGGACGCGGAAGTAGTAGTCGTCCTCCTTCGTCACGTTGATGCTGTTGTAGTACTCGATGCCGAACCACTCCGTCCGAGCGTCGACGCCCGGGAAGCCGTCGTTGAAGCCGCGAGGCGCGATGTTGACCTCCTTCGTGTAGAAGGACGCGGTCGGCTTCATGGTGGTGAAGTCGGGGAGCTTGGTCGACGTGTTCGGGATGAAGTAAACGACGCCGTGCCAGCTGCCCGGGAGGTTCTGATCATTGCCGAGCGCGTTCTGGCCGTGGATGACGGGGGGGCCGGAGGGGTCGACAGCGGGCGCTGCAGACGGAGCAGCTGCGGGCGCGCCGGTCACGGCTGCGGTCGGCGTGGGAGGCGTGACGCCCGTGCCGGCGGGTGCGGTGCCGCCGCCGAAGCGGCCCGCGAGACGTGAGGGAAGGCCGCGACCGGCGGTCGGGCCCTTCGGGCGGAGCGTCGGGATCGGCGCCGTCGCGGAGCGCGGGGCGGTGGCCGGCTTCGGTGCTGCCGTGACGGGGGCGGGCGCGGCAGGCGGTGCAGCCTTGGCGGGCTCCTCGGTGCCGGCGTGGAACTCACACGCGATACCCAACGAAACAAAACCCACCGCCAAGAGACCAAGCTTTTTCATCACACAACCTCCGAATTGGAACGAAGCAGGGAAAGGAACCTACACCGATTTTCGACGTATCACCCCGCGATTCGATGCACTTTCAGTCAAAATCCTCGATTTTCCAGAGGCCTCTCTCCCGCAGGAGCTGGAGCGTGCCGGCCCCGTAGGCCAGCGTGGCGTGGTCGCCTGTCTCCTCGATCTGGGCGGTCGGCAGCGCCTGCTTGAGCGCGGCGAGCACGGCGGAGATCTCGTCCTTGTCGTGCCCCTCCCACGCGGCGCGGAGCTTCGTTGCGTCGAGGCCTTCCTTGTGGGAGTCCGGCACGTAGCGAAGGATCACGTCGTAGCGCTTGCGCTCGAGCGCGCGCACGAACCCAAGCACCGCATGCCGCGGCGTGTCCTGCGCGTAGAAATCGATCGACGCGAGATCGACCTTCCATCTGCCGTTCTCGAGCACGAGCTCGAGCTCCTCGCCGTGAGGGCCCGTGAGCGTGGCGGTGACGACGGGCGCATTGGCGGGGCGTGCGAGCGCCCGGCCGATCTCCTTCACCTCTTCGGGGTTGTCCTTCACCATGCGGCGAAACGCCTCGAGCGACATGCCGCGGCGGGCCTCGTCAGAGAGCAGGCGGTAGGCGTCATCCGCGCGACCGTCGGAGAGGGCCTTCGCGTAGCCGCGCAGCACTGCCTCCGGATCCTCGGCGCGCGCGCCACCGCAGCCGATGGCGACGACACACAGTGCCGCGCTGGCAGCGAGGAGGCATGCTCGAACGGCCCGGGCCGCGGAGAATCTGGAAGGCCGCACGGATACGTAGCTACCACGGTTCACCGGACGCTCGCCACCGTCACGAGGCGCGCTCCTCCAGGCACTTCCAGGCACCTCGCAGGCCAGGGCCGCGCACACGGCCCACGCAAAGTTTCTGAAAAAGCGCTACGTTGCGGCCATGGTCCAGGAGATCCGCGGCGAAATCGACAACCTGCCCATTCTGCCGCTGCGGAACAGCGTGGTGTTCCCTGCGAGCGTCGTCCCGATCAACGTCGGGCGTGCGCGCAGCGTGCGACTCATCGAGGATCTGCTCGGCGAAGAGCGCGCGGTCGTGGGCATCGTGAGCCAGCGTGACGCGGACAACGACGAGCCGCAGTTCGACGATCTCTACGAGGTCGGGACGATCGCGCGCATCGTGAAGGTCATCCGCCTCGGCCCGTCGAACTACTCCGTCGTGCTCCATGGCCTGTCGCGTCTCCAGATGATCGGGCGCGGAAGCCTCGAGCCGTACATGCGCGCGAAGGTGAAGCGCTTGCCGGAGGACCTCGAGCGCGACGCCGAGATCGACTCGCTCGGCGCTGCGCTGCGCGACGCGACGCGAAGGCTCATCGCCGTGGTGCCGCAGCTGCCGAAGGAGACCGCCGGGATCGTCGACAACGTACGCGAGAGCGGGAGCCTCGCCGATCTGGTCGCCTCGAACCTGCCCATCGAGCACGCCAGCCTGGAGGACAAGCAGCGCATCCTGGAGACGCTCGATCCGAAGGAGCGCGTGCGTCAGGTCCTCGCGATCGTCGAGCGCCACCTGTCGCTGTCGCGCGTGAAGCGCGAGATCCAGGACATGGTCACGGACGAAGGCAAAAACCAGCGCGAAATCATCCTGCGCCAGCAGATGAAGAACATTCGCGAGGAGCTCGGCGAGGGCGAGGACGATGAGATCGAGGAGCTGCGCGAGCGGCTGCGTCAGGCGCAGCTCAGCGAGGACGCGCAGAAGATCGCGAAGAAGCAGCTCTCGCGCCTTGCTGGCATGCAGCAGCAGTCCGCGGAGTTCAACGTCACGCGCACGTACCTGGAGTGGCTCTCGGACCTTCCGTGGGCGAAGACCACGCCGGACAAGCTCGACGTCGAGGACTGCCGCCGCTGCCTCGACGAGGACCACTTCGGTCTCGACAAGGTGAAGAAGCGCATCGTCGAGTACATGGCGGTGCGCAAGCTGCGCGCGGACAAGAAGGGGCCGATCCTGTGCTTCATCGGGCCGCCCGGCGTGGGCAAGACGTCGCTTGGTCGCAGCATCGCGCGCTCCATGGGGCGCCGGTATCACCGCATCGCCCTGGGCGGCGTGCGTGACGAAGCGGAGATCCGCGGGCACCGGCGCACGTACGTCGGCGCGCTGCCGGGCCGCATCATCCAGGGCCTGAAGAAGGTCGGTACCAAGAACCCCGTGCTCGTCCTCGACGAGGTCGACAAGATGGGTGTCGACATGATGGGCGATCCGTCCGCGGCGCTGCTCGAGGTCCTCGATCCCGCGCAGAACAACAGCTTCCAGGACCACTACATCGACACCCCGTTCGACCTGTCGCAGGTCACGTTCCTTGCCACCGCGAACAACCCCGACACGATCCCGGCGCCTCTGTGGGACCGCCTCGAGATCATCGAGGTGTCCGGTTACACACGCGCCGAGAAGCGAACGATCGCGGTGCAGCACCTGTGCCCGAAGCAGCTCTCCTCGCACGGCCTGACCGACGAGCGCCTGCTTTTCAAAGACGACGGCATCGATCAGATCATCGACGGCTACACGCGGGAGGCCGGCGTGCGCGGGCTCGAACGCGAGATCGGCAGCGTGTGCCGCCACGTCGCCATGCGCATCGCCGAAGGGGAGGACGTGCACCTCACCGCCGACGCAGAGACCGTACAGAAGATCCTCGGCGCCGCGCGCCACGTGCCGGACCTCGCCGAGCGGCAGAGCGCGCCCGGCATCGCGACAGGCCTCGCGTGGACACCGTCGGGCGGGGACATCCTCTTCATCGAGGTCACGAAGATGCCAGGCAAGGGCGAGCTCGCCGTGACGGGCAACCTGAAGAGCGTCATGCAGGAGTCCGCCGCCGCAGCCATGTCGTTCGTTCGTAGCCGCGCGAAGGAGCTCGGGCTCGATCCGGAGTTCCTCAAGACCATCGACCTCCATCTCCACGTGCCCAAGGGCGGCACGCCGAAGGATGGCCCCAGCGCAGGCATCGCCATGTTCTCGGCGGTCGCGTCGCTGCTGCTGGGCGCGGCGATCAAGAAGGAGGTCGCCATGACGGGAGAGATCACGCTGCGCGGCAACGTGCTGCCCGTCGGTGGCATCAAGGAGAAGCTCCTCGCCGCGCACCGCGCCGGCATCAAGGAGGTGCTTGTGCCGGAGAAGAACGAGCGCGACCTCTCGGACGTGCCCAAGGACGTACTCGCCGGACTCAAGATCCACCTCGTGAAGCGCGTCGACGAGGTGCTGCCGCTCGTGCTGGAGGCGCCGCCGCCTGCCGCTCCGCCCGTGGTCGTGGAAGAGCCACTCGACGACGAGCCTTGAGCGGAGCAACGACGTTGGCCGCTCTCGCCCTGGTAAAACAGGTAGTCGGCAGGATCGCATCGCTCTTGCCCACGCGTGCCGGCAGGGTCACGGTGGGTGCGGGATTCATGTATTCTGCAGCTATTGGGTTCCTGCCGCTCTTCGGCACGGTAGGCTACGAGCAGTCGCTGGCCGCTGGCCTCTTCCTGCCGGCCGCAGCGGCGATCTGGACCGCGCTCGACGTGTCCAGAGACAAGGACATCTCCCCTGGTGATGCCGTCACGCGCGGCATCGCGAACGGAGCGGCGCTGGGCGCGCTCGCGCTCGTCGTGTCGGCGTTGCACACGTGGCGCGGCGGCGCGTGCGATCCGTGGGGTGGCGTCTCGTACTACCTGCTGACTGCGTTCGCCGGCATCGTGATGGGTGGCGTGTGGGGCGCGCTGTGCGCGGAGGTCGCGCGTCGCGTCCGGCGTCGCCGCACGGTGGCGTGGATCCTAGGCGTCGGCGGGCCGCTCGGCTCCGCGGCGGTCAGCCTCTGGCGCTTCCGCAGCTCCCCCATGATCTTCGCGTACGACTCCTTCGTCGGCTACTTCAGCGGCACCCTCTACGACACCATCATCGAGCCGGGGCAGGCGCTCACCACCTATCGCGTCGGCTCGCTCGCAACCGTGACGGCGGTGGTGGCGCTCGGAACGTGCCTCGAGCGCCGCGGCTCCATGTACGCGCTCCGTCCGGGTACGCGCGCGCGTCAGGCCCTCTTCGCCGTGGCGGCCGCGGTGAGCCTCTTCATCACGGCGCGCGGAGAGGCGCTGGGCCATCACGCCACGACGGAGTCGATCGAGGAGGCCCTTGGCGCGCGCAAGAACGGTGCGCGATGCGACGTGGTCTATCCGAGCACCGTGCCCGAGCGCGACGCAACGCTGCTCCTGCGCGACTGCGAGGAGGACCTCGCCGATGTCGAAGAGGCGCTCGGCGCGCGCGGGCCAGAGAAGATCACCGCGATCTTCTTCCGCGACCCCGCGCAAAAGCGCGTGCTGATGGGTGCAGAGCACACGTACATCGCCAAGCCGTGGCGGAAGGAGGTCTATCTCCAGCTGTCGGCATATCCGCATCCGGTGCTCGCGCACGAGCTCGCGCACGTGGTCGCTGGAAACTTCGGCAGTGGGCCCTTTCACGTCGCGGGCGGGCTCATCCCGAACCCTGGGCTCATCGAGGGTGTCGCGGTCGCCGCGGCTCCGGACGACGACGTGCTGTCGGACGACGAATGGGCGCGCGCCATGAAGGACGCGAAGATCCTGCCGCCGATGCGCGCGATCTTCTCGCTCGCCTTCCTGAGCGGCTCGTCCGCGAAGAGCTATACGCTCGCGGGGTCGTTCGTGCGGTTCATGACGACGGCGCACGGCAAGGACAAGGTCCGCGCATGGTACGGGGGGGAGGACATCTCCGCGCTCACCGGGAAATCCTGGGACGAGCTGGAGGCGGAGTATCTGCGCTTCCTCGACACGCTGACGCTGCGCCCGGAAGCCGTGAAGGTGGCGGAGGCCCGGTTCGGAAGGCCTGGGCTCTTCGGACGAACGTGTCCGCACGTGGTGGACGAACTGCGCCGCGACGCGGACCAGTGTCGCGACTCGCACGATTTCGCGCGCGCTCGCAAGCTCTACGACGCGGCGCTCGGGCGCGACGCCATGGATCTGGGCACGCGCTACGCGAAGGCACAGATGCTCGCGCGGTGGGTGAAGGAGGAAGAGGGGCGCCCGCAGCTCGACGCGCTGGCCGACGACGAGAAGGTCCCGTCGTCCTACCGCGACAGGGCAGAGGAGGCGCTCGGCGACCTCGAACTGCTTCGCGGTCGCGCCGATGCAGCCGCGCACTACGGTCGCGCCCACGCGCGCTCGCTCGACGAAGATTTCTTGCGAACGCTGGAGGTGAAATCGCTCGCGTCCAGCGATGCCGATCTCCGCACGCAGGTCCTGGCCATGCTCGTCGGTGACGACCAACACACACCCGATCCGTTCATCTTCGGCGTGGAGCTCGCGCGAGGGGAATCGCGAAAGGAGTCGCCGCTGGGGCACTACCTGATCGCACGGCAGATGTCGTCGCGCGGTCGCCACGAGGACGCTCTACACGAGCTCGACATCGCGAGGGCCTTGGGAGCGTACCCCCTCGCGACCGTGACGAGAGAGGCGCTGCGTCTGGAGGCGGTCAGCGCCTGCGCGCTGTCGGACCGGCCCCGCATCGATGCGCTCAAGGTGTCCGTCGCGGCGACGCTCGCAGGAGGCCGCAAGGAGAGCGTGCTGCGCCTCCTTGGTCGCTGCGCGCGTTGATCTATCGCGGAAACGGCCCCGGTCGTGCGAAGAAATAGCCCTGGAAGAGATCGCAGCCGAGGGCCAGCAGCGCCTCGAGCTCGTCCCTTGTCTCCACGCCCTCCGCGACGAGCTCGATCTTCATGTCACGGCACAGCTCCACCATCGCGCTGACCACGCGCTGCTTGGTGCCGCGCTCGTGGATGTTGCGGATGAGCGACATGTCCAGCTTCACCACGTCCGGCTCGAGCACCGCCAACGTGTTCAGGTTCGCGTAGCCCGCGCCGATGTCGTCGAGCGCGATGCGATAGCCGAGCGCACGCAGCGAGGAGATCTTCTTGTCGACGTCGGGGATCGACTCGATCGAGCCGCGCTCCGTGATCTCCAGCACCACGCGCGGCGCGAGGAGAGACAGCGGCGCGACCGCGTCGTACAGCGTCGCGTCCTCGAGATCGTCCACGTGCAAGTTCACGAAGAGTCGCGTTCCATCCGTGAGCGCGTCCGCCGCGGCGAGCACGTGGCCACGGATGATGCGACCGAGCGACTGCACCTGCCCGAAGCGCTCCGCCTCCGAGAACAGGTCGCCCGGGTTACGCAGCCGCGGGTCCGCGCTGCGTGCGAGCGCCTCGTACCCGATGGGCTGGTGGAGACGCCACGAAACGATGGGCTGATAGACCATGTAGACGCCACCGAACGCGCGCTCGAGGTGCACCATGCGCTCGGACCTGGTGGCCTCCTCTTCGTCGTGGTGGCTGGCGATCTCCATCGCACGTCGCTGCCTTCGCGCCGCCTACCCAACCGTCATCGCGTCGTCCGTCGCACGCAGGAGGTCCGGCATGCTCACGGGTTTCACCAGGTAGCGAAGCGCGCCCTGCTCCAGCGCCCGGGCAGCCGTCTCGATCGTCGCGGTCGCTGTGAGCACCACGAAGGGGATATCCACATCCTTCCTCCGCACTGCCGCGAGCAGCTCGGCGCCGCTCGTTCCACGCATCGCGATCTCGCTGATGATCGCGTCGAAGCCGATTTCGTCCAACGCGCGCAGCGCCGTCTCTGCGTCCGGAGCGCACTCGACTTCGTAGCCGCGCGCGAGCAAGAAGCGCCGGTACGCGAACGCGAGGCGGTCCTCGTCGTCGACGATGAGGATGCGGCCAAGGCGTGGAGCGACCACGGGGCGCGCTCGGCCCGGGCACGGTAATGAAGGGGTCACGCACCACTGAACGGATCCGTGGGTGCGAGCTTGAGCGAAAGTGTCAGCCCTTTGACGTGGGCGCTACGTCGGCGGTCGCGCCGGCCGGGCGTGCGTGCTTCTCGAGCGTGGCCAGGCGCTGCAGGACCTCGGAGTTCATGCGATCGAGCTTCTCGTGCATGTGCTGGATCTGCATCTCGGCCTTCAGGTTGACCTCGTACTCGATGTCGTTCTGCACCTTGTCGTGCGCGGCCTGCCTGTTGGAGCTGAAGAGGAGCAGCGTGCTCAAGATGATCGCTTCGAGCGAGACCACCATCGTCAGCAGGCCGAACGGAAACGGGTCGAAGTTGCCGAACGGCAGCACGTGGACGTTCGTGATGATCCAGAAGAAGAAGATGAAAATGTGGAGGATGAGGAACTCGATGCTGCCGGAGAACGTGGCGACGCCGTCTGCGGCGCGCATGATCAGGTTGCGCTTGTCTTCCACCGCGTCGTTGACGTTGCGCGTGGCCTGGTTGCGCAGGAGCAAGGCGGTCGCGCGCAGGCGACGTCCGGTCGCAGACAGCAGGTCCATGGCGGCGGCGGGCTTCACACGAAAGAGCTCGTCGAGGTCACCACGATCGATGAGGAGCGCCTCGCCAGCCTTCACGACGACCGCGGATGCGGTGCGCGGGCCCGCGTCGAGCAAGGAGATCTCGCCGAAGAAGTCGCCGGGGCCGTTGTGCTCGAGCGTGACGCGCTCGCCGGTCTTGTTCTTCACGAAGACCTCGACCGCGCCGGACATGAGCACGTACATGCTGTCGCCCGGGTCGCCATACGAGAACAACGTCTGGCCCTCTTCGAGCGGGACGACCTCGATATGGGTAGCAAGCGCCTCGCGCTCCGCCTCGTCTAGCAGCGAGAAGATCGGGATATTCGCGAGCGCATCGACTTTCGACATGGCGGGCACCGTTAGCATGAGGGGTGACGTCCCGAGCGTTGCTGACACAGGTGCAAGGAAGGCGTGTTGCCATCGTCGGGCACCGTTGACTGTGCATGCGTTCAGTATCAAAGTTGAGGGGTGCGGCTACCTCGAAGTGCCTGGCCCAACTCACTCGCGCTGTTCATTCGCGAGACCATTCTTCCATCAGCGCGCGCACGCGGGCTGCGCGGACGCGTCGCCGTCTTCGAGGTCCAGGAGGGACGTCGCGGAGAGTTCCTGATCGTCCTCACCATCGCGAGCGAGACAGCCGTGGGCGTGAAGCTTCGAGGCCGACGATGACCGTCAGCGCGAGGAAACCGTGAAGCGCACCTGCGCTGCGAAGATGGTGTCCAGGCCGCCTGCGTCGAAGCCGCCGCCGGTCACGTAGAGAAAGCTTCCTCCGACGACCGCCGACAGGCTCGTGCGTCCCGCGGGCATGTCCAGGCCCTTCGTCCACGACCCGATCGCGCCAGCCCCGTCCATCTGCCCCACGAACACCGACGGGCTTCCGCTGGCGGAGAAGATCTCGCTTTTGCCCCCCACAGCGAAGACGAACGAGTCCACCGCGACCGCCGCACCGAACGACGTGGGCTGCGGCAACGGCGCGACCGCGAATGGCGCGCCCGCCTTGCCCGCAGTGAGCTGCGCGCCCACGCCAGATGCCACCACCTGGTTGGCGCCGCCATCGGAGGGCGCGTTGTAACCGCCCAGCACGTACACGAACGGCTGCGCGAACGCGTAGGCGGGATGCCCACGGAAGCCCGACAAGAAGCGCTGCTCCGTGAACGCGCCGAGCGCGCCAGCGTCGTCCAGCGGCGCGGTCATGAGGCTCACGCCGTCGCCCTCTGCGGTGGTGCGCGAGAACATCGTGTAGAGCGTGCCGTCCGCCACGTTGCCGGTCGAGTAGAGGACGCGCACGCCGGTCGGTAGCGAAGACGCGGGCGCGAACGCGGACAGGGTGCCGTCATCCGCGAGGGTCGCCACCTGGGGCTTGCCTTCGTACGGAGAGGTCCCCGAAGCAGGCGCAGCATAGATGCCGTCGAGGAGTACGATGCTGTTGCCGCTCGCGACCGCCGTGCACGAGTTCACTGGCGCCGGCGTCGTGCCGGCCTTCGTCCACGGACCGAGCGAACCATCTGCGGCGATCTTCGCCACGTCGACCTCGTCGATGTTCTTGAAGTCCATCGCGCCCTTCGGCTTGTAGTTGCCGCCGATCACGACCAAATATCCATTGGCGACCACGGAGCAGTGGTTCGCGCGCGGCACCGGAAGTGGCGCGAGCGTTTGCCATGCGCCCATCTGTCCGTTCGCGACGGGCACTGGCGCGGGCGCGGGCGTGGACGTGGACGTGGAGCTGCAACCAGCGCCGATCGCAAACAGCGCGGAGGATGCGAGAGCCAGAGAAGCGGCGACGAGAGCCTTGTGCAGCATGGGATCAGGGCCTGGTAGCAAACAATTTGCCTTCAGCAAGCAAATTCAGTGCGGCAGGCGTGCGCGCCAGGCGCTCCACTCGTCGTCGTCGCCGTCCACGAGCTTGGGGTCGCGGATCACCTTGTCCCATTCCTCGGCGCCCCAGATGCGTGCGAGGATGCTCTCCACGCTCTTCTGGATGGCGGCGGAGTCACCACGACCCACAGCGTCGCAGAGGCGATCGACGTCAGGCCGGTCGGCTGCGTGAAGGTGCTTCTTGTAGCAGTTGTAGAGCCTGAAGTTGTTCATGCTCCAGACGTCTGCCCAGTAGGAACAGTGCAGCGCCAGGGTCTGCCTCTCCTCTTGCGACCACGACGTCTTGGGCGCTCGCTCGCCCGTCAACGCGTCCACGGGACCGCGCGCGGCGAGGGACGTAGCTGCTGACTTCTTGCGTGAGGGCGGGGCCGCGGAGCCGCCGTCGATCAGCTTGACCGGCTCCGGCAGGAGCGAGAGGAGGGACTCCTCCGACACATCCGTGGGCAGGGGCTTCGCGAACGGGAGGCCAAGGACAGTCTCCACGCCATGGCCCATGGTCCACGCGCGCAGCTCGTCGGTGTCGGCCATGTGCTTCAGCAGCGCCGTGCGCTCCGCCTTGCTGAGGATCTCGAGGTGCTCGAGCTTCTCGAGCAGCTCCAGGTTCTGGGAGGTAACGTCGTCGTCGTCGTCATCGTTGCCGGGCAGCGAGATCTCGCCGACAAGCGCACCGGACGCGTAGACCCGCACGGTGACGCCGTGGTCGTCGTCGAACCAGACGTGGAGGAGCACGCCGTCCAGCACGCGCGACGCGTCCGCTGGATCGAACGCCGCGGACAGCACGGGCACGAAGCTGGTCCAGCGCTCGCTCTCGCCCAGGACCGCGACCTTGAGTGAAAGCGCCGAGAGCGCAGCAGCGCCGTCGCCGCCGAGCAAGTGAACGGTGTGTCCTCGGTCGCCCATCGGTTCCCGCGCAGTCTACTCCGCTCAGGGCGAAGAGGAGCCCTTCAAATCGTTGTATTGTGCAACCACCTGCGCCGGCGTGATCGTGTGTCCCTGCACTGGCATGTACAGCGTGAACACGCAGCCCTTGGCCTGGAAGTCCTTCTGATCTTGAACGGACTGGGCGGTGCCGTTCGGGTCCATCGTGCCCTGCACGTGGCTCACGGGGATCTTCCATCCGACCATGCTGGGGTCGTAGCCGCTACTGCGCGCGAAGGAGGTGTTCTGGCCGCCCATCGCCAGGCCAGAGAACTGCGTGGAGGCGCCGATGCCGAGGAGGTACCCGTACGCGGCACCCTCGGAGAAGCCCCAGAGGATGTGCTTCTTCGGGCTCACGTTGTAGCAAGCGTCGATCTCCGAAACGAGGTCCTGCACCTTCTTGAGATCCGCCGTGGCCCAGTTGGCGCCGTTGGGAAAGTTGGTAGGGTCGGTAGACGCGCGCGAGCCCTTGGGCGCGACGAGGACGAGCTGGTTCGCGTCGGCGATGGGTTGCCACAGCGCCGTGAGCTCACCCGTGCCGTCGGAGTCCTGTCCGTGCATGATCACGACGACCGTGTGTGCGACGTTCTTGTCGTAGCTGCTGGGCGCATAGGTGTGGAACGCGAGCCCACCCGCCTGCTGGAACGCGGTGAGGCCGGTCTTGTTCGCGGTGTACTTGCACGGCCCCGTGTTGCCGCCGCCGCCTTCCGTCCCGCCGTTGCCGCCGTCGTCGCTGTTCGCGGTGCCGCCCTCGTCACCGGTGTTGCCGCCGCCTCCCTCTGCTTGCGAGCCGCCACCATCGCCGTTGGTCGGATGCGAACCGATGCCGTCGCCCTGGGCGTTGTCGGACGAGCAGGCCCACAACGAGGCGGGGAGCAGAACGGCGAGCGCAAGTAGGTGAGAAGAGCGGCGCATCCACTCTTTATAGCAGTTTCGGGCCTGGAACTGGACGCGGCCGCCGCGCGGGCGCAGGATGCCCGAAACGAAGGAGCCAACGTGAGACTAGGTATCGATTTCGGCACGACGCGCACCGTGGTCGCGTGCGCGGATCGCGGCAACTACCCGGTCGTGAGCTTCTTCGACGACGCGGGTGACGCGCACGATTTCTACCCTTCGGTCGTCGCCGAGCGGGGAGGGGAGCTCGCGTTCGGTTGGGACGCGCTCGCGAAGACGGGCGATCCATCGTGGACGCTGGTGCGGAGCTTCAAGCGCTTCCTGGGCGTGAGCGAGACCGTCGCGGCCTCCGTGCGCATCGGCGGGACCACGTTGCCGATCGGCCAGCTGCTCGCCCGCTTCTTGCTCGCATTGAAGGCCGCGCTCGCCTCTGCGTCGAACCTCGGTGATGAGCTGGCGCGCCACGGTGAGGCCGCGCTTCGCTCCGTGGTGGCCGTCCCCGCAAACGCAACGGGCCTCGCGCGGTTCGTCACGCTGGACGCGTTCCGTCGCGCAGGGTTCGCGCCCGTGGCCATGCTGAACGAGCCCTCGGCCGCGGGCTTCGAATACACCCATCGTCATCGCGACACCTTCACGCAGAAGCGTGAGCACGTGGTGGTGTACGACCTCGGCGGCGGCACCTTCGACGCGTCGCTGGTCCGCATGGCGCAGAAGAACCACGAGATCCTCGCGACGGCGGGGAAGAATGAGCTCGGTGGCGACGACTTCGATGACGTCATGCTGGACCTGGTGCTCACCGCGGCGAAGGTACGGCGCGCCGACGTCGGTGCGCGTGAGCTCGAGCTGCTGCGCGTGCGATGCCGCGACGCGAAGGAAGCTCTCAGCCCCAGCTCGCGCAAGCTGACCATCGACTTGACCGGCGTGCTGGACGACGGCGAGAACGACGCGAGCATCGTCGTCCCCGTCCTGGATTTCTACGAAGCCGCGAAGCCGCTCGTCCATGCTTCGATCGAGGCGATGCTCCCGGTGATGACGCGGCTCGAAGGCGCCACCGAAGACGACGTGGAGAAGGCGCTCTCCGCGGTCGCGGGTATCTACGTGGTCGGCGGAGCGAGCGAGCTCCCGATCGTGGCACGCGCGCTGCGCGAGCGCTTTGGTCGCCGCGTCCACCGGTCGCCGTATCCCTCCGCGGCCATCGCGATCGGCCTCAGCATCGCCTGCGACGAGGCCGCCGGCTTCGAGCTCTCCGATCGCTTCTCGCGCACGTTCGGCGTCTTCCGCGAGGCCCGCGGAGGCGACGAGATCACGTTCGACCCCATCTTCACGCACGCTACGCTGCTGCCGGCTCGCGCGGGAGAGCCGCTCCGCTTCCGCCGCACCTACCGCGCCGCGCACAACGTCGGTCACTTCCGCTTCGTGGAGTGCAGCGCCATCGGTGACGACGGCCGCCCGCGTGGCGACATGATGCTCTCGGGCGACGTCTACTTCCCCTTCGACGCAGGCCTGCGAGGCAAGACCGAGGCCCTCGCCGACGTCTCCGTGCGACGCCTTCGCGAGCAAGGCCCCCGCATCGAAGAAGAGTATGCCCTGGACGAAAACGGCCTCGTAGCCGTGACCATCCGCGATCTGGAATCAGGCTTCACGAGAGAACACCGCCTGGGAACCGCGTGAGCTGGCCCCCAGCGGTGGTGTCGCGATCCAGAGTCGCGTTTGACCCTGCGTGGGGCTTCGTCGATCCATGCAGAGTACATGAATGTGCGGGGATTCGCGGTGTGTGAGCGTGTGGGGCGATGGAACGTTCCGTGATGATGGGTCGGCATGACGCTCCGCTCACGATCCCCTGGTTTTTCCAGCGCCATTCTCGCTGGAATTTTCTTGCTCGCCGGTTGTGGTGGGGCTGACGACACCACGAACGACGAGACGACCGCCGAAGATCTCTCGGTCCAGCACATCTCGCGCATCACGACGATCTCCTACGCGCCGAACTCCTACGTGATCGGCAACGCGTATCCGGGATGGACGGACGACGTGCAGGGCAATGCCCAGTTCTCCAAGGGGCCGGGCAACCCGAACGGCGTCTCGTACCGCTGGGGCTACCTGTTCGGCGAGAACTTCGATCACTGCGCGTGGGTAGGCGACTCCGAGGTGGGCGGCGGCAAGACGCAGAGCGGTGCGCGATGCGGCGCGCCCCAGGAGATCGACACACCCTACTTCATGCGCACGTACACGAACGGCGAGCACAACCTGAACGCCGGCGACGGTTCCGACACGCACATGCACTATGCGGGCGCTGGCTGTACCGACAAGAATGGCTACGGCAACGTCTCCCCGTGGCGCGTCCCGGCGACCCTCGCGAACAAGGTCGGCGTGGTGCCGGACGGCAAGCTGCTCAAGTGGCGCTACGCCACGCGCGACGGTCACTGGGTGCTCGTGCGCGACCCGGCACCGCCCGCGCACCAGCCGAACTGGTACTTCGTGCACCGCGGCTGCGTGAGCCTCGCAAACACGCACTGACAGCGAGACGAAAAAACTTCTCGTCGTGTAGCAACTGTCGGCGCATGTGACCGATGGGGGGCCATGCGCGTCCCGCTCCTCGTCGTGATCCTGCTGCCAGTGCTCGCTGGATGTCGAGCCGCGCCACCAAAGCTGCGCCCGCATCCGAGCGAGTGCAGCCTGCTGTCACCGCACGCTCCGCCCGATCCGTCGCTCGCGACGTGCCTCTCGTTCGAGAGCTGCGTTGTCGCAGAGACGGGCCACGTGCGCTGCGTGGAGCTCAGCGAGACGCATGCGGTAGGGGAACCCTGCGTCTACGAAGATGAATGCGCGGCGGGGCTCGTATGCGTGGAGTCGATCGGCTGCAGGCAGTGGTGCGTCGTCGGGTCAGGAACCTGCGGCGGTGGGAGCTGTGTCCGGGCTTACGGCGTTCCAGAACAAGCGGGGCTCACGCTCGGATTTTGCGCGAGCGCCGCCCCGGAATGAGCCCCCATGTCAGCCGTTTCAGTGATGGGTCACGACGTGTGGCGGCTTGGGAAGCGTGCCGGAGCCCGTCCAGGTCTGCTGACCGCACCATGCAGCGGGGCGCTGCGGCACGGTGCCCGGATGCGCAGCGATCGTGACGAGCGTGGGCTTCGTCGGGGCTGTCCCGCACTCGCCCTTCGCCGCGCCGCCGTACCAGGGGCGAAGGTCGAGGCAGACGCCGCTGAACGCATTGCGGATGTTCGGGTCGGTCCGGATCTGCTCGACGAGCGCCGGGTCGTCGCACATGAAGACCGGGTCGAGGGTGCGGGCTGCGAGGCCCTTCGGGAACGCCTTCGTCATGTTCGCGGGGGTGGTGGCGGGCGTCCAGTTGTTCGCGATCGCGGGATCGTAGTGCGACGAGATCCAGGTCGGGTCCATCGAGAGCGCCTCCGACAGAGCCGCAGTGGTCTCGGCGAAGGTCACGTCGCCTTGCTCGACCGCGGTGCTGGTGGTCGTGATGTCGAGCCCCTTCTGCTGGCCGCACGCGCCGAGGGTCTCGTGGTCACCCGGCTTCAGCGTCGTCATCACGGCCTCGTCGCCGTAGAGCGCGTCACCGCCGACGACCACGAGCCGCACGTCCTTCTCCGTCGCGTCGATGATCGAGCGATATGGCGTCCCGGGCTTCTTCGTGTAGACGGCGAGGTCTGCGTAGAGGCCCTTCTTCACGCGGCCCACCTTCTCGGTCCATGCGATGGCGTCCGCGGGGTTCGTGGTCACCATCTTGATCATGTCGCGATCGGTGAGCGAGTTGCCATAGATCTGCTTGTTCAGGAGATCGAGCACCTTCAGCTCCGCGAGGAGGTTCTTCGAGCCCGCGGGGCTCCAGTCCGTTCCGAGGCTGACGTTGATGCCAAGATCGTGCGCTGTCTTGATGTCCGCGGTGTGCCCGTAATAGAGCAGGTTGTCGAGCGGCGACACGACGAGCTTCGCGCCGACCTTGGCCATCTCCGCCAGCTGCGGCTGCGTGAGGGCGGTGCCGTGGATGATCACGGTCTCCTTGCGGACCAGGCCCATCGCGCGGAGGCAATCGAACTCGTCCTGGCTGACCTGATCGGTCCCCTCGAGAAGGTGAACGAGCCACGCGTCGATCTGGTGCGCGTCCATGCGCTTGATGACGTTGCGCGGATCGAAGCTCTCCACGAGGATCCCGAGCGACTGCTGGCTGACGCGGCGCGAGCCGAAGTTCTGCCAGTCCAGGTTGCGCGCCATGTGGTTGCCATAACCGGCGGGCACGGTGGTGCCGAAGTACGAGCCCTGTGTGGTGGTGGTGCCGCTGACGAGCTCCTTCACCTCTGCATAGCGACCAGCGAGCCCGGCGAAGTCGAGCCGCGCGGGCGTCACGTCCTTCGAGCCCATCTCCGCCGGATCCGCGGAGCACGCGGCGAGATAGTTCTTCGGATACATGATGTGCGTGTCGTAGTACTTCTCGTCGCGCCACTGATACGTGTTCTCGTAGAGCGGGAGCTGCTTGTAGATG
>JANXLV010000010.1 GCA_025355005.1 Myxococcales bacterium | reverse complement strand
GGTCCCCCAGTTCCCAGCCACGTCCGCACCAAATCCTCACGCCTCGCCCGCTCGCCCTCCCGGGCCTTGTCCCTCTCATGTGAAAAGAACGCCCCGAGCACGAGGTCCCCGATCAGCCTCACCCTATCCAGCGCGTCCTGCGCGTCCCAGAAGAGCCGCGCCTTCTCGCGATCGTCCAACGCGCTGTCACCCAGGTCTCCGATCTTCTGCCGCAGCGCGATCGCCTCCTCCAGCGCCACGGTGATCTCTCGACCGAAGAGCGAGAGCTGCTTGGGCTCCGCCTTCTTCTTCCCCTCCTCCGCCCGCTTCCAGTGGAAGGCGCGGATCTGCTCGAAATCCAGGCCCACCAGCGAGTCGCCGTGCCTCAGGCTGTGATCCAGGAACGTGAACGGCAGCGTCTTGGAGAGCGTGACGAGCCACAGCGAGAGCTTCGCGAGCTCCACCGCCGCGTCATTCTTGTCGACGCCATAGAGGCACCGCTGCGCGACCAGGCGCCGCGCGTGCAGCAACGGATCGCCGTGCTGCGCGGCCATCAACTCGATCTTCCCCTCACGCGTCCAGGCCGCGAGCACCTGGTCCGCCAGGAAGCGACACGCCTCCACCAGGAATGCGCCGGAGCCCATGGCCGGGTCGCACACCTTCAGGTGCAGGATGCGCTCCGACGCGGGCACCTCCCCCATCACCGCCAGCAGCGGCTCCAGCGTGCGCCGGACGATGGGCGCGGACAGGCTCCGTGGCGTGTAGTGCGAGCTGGTGCGGCGCCGCTCCGTCCCCGGCTGCAGGACAAGCTGCCCCGCGCGCGCCTTCGAGAGCGACGGATCGGCCTTCTTTCCGCCTGCGGCGTGCTTCGCCAGCGCGGTGAGGATCGCTTCTCCGTCTTTGGCGTTCACGTCCGCGATCTCAGCGGCCAGCTTCTCTGCCTGCGCGGTGGAGAGACCAATGGTCTCCTTGAGCCACTTTGGCCTTCGTCCGACCGGAATCTCTTCGATCTCTTCCGCGGAGATCCAGAGGCGATGCGGTTTCATGCATACTGCACGCGATGGCACGCGGAGCACGTGGTAGCCCATGAGCGCCTCGTAGACGCTGCCGATCTGCTCGACGTCCAGCGCTCGGTATGAGAGCCGCTGCCCCTCGAACACCAGGAGCTTCTCCAGCACGCGGTAGATGGTCTCATCATCCACGCTGGGCACCTGGACGGCCGCGCGGTCCTCAGGCTGCGTGATCGGCGCGCTGCCGCCTGGGCCCCAGCCCTCCAGGAACGGATACTCGTGCGGGTTGAAGAGCGAGCCGCGACGCGGCGGCATCGTGAGGTCCCCGTGCGAGACGCCAAGGAACACGGCGCGGAAGAGCGTGACGAGCCGGTCCCACGCGCCGAAGCGACGCGACATGGAGTCCGGGTACGCGCCGCGATCCGTCTGCAGCTGCTCGAACAGGCCGAGCACAGAGAGATGCTCCGCGTAGAACGGGTGCTCCGTTGGCAATAGGCCGCGGTCCTCTGCGTAGAGCACGAACACCAGTCGCAGGAGCGTGGTGAGCAGCCCCTTGTAGAGGTGGTCCCCTCCCCGCTCGAGCGCGTCGTCGATGAGCAAGCGCGCGGCCGCACCATCCCGCTCGGACGCGGACTCGAAGCCGCGAAGGAGGAGCTGCAGCGCCTCGAAGACCTGCTCCGCCAGATCGTTGGTCACGTTCGCCTGGCGCTTGCGACTCTGTGCAAGAAGCGCGGGCAGCGTGCGCTCCTCCGCGACGCCAAAGAGGCGATTCGCGGAGAGCAGCATCACGAACGCGTCCAGGATGGGACGCCCTCCAACACTGGCCATGTCGTCGATGCGGAAGGTGATGGAGCCCGAGGATTCCCCGTGCGGCGCGTAGATCAGGCGCACCGCCTCACGATTCGTCAGAAGGCCGATGGGCACGCGGCAGTGGCGCAACAGCCGTTCGTACTTCGCAGCGGGCGGATAGTCCCAAGAGCCGGTGGTCGTCTCGGGCTTGTCTAGATCAAGCCCGCGCGGGAGATCCCACACCATCAGCTCGTACGTGGGCTCCGCCCCGCTCGCGGCGCCAGTTTTCTTCAGCGCGAGCGACGGACGCAGCGTCTGGCGTCCCTCCGGCACGTAGAGCGAGAGTGCGTCGGGGATCGAATCACCGCTATCGAACGCATCCGGCGCATATCCAAGTAGCTCGGACAGGAATGTCTGCACGTCGCTGATGGCATATCCCTCCGGCCCGGCTTCTCCCTGACGAGTCGGCGGGCACAGTTGGAGGAGCGTCTGCTGCAAGTGCGGCTGCTGGCGCTCGGCGCACTGCGCATCCACCAGCACGGGGATGGACACGACCAGGCCGTCGATGGGCTGAACCATCCCGAGCCATGTCTCGTGAAATCGCCGATCGACGTCGCTCATCCGCGCGTCTCCGGCCAGAGGAACACCAGGCCCACGGGCTCCAGTCTTCGCAGCGCCACCTTGTAGAGCGCCTGGATCTGCGCAGGTTCGCGCTGCATCTCCTTGTCGATCGCTCCGAGGCGATCACCCATGAAGACCTGCTCCTTCTTGAACTGATCTTGCTCGCGCTTGTCCAGCTTCAGATCATCGAACGTGAGCTGCGCGCGCCGGTCGATCTCCGCCTTGATGGAGGCGCGCTGCGCTGCGAGGATCCCGCGGAGCGCGTCGGACTCCTCCTGGCCACGTTGCACGAGCTTTCGCTCGGCGTCGTGCGCGAGTGCGTCCGCGTCGTCGCGAACGTGCTTCCAGAGACCGCCGAACGCCTTCGGCGCCGCTGCCGCGAGCTTCGTCTGCACGGCGTCGCCGACACCTTCGAGCGTGGGTGACTCGGTGAGGACCTGCTCCAGCATCTCTACGGCCTTCTTGTCCGCTTCCTCCGCGAAGGGCTTGAGCTCCCCGCCTTCAATCCAGCGCGCGCCAACGGAGATCAGCTGGTCGTGAAGGCGGGTCGCGCCTGGGCCGAAGAGCGATAGGCGACCGAACGCAATCACGCGGACCAGCGAGTCATGGCGCGTGCGCACCACGGTGACGCGCCGGAGATCGTGAGCGCTGAAACCCTGAGAAAGAAAGCGGCCAAGCACACGCTGCACGAACGGGTGTTGCAGGTGTACGTGCGAGAGCTCGCTGTTCATCCTGGGCGGCGGGCGGAAGACAAGCGGCTGCGGCGCCTTCTTGCGGTACTCCCAGAGGTACTCGTTCCGCCCTCGCGGGGGACGGAGGCTATCCAGCGTGGGCTCCCACGACTCCGGCAGCTCTGGAATACGGAACGCATCCACGCCGTCCGCCTTCAAAGGCACGAGCGCGCTGGCACCGGCCAGCTCCAGCCCGACGTCGAGCGCGTCGCGCAGGAGCATCGGATCAAATTCCATGATTTTCGCCGAGCGATTCAAGATGGCGCCGGCCTCATCGATCTCGGCCTCGACTTGCTTCAGGTCTCCGCGCTCGCTCTCCAGCTCCTCGCTTGACGTCTGCTTCAGCGCGCCGGCCTCCTCGGCCTTGTCGAGCTTCGTGGCGGTCCTCGCGTCGATCCCGGCGTCGAGCACCTCGCCCATGCGGTCGAGGAGCACCGAGCCGATCGACCCGAGCTCACGCTGGATCGTGTCCACCTTGTGCACCAGCTTCTCGAGGACGATGTCCTCCGCGCGGTCCGGGTAGAGGAAGTAGTGACAGCGCACCTCCGGCTCGGGCTGGAGGGTGCGGTCAATGCGGCCGTTGCGCTGCTCGATGCGCGCCGGGTTCCACGGCACGTCGAAGTGGAACAGATCCGCGCAATGCCCCTGAAGGTTCACGCCTTCGCGCGCGGCGTCCGTCGCGATCAGGATGCGGACCGCGTGCTTGTCGGGCGGCGAGTTGAAGGCCTGCTGCACCTCCTCGCGCTGCTCGTCCGACATGCCGCCGTGCAGCTCCATGATGCGCGCGTCGCCGTCATCCGTGCCATCTACCGCGGTATTCAGGATGCTGCGGAGGTAGCGCTTGGTGTCGCCGTACTCGGTGAAGATGAGCACGCGACGACCGGTCCACTTGCGCTCCGCCTTGGAGGCCTTGGCTGGGGGGCCACCGACGGTGACGGCGGGGCACTGATTCTTGCGGATCCAGGCAAGGAGCGCCTCTACCTTCGCATCCGCGGCGCCACGCCTCTGCTGCGCGAGCACCAGCATCGCATCGAGGAGCGCGCGCGCGTCCTTCGTCGGCGTGACTTCGCTAGAGGCCCCCTCGACGCGCGCTTCGTCTGCGTCGTCTGCCGCGTCGTCGTCGACGCCGTACTCGTCGTCATCCGTCAGGAGCGGGATCTGCATCGGTATCTTCGCGCGTCCCTCCTGGACGGCGCGATGGTGGGCCTGGAGCGTGCGGCAAAACGCTTCGACGCAGGAGAGGAGCCGCTTCTGCAGGTTGATGAAGACAAGCGCGCCCTGTCCGTTCGCCGGCTTTGCGAGCTTCGTGTAGTCCGCAAGCATGGTGGCGAGCGCAAGCTCCGGCGAGCTCTTGGAGCCAACCGAGAGAGACACGAGCGTCCGCTTCGGGAACTGCTCCACGCCGAGCTTGCGCAGGTCCTCCTTCAGGCGCCGCACCATGACCGCGTCGAGCTGCTTGCGCCCCCGTACCGGAACGCCGCGCGTGAAACGCTGAGGGTCGAGGATCTCGAGAAGCGCGGAGAAGCTGTTGGAGTGTCCGTTGTGCGGCGTGGCGCTCAGGAAGAGCCGGTTTTCGAAGCGCGGCGCGATGTCGCGGATGACGTCGGTGATCTTCGAGTCGACCGCGTAGCGCGTGGACCCGGACGGCGCTGCGACGTGTGCCTCGTCCAGGATGAGAAGGCTCTTGGTCGCGCGCTCGCCAATGTGCTGGAGGAGCGGATCGCGGTACTCGGGGCGGCGAAGGATCTGGTGCGACACGATGAAGCGCGTGTGCGTGCCCCAGGGATTCACGCCGAAGCCGCGCTCCTGTCGGCGACGGCCGATGAACGCACGGTTCATGATCTCGAATTGCAGACCGAAGCGCTTTTGCATCTCGTCGCGCCACTGCAGCGAGACGGAGGCCGGGCAGACGATCAGGATGAACTCGACGCGCTGACGGAGGAGCAGCTCCTGCGCGATGAGCCCCGCCTCGATGGTCTTGCCAAGACCCACGTCGTCCGCGATGAAGATGTTCGCGCGCGGAAGGGAGAGCGCCTTCTTCAGCGGCGTGAGCTGATGGTTCATCAGCTTGATGCCAGCGCGGAAGGGTGACTGGAACAGGTTCGCCTCCGTCGCGGTGACGCGATTCCACTTCAGCGCGTGGAGGTAGGCCGCGAAGTGGCGCGGGGGATCAACGCGGTCGATCTCGCC
This sequence comes from Myxococcales bacterium, assembly GCA_025355005.1. Taxonomy (GTDB): domain Bacteria; phylum Myxococcota_A; class Polyangia; order Polyangiales; family Polyangiaceae; genus JANXLV01. The sequence continues at coordinate 1,216 of JANXLV010000010.1, read as the reverse complement.
GAGCCCGTGAAGATCGGGCTGGAACACCTTGGCCCCCAGCTCCAGCTCCCATGCGACGTCGAGTCGCTTGCCCTGATTGTCGTCGTCGAGGCACACGAGGCGAATGAGCGTCGCGTGTCCCTCCTCGGGCGGCGGCACCACGTCTTCGACGAGCCACTGGCGATGACGCACGCGCACGATATCGCCAGGGTGCGGCGCGTGCCGAGGGATCGTGTTCGCGGTGAAGAGGGGGCGTGGCGGAGCGCTCTCCGCGGCGCCATGCGCCTGGAGGAGCCGCGCGGCGAGGAGCGGGCGCGCGCGACCAGAGTCGTCGAGCCCGTGCGAGCGACACGCGGCCTTCAACTCGTCTCGTCCAAGCGCGCCGAGCAGCTCGCGGAAGCGAATGGTGCCGGCCTTTACGAGAGCCTCAACCTGCTCGTCGCGGTTGAGCGACGGCGGAACGGAGACTGCGAACGTGCGCGCGAGCTCGGCCAAACGAGGCTTTGGAAGCACGGCGAGCACGGAGCGAGAAGACGGTGTCACTGTGCCCCAGGCTACCCGATCGCGGCAGCGGTGGGATGGCACGGCGACCGTTCACCCGCCGATAGGCGTGACTGAACAGACGTCATCATCCATGGCGCGGGTGATGCGCAGGTGTTCGGCCTGTGAGCGAGCGTCGATAGCGCTGGAAGAAGAACGTGCGGCGGTCGCCATGCGCTAGCTTTCCTGCATGACCCAGGACCCGCTTCAGCTCTCTCGCGATGAGCGTATCGAGCACGTGGGCGGCAAGCGAAACCAGGCGCATCGCGCGCTCGAAGGGTTGAGAGCTTCGAACCGCAAGCAAACCGAGACCCTCGACCATCTCACGCTGTTCCTTGCGGCGTCGCGGAGTGTCGTGATGTTGCTGGACCATCTGTTCGGAGCGGACGCTCGCCCGTATAAGCGCGCTGACCCCGTCGAGAAGGGGCGACGCGCGAATTTCGACGCGTGGATGAAGGCGTCCACCGAATTCAAGACATTGCGGGCGCATCATCTTGCAGAGGCTCGCGACCGCGACACCCACCGCCTCTTTCTTCCAGACTTCGAGATCCGAGGGGCCGCGGGGGAGCTGCTGCTCCGGACCGGCTCGTCGGATCTCGAAGTCTGGAAGAAAGAGGCGGTGGGTGTCGCGGTCGCGAGCCTCTGCAAGATGATGCGCCCGCAATGTCTTGAATTCGGTGGACGCCTTCATCCACGC
>JANXLV010000002.1 GCA_025355005.1 Myxococcales bacterium | reverse complement strand
AACTCCGCCTCGATCCCGCTCACCTTTTCCATGAGCGCCTCTGATCATGACCGCATGTAGAGTGCAAGCAAGATGTGCGGGATCGTGAGACTCTGGTACGTGAGCACCGCGCGCAGCTCGAAACGAAGCATGGCGGGATGGATCTCGCGCCATGCGATGCTGTTTACTGATTCTCTTCGTCCATCCGTCGCATGCCCTCGAGGAGCAGCGCTTCGTTGGACTCTTCGATCAGGCGCTCCTTCGGCTCGAAGGATGGATCGAACGCGAAGTTGCCCTCGGTGAAGCGGACCATCGCGTAGAACGCGTCGACTCCCGCTTGTCCGCCCCACGTTGCGTTAGCGATGTTGCCGGTGAGGAAGTGGACCTCGCCCTGGGCGGTCTTCGTGCGGATCGTCAGCTTGCCTGTCTTCTTGCCGTAGAAGAGCACCTGCACGATGTCGCCGAGCCCCATCTCTTGAAGGCTGCCGGACACGCCGCGCACGACGCGATCCTTCAACGCCTTGTCGAGCAGCGCCTTCGACTTCGCGACGATGAGATCGGTGGGCATGGGCTTCGCCATGAAGTCGAGCACGCCATGCGAGTACGACTTCTGCGCCGCGCGGCCGCCCTGGCGTGAGGTCAGCACGATCCACGGGAGCTCCTTGCCCCACGTCTCCTTGCGGATCTCCTCGAGCAGGGTGAGGCCGTCTCCGTCCGGAAAATCGAGCTCGCTGATGACAAGGTGGAACCCGCCGCCGTCGTTGGCGTAGAGCAGCTCCCTTGCGCGCTCCAGTGTGCGCGCGGTCTTCACGTCGAACCCCTGGTCCGTCATCACGAACTCGAGCGCGTTGGTCTCGTCGGGGCTCGCGTCGATGATCAGCGCCGGATGGATGTTGATCGACCACGTGCTGGAGCTGGTCTTCTTCGTCTCCTTGCTCCCGCCACCGAGCAGCGCGCCACGGAAGTTGTCGATGAGATCCTGATCGAAGGCCTTGGCGCCGTGCTTGCCGAGCTCGGCGATCGCCTCCTGCGGCGTCATCGCCTTGCGCTCCGGTAGACGCGATGCGCGGATGAGATCGGCATAGGTATCCACCACCGCCAGCATCCGCGCGCCGAGCGGGATGCGCTGGCCCGCCAGACCGTTCGGGGTGCCCTTGCCGTCGAAGCGCTCGTACATGGCGGCGACAATGTCGAGCGCCGCCCGCGGCACTGTGAGCCCCAGCGACTCCAGCACCCGCGCAGGCGCGTCATACGTCTTCTGCGCGGCGTCCGAGTGCTCCGGACTGGTGCTGACTTCGCGCGCGTTGATGTGCAGTGGGCCGAGCTTGCCGAGGTCGTGCACCATCGCCGCGAGGCCGAGCGTGTCGAGCGTCTTTTGATCGAGCCCCATGTATTCGCCGAGGCGCAAGATGAGGCCCGCGACCTGCGAGGAGTGCCCGCGCAGCTCCTGCCTACCGCCTTCGATGAGGCCCACGATGTTGCGGAAGCGCTCCAGCGTCTCGTGCGCGGACGACGTGCCGAGCGAGACGGGAAGTGGCTGCATCGCTGCTGCAGGCGTCAGCGGGCTGGGTGACGGACCGGGAGTCGCGATGGGGCGCGCGGCCTTCATGGCCGCAGAGGCGGGATGCGTGACCATGGGGCTGGGAGCGGGCGGCGCTACCTGGATGCGGCCGGACGCGGGGCCCGCATCACTGCCCGGCTCTGGACCCGGACTGGAGAAAGAGAACGGGCGCATCGGAGGAGGCGCAGCAGCTGTGGAGACCGCGGAAATGGCGCTCACCACTGGGGCTGTGGACGTCGCGGGCGGCGCAGCCCCCGCAGAGACGGCTGGGGGGGACGGAGCGGCGGTGGGCGCGGGCAGCAGCGCGGTCAGCGCAGTCGCATCACCCGCGTAGAATTTCTTGATGCCGGCCAGCACAGTCGCTGGGCGCATGATGAAGGCTCGGATCTCCTTCACACCCGCGGCCTTGCGCGCCTCATCCAGATTGGAGACGATCTCCGGATCGGGCGTGCCGATGCTCAACAGGTTCTTCGCTGCATCGAAGTGGACCGGCAGGATCAGGAGCTTCTCCGCGAGCGCCCGCGGAAGGAGCTCCACGATCGGGCGGGGGATCTCGGCGGCCGCGAGGCGCTCGCTCGTGACGAAATGCGCCTTGTAGACGGCAGCAAGTCCGGTGAGGAGCTTCGCCTCATCCAGCACCCCCGTCTGGATGATCACTTCCTCGGAGCGCGCGTTCGTCTTGGAGACCTGATAGGCGACTGCGTGGTAGTCCGCCTTCGCGATCACATTGGCCTTGTAGAGGTGCTCCACCGCTTTCATGCGGACGGGCACCTGGGGAGAATCCTGAGCGCTCACGGGGCCAAGAGTATCATGGGAGGGGGCGGTGGGATCCCGCTCGAACGGGTGTCAGGGCGTCTTGGCGTTCTTCAGGTCCGTCCCGTTCGGCGTCCCATTTGGCGTCCCGTTTGCCGTGCTCGTGCTCGGCGCGACACCCCCAGGCGTCGCAGAGTCAGCGTCATGAAGTGTGCGCTCGATCTGTGCGACGTGCTCCGGATCCAGCTTCACGACCATCTCGCCGAGAGCCCGCCGGGCCTCAGCAGAGGTCATGCGCCCCTTATCGAAGTCGACACAGATGATGCACATGATGGAAGCATAGCAGGCGGCGCAGTCCGCGCCCCCAGCGCTAGTACCCCTTCTTGG
>JANXLV010000001.1 GCA_025355005.1 Myxococcales bacterium | reverse complement strand
AGGCTCACGCACAAGGTCAGCATGACGCGACCAGTCTAGTCGGTCTCGCTACGTTGGTCAGCTCTCGACGAAGGGCTTCAGCTGCTTCGAACGCGACGGGTGACGCAGCTTGCGCAGCGCCTTCGCCTCGATCTGACGGATGCGCTCGCGCGTGACCTCGAAGTCCTGACCGACTTCTTCGAGCGTGTGATCGCTCTTCTCGCCGATGCCGAAGCGCATGCGCAGGACCTTCTCCTCACGCGGCGTCAGCGTCTTCAGGACGTCACGCGTCTTGTCCGCGAGGTTGCGGTTGATGACCGCTTCCGCCGGGGAGACGACGCTCTTGTCCTCGATGAAGTCGCCAAGGTGCGAGTCTTCCTCTTCGCCGATCGGCGTCTCGAGGCTGATGGGCTCCTTCGCGATCTTGAGGACCTTGCGGACCTTGTCGAGCGGGAGCTCCATCTTCTCTGCGATCTCTTCCGGTGTCGGCTCGCGGCCGTACTCCTGAACGAGATAGCGAGACGTCCGGATAAGCTTGTTGATCGTCTCGATCATGTGGACCGGGATGCGGATGGTGCGCGCCTGGTCGGCGATCGCGCGGGTGATCGCCTGACGAATCCACCACGTCGCGTACGTCGAGAACTTGTAGCCGCGCTTGTACTCGAACTTGTCGACCGCCTTCATGAGGCCGATGTTGCACTCCTGGATGAGATCCAGGAACTGCAGTCCGCGGTTCGTGTACTTCTTCGCGATCGAGACGACGAGACGAAGGTTCGCCTCGACGAGCTCCGCCTTCGCCTTCTCGCTCTTGCGCTCGCCCTCGCGGATGTCCGCGTAGGTCTGACGAAGCGCCGTGACGTCGAGGTTCAGCTCCTCTTCGACGCGACGCAGGTTCTTCTGCGCGGCCGAGTGGTTCGCGAGGACCTCGTCGGGAGTGACACCGTGCTTCTTCTTGAAGAGGCGCTCGAGGCGCGCGTCCGGACGGGCCGTACGCGCTTCCTTGCGGAGCTGGTCCATGTCGACGCCGGTGCGCTTCTCGAGCTCCGTGACGCCACCCTCTGCGCGCTCCACCTTCTGGATGAGCGAGCGGAGCTTCATGACGATCTTGTCGATCGTCTTCTTGTTCAGGCGCATCTCTTCGAGGGTCTCGACCATCTTGGCGCGGTTCGCCTCGATGTCGGCCTCGATGCCCTTCTTGCGGGACTGCGCGCACGTCTCGTGCGACGCGGCGAGGTCCTGGGCGATCTTGTCCAGGTGCTTCACCTTGTCGATGAGGCGCAGGATGTCGCGGTCGGCCTTCTCTTCGTCGAACTCGCGCTCTTCGTCCTCCGCGTCCCGGATGATCTCCTTCACGCGGATCTTGTGCTTGCGGAGCTTGTCACCGAGATCGATGATCTCGCGCACTGCCACGGGCGAGTTCAGGATCGCCCCCAGGATCATGTGCTCGCCGGTCTCGATGCGCTTGGCGATCTCGACCTCTCCCTCACGCGTGAGCAGCGAGACGCTGCCCATCTTGCGGAGGTACATGCGAACGGGGTCGTTCGACTTCGAGTAGTACGAGTCGTCCTCGTCCTTGTCGCGATCGCGGACGACGTTCTTCTTGTCGGCGGCTTCTTCTTCGACGATGCGCTTGGGCGCGATCTTCACCTGCGTGGCGGCGTCCACGATCTCGATATCCTCGTCGCCCAGCACCCCCATCACGTCGTCCATCTGATCGGACACGACGTCGGTGGGCATCTGATCGTTGACCTCCTCGTAGGTCATGAAGCCGTTCTTGCCGGCCTTGCCGTTGCCGCCGTTGGACCCGTTCCCACTGCCGTTCTCGGCGAGGTCCTTCGAGTCCTTCTTGTCACGGTTTTTCGTCGCCATCGTCGCCTTGTTGCTGAGTGAGTTGGCTCGACTGAGCTCCGTTACTGCCACTATCGCCAGGGGACCACCCCTCTAGCGTTCCGCTTCCGTTCACGCGCCGCCTGCGCCCGCTACCGCTTCACACCGTGCTTCTCGTAGCTCTGCTTTGCTGCCTCGAGAGCTCGCTCTTGCTCGTCCTCCCAGTCCCCCTGAGTTCGGTAGTTTTCTCTTGCAAGCTCGTTCGTGCTCTGCGCAAGGAGGAGCCTCTTTAGCTTCTCCGCGTTTCCTCGCAAGTATTCTTTCGCCTCTTTTGGGTCAATAAACGTGGGCTGCGCGAGCACTGTTTTTGCCCAGGCCAGGAGGTCCGTCGGCAGGGCGGTGAGGAACGCATCGACATCCAGCTTCCCCTGCTCGAAATTCCAGGCCTTTCGAAGCGCAAGAACGACCTCCACGCTCTTCCCTTCAAGAATCTGAAGGTCTGCCTCTAGTTCCGGGTCGACCAGTAGATCTGGACATTCGATCAGTGCTTGCGAGATCGCCTTCCGCTCCTCCGTCCCTGGCACCTTCGCGCTCACCCGCGCATCCCTCGGCGTCACCGCTGGCGCTTGCGCTCGCTCCGTCGCCACCTGACGCCGCACCATCTGCTCCACCATCCGGAACGACTCGGATGACTTCTCATGATCACGGCCCGCCTCCAGGCCATGCAGATCGAGCCGCGCCGCCAGCTTGTCCGCCAGCGCCTTCAGCTCCAGACGCACCAACGGATTGTCCTGCGCGCCGATGAGCTTCATCACCTCATCGAGGCGACTCGCCTTCTCCAGCGCGCTCGCGCTCGTGAAGTTCGAGTCCAGCGCCTCATCGATCAAGTGCTCCGTGTACTCCTTCGCCGACGACAGCAGGTCCAGGAAGCCCTTCGCGCCGCGCGTCCGCACCAGGTCGTCGGGATCCTTGCCCTCCGGGATGCGCAGCACACGCGCCGACAGCCCCGCGGTCGCGATCGCCTCGCGCGCCGCACGCGTCGCCTTCTTGCCCGCGCTGTCGCCATCGAACGCGAGCACCGCACGCGGCGCGAACCGTCGCAGGAGCTTCGCCTGCTCCACCGTGAACGCCGTACCCAGCGGCGCGACCACGTTCTGAATCCCGCGCGCATGCAGCGACACCACGTCGAAGTTTCCCTCGACCAGGATCGCCTCCTCTGCTTTCCGGATCTCGTGACGCGCCTGATGCAGCCCGAAGAGCGTGTGCCCCTTCGTGTAGATCGGGCTCTCCGGCGAATTCATGTACTTTGCAGGTGATTCTTTTTGCCCGTCCTCGGGAAGCGCCGGCAACGCGCGACCGCTGAACGCGACCACGCGCCCCTTCTCGTCCACGACGGCGAACATGAGCCGATGTCTGAAGCGATCGTAGTGCCCGCTACCACCTGACGAGCGCGGCACCAGCAACCCGACCTGCTCGGCGGCGTACGGTGAGATTCCTTGCTTGCGGAAGTACACCGCGAGCCCATCCCAGCCCGACGGCGCGTATCCCATGCGGAAGCCCCGCAGCACGCCGTCGATCTCTTCGCTCTCGCCGAACGGGATGCCGCGCTTCTTGAGCTCCTCGTGTGCGAAGTGAGCGTGCTCGTTCGTCTTGAGCTCTTCTTCCCAGAACGTGGCCGCCGCTGCGTTCACCGAATAGAGATCGTCGCGGAGCTTCTTCAGGCGATCCTGCTCGGGGCGCTCCGGGCCGCGGTCCTCCTCGATCTCGATGTTGTAGCGCTCCGCGAGCGAGCGCACCGCCTCCGGGAACGTCGCGCTCTCCTGCTTCATCACGAAGTCGATGACGCTGCCCGACTCCTTGCAGCCGAAGCAGTGGAAGAAGCCGCGGTCCGGGTTCACGTGGAAGCTCGGCGACTTCTCCTTGTGGAACGGACAGAGCCCCACGAAGCTTCTCCCTCGTCGCTTGAGCGAGGGCACGGTCTCCGAGATGACGGCCACGATGTCCGCCCTGTCGCGGACGCGCTCGATGGTGGCGGGTGAGATCATCCGGGGTGCTGTGCGTAGCACCTTTCGGGGGCGTGAGCGAAACGGTCCTCCGGGCCATCGGCACCGCCCCCGATTCGCCCGGTTTCCCCCGGCCAGAAAGCCAGTTGCACGATCACGCCGAGCCGCCGCCCATCATCAGCGCGACAATCCAATCGGGAACCTGGTTGCACAACCAGTTCACCACGTAGTAAGTGCGCGCCCGCGCAGTGGTTGTAGTTTTGGCGCGAACCGCTCCGGGCTGTTCGTGCCGCGCTTTCGACCCCATAGGCCGTTCGAGGAGATCCATTCAAATGATGCAAAGCTCGCTGGGTTCGTCATCTTCCGCCGCTGCCTCCCTCGGCACGGGCAAGATCACGCAGGTCATCGGCCCCGTCGTCGACGTCGAGTTCGCCGATGGCAAGCTGCCGAAGATCCTGAATGCCCTGAAGCTCTCGAACCCGAGCATCTCCACTGCGAAGGACAACCTGACCCTCGAGGTCGCGCAGCACCTCGGCGAGAACACCGTCCGGACCATCGCGATGGATTCCACGGACGGTCTGGTCCGTGGCATGGCAGTCCGCGACACCGGCGCCCCCATCATGATGCCGGTCGGCCCCGAGTGCCTCGGCCGCATCCTCAACGTCGTCGGCGAGCCCGTCGACGAGGCCGGCCCGATCAACGCGAAGAAATTCTCGCCCATCCACCGCGCTCCGCCGATCTTCCAGGACCAGTCCACGAAGGTCGAGATCTTCCCGACCGGCATCAAGGTCATCGACCTGCTCGCTCCCTACCGCAAGGGCGGCAAGATCGGCCTCTTCGGCGGCGCCGGCGTCGGCAAGACCGTCCTCATCCTCGAGCTCATCAACAACGTCGCGAAGGCGCACGGCGGCGTGTCCTGCTTCGCTGGCGTCGGCGAGCGCACGCGCGAGGGCAACGACCTCTTCATCGAGATGAGCGAGTCGCTCCTCGACACCGGCCTTCCCGTCATCTCCAAGACTGCGCTCTGCTTCGGCCAGATGAACGAGCCGCCCGGAGCCCGCTCGCGCGTCGCGCTCTCCGCCCTCACCATCGCGGAGTACTTCCGCGACGAAGAGGGTCAGGACGTCATGCTCTTCGTCGACAACATCTTCCGCTTCACGCAGGCGGGCTCGGAGGTCTCCGCGCTCCTCGGTCGTATCCCGAGCGCCGTCGGTTACCAGCCCACGCTGTCCACGGAGATGGGCGGTCTCCAGGAGCGCATCACCTCCACGAACAAGGGCTCCATCACCAGCGTGCAGGCGATCTACGTCCCCGCCGACGACCTCACGGACCCGGCGCCCGCGACCGCGTTCGCCCACCTCGACGCGACCACCGTTCTCTCGCGTGACCTCGCGTCGCTCGGCATCTACCCGGCCGTCGACCCGCTCGACTCCACGAGCACCATGCTCGACCCGCAGGTCGTCGGTGATCGCCACTACGGCGTCGCCCGCAAGGTGCAATCCACGCTGCAGAAGTACAAGGACCTGCAGGACATCATCGCCATCCTCGGCATGGATGAATTGAGCGAGGAAGACAAGACCATCGTGTCGCGCGCGCGCAAGATCCAGCGCTTCCTCTCACAGCCGTTCTTCGTCGCCGCGCAGTTCACCGGCATGGCCGGCAAGCTTGTCCCGCTCGAGGAGACCATCGACGCGTTCGAGCGCCTCACCAAGGGCGAGTTCGACGACGATGGGAAGTACCCGGAGCAGGCCTTCTACCTCGTCGGCAACATCGAGGACATGAAGGCGAAGGCCGCGGAGCTCACGAAGGCGACGTGATAAGGCCCCTCACCAGAAAGGCTCTGTGACATGGAAGGCAAGATCGATCTCGAGATCGTAACGCCGACGGGTCGCGCCCTCTCAGCGCAGGTCGACGAGGTCACCGCGCCCGGTGCAGACGGCGAGTTCGGCGTGATGCCGGGACACTTGCCCCTGCTCGCGGCGGTCCGCACTGGCATTGTGACCTACAAGCAGGGCGCGGAGCAGAAGCGCTGCGCCATCGGGCGCGGCTTCGCGGAGGCCGGTGCGAGCAAGCTCACGATCCTGACGGATGAGTACACGGAGCGCGAGCAGATCGATCCCGTCCTCGTCCGTAAGGAGCTCGGCGAGGTCCAGAAGGAGATCGAAGAGGTCTCCGGCAAGACCGACGATCCCAGCGCGGCCGGCCGCAAGAAGGAGCTGATCGCCCGGGAAAACTGGCTCGCTGCGGAGCTCGAGCTCTATGGCGATCCGCCGCCTCCGACCATGCGCCTCGAGGACGACCCCGTCGATCACGAGGACGGTCAGATCGTCGCCGAAGAGACCAGCGAGAGCTGAGGTCGCTTGGCGCTTAGACCCGAGAGCGCGCTCTCCGTGTTCGTGGGCGCGCTCGTGCTCGGGACCGCGGCAGCCGTGACGATCGCGTCCGCGCCAACGATCGTGCGCGTCCCGACGGAGGCCGGCGCTGCGGCCATGGACGCAGCCTCCGATGCACCGAACGACGCAGAGCTCGTGATCAACACGCTCACGGCGGGCGGAACCGGCGACGAGGGCGGCACGCCGCTGTTCCTTGGTGATCAGCGCCCGGACCTGCCGTCGGACAGCGGGGCCGGCGTGCTCGGCGATCGCGCGCCGCGCCAGGTGCGCTGGGGCGTCGTCTTCATCCAGTTCGCTGGTTGCCAGGGCGCATCACCCACCGCGCGGTCACGCCGTGAAGGGCAGGACCTCGCGCAGAAGCTTGCGGAGGAGGCGAAGAAGGAGTTCCACGAGGCCGTCCGCCACGGCGACTCCGGCTCCACCGACGACGCGGGGCGAATGCCTCGCGGTGTCCTCGAGCCCGCCGTGGAGCTCGCGCTCTTCTCGCTGCCAGTCGGCGGCGTGAGCGACGTCGTGGAGACCCCGCGGGGATTCTACGTGATGCGGCGCTCTGAGTGATGGAAACGCGTATTCTGGTTTGCTAGGAGATCCTCATGTCCACGATCGACATCACCCGCGCCCACACCCTGCCCATCGAAGACGCCAAGAAGAAGGCGGAGGAGATCGCCAAGAGCATGGAGACTCGTTTCTCCATCACGTGGAAGTGGGACGGCGACACGATTCGCTTCGACGCCCCGAGCGGCGCCGCAAAGGGCACCAAGGGCGAGCTGCACGTCTCTGCGAAGGACGTGCACATCTCCATCGACCTGCCCTTCCTCCTCCGCGTGATGAAGGGCACCATCGAGGACAAGGTCAAGGAGAAGCTCGATACGCTGACCTAGCGGGGATCGTCGGAGATCGTCGGGCGATCGCCCCTGGAGCCGTGCGGAATGATTCGTTGCGCCCACCATTTCATGGAGCGGAGGCCCGCTTTTTCGCGCTAACCTGGGACGCCGACGGGGTGCATTTCATGTGCACTCTGCACGCATCATGACGGACCCTTCGGGCACATCTCCCCCGCGCGACCAGGTACAGCACATTCCTGGTGTTTCGCGCATGCCGCCCCCGCCGCCAGAGGTCGCGGAAGCGATCGCCGGCGCCGCTGCCCGCCTGCGTGCGGAGGCGACCGAGGCGACCGAGCCGGCACGAAAGGGACGCCTCCTCTACGAGGTCGGCGAGATCGAAGAGCGGGGCGGCGACGAGGCCTCGGCCGCGCGTGACTACCTCGCGGCCTACAACTCCGATACCGAGTTCCGCGAGCCGCTCGAGGGGCTGGTGCGGCTGCTCGAGCGCCGCCGTTCCACGACGAACCTGGGCAAGCTCTTGGAGGCGCTGGTCCGCGCCGCAGAGTCTCCCGAGGAGCGCGTGCGTGCGCTCGTTCTTCACGCGACGTTCTGCGCAGACGTGCAGAACGACCTCGGGGGCGCGCGGGGCGCCGCCAAGGAAGCGACGGAGGTTCCCGCGCCGGCGCACGAGAGCGCGTCCGCGTGGCTGCTCCTCGAGCACACCGCAGGCAAGCTGCAAGATCCCGCGCTTCGCGAGGAGGCGCTCGCAGGGCGCGTCTCGCTCTCTTCGGATACGCGCTTCCGCGATCTCCTCCGCATCGACCTCGCGGACCTGAAGCACACGTCGGGGGACGTCGAAGGCGCCCAGACGATCTACGAGGAGCTCCTCGCGGATGAGTCGCAGCAGTCGTTCCGCGCGATGACCGCGCTCGAGCGCATCTTCCTGAAGGAGGCGGAGAGCGCTGAGCCCGAGCGCAGCAATGCTGCACGCCAGAAGCTCGCCGACCTCCTCGTGCGCCGCGGACTCATCGGACTGGGCGCCAGCGAAGACGACGTCAAGACGGCAGACGCGCTGGGGGTCCCGCGCTGGGCGCGGGCCATCCCCGACGTCACGCTCACGCTGGTGCGGGCGTCGGACATGTTCGTCGCGGTGGGCAAGCACGACCGCGGTGCAGAGCTCCTGGACAAGCTCCTTCAGAGGTTGATCGCCGACGCAAAGGCCGACCCCGACGCCCCATCCTCACGCAGCGTGCTCGCGCGCGTCGTGATGCTGCGCCGCGTGCGTCTGGCGGAGCTCGCATCCGAGACGGAGCTGGCTGCGAAGCTCGCGAACGCACTGCTCGAGGGTGAACAGGATCCACGCGAGCGCGCTGCCCTTTCGATGCGCGTCGCGGAGCACGCGGCCAGCGTCGGTGATCGGGCCATCGCGCTCATTGCGCTCACCGAGGCCACGCGGTCCGACCCGAAGAGCCTGCCGGCGCGCGGCATGGAGCTCGACCTCCTCGCCGAGGGCGACCCCGCGCACTTCTCCGAGGCGCTCGTGAAGTTCCTGGAGAGCGCAGGTGACGAAGCGAAGGTGCGCGCGGCGCTGCTGTCCGCGTATCTGATCGCCACGGACCCGAGCGAGCCTGGTGACGCAGGCGAGCAGAGCAATTCCGGGCAGCAAGCGAACCCAGCCCGGATGGAGGCGGCGCGCAATCAGCTGCGCGAGGCCGAGCGCCTGGGCCTGTCGAAGGAGACCGCCGCGCGCCTGATGCGCACGCTTGCTTCGCTCGCCGGAGATGCGACCCGCTACGACGAGGCCACCACCGAGCTCGCCTCGACGGTGAAAGACGACGAGGCTGCGTTGCTCTGCTTCGAGCTCGCGCGCGCGCGAGCCCAGCGCGGTGACAAGGAGGGCGAGAAGGCCGCCCTCGACATGCTCGACACGCTGCCGGCCGGGGCGTTCATTGCGCGTGCGGTGGAGGCCTTTGGCGGGGGGCCCGAAGCGAGCGACACCAGCGGTAGGGCCGCGAGCACGAAGGACGCCAGCGTCGCGGTCGAGAAGCTCGCCGAGCTCGCGGAGTCGGACGATGCAAAGCGCGGTCTGTCGCTCATCGCTGCCCTGCGCGCAGACGCCTCGAAGAATCGCCCGCGTGCGCGCGAGCTGCTCAAGAAAGCCGGCGAAGGCACGCTGGTGTCCGTGCTGCAGTCCGAGCTCGCGCAGGAGTCACAGGACATGGCAGAGGCGGCGCGCGTGCTCTCGGCGGCCGCAGAGAGCGCCGAGGACCCCGAGCTTGCCGCCGCCATGGACCTCGAGGCCGGCCTCGTCCTCTTCCGCAAGGGCGACCGGGCCGGCGCCGCCGCGGCGTTCGCGCGCGCAGATGAGCGCGCTGGTGGCAACGCGTCCAAGCTCTCCGCGTACGCTGCCCTCGCCCTCTCGCCCGACGCGATCGACACGCGCCGACACGCGCTCGACGCGGCGGAGGTCGCCGGCGTGGATCTCTCGATCGTCTCGCTCGACCGGTTCGCGACGGAAGGCTTCGGCGGAGATCCCGAGCGCGCGCGCGACGCTCTCTCCGCGCTCGAAGGTGGAGACAAGCCAGAGTTCGGACTGGCCGCAGCGCTGGGTCGCCTGCTGCTCGCGCAAGGTAGCCGCGACGCCGATGTCGGCTCCGCGATCGCACGCATCGGCGCCAGCGGCGCGGAGGGCGCGCTCTTTGCGGCGATCGAGCACCTCAAGCTCGCGCGCGCGGACGGGTCATCCGCGCACGGCGAGGCCGCGAGCGCGCTCCTCGATGCCGGTGGCGGCACGCCTGCAGCGGTCGAATGGCTCGCCGCAGCGATGCGCGGCACGGACGTGACGGTGGAGCTCTCCGCCCGCGACGCGCTCGCACGCACGCTCACGGACGACGCCGCCGAGGCGATGGCGTGCAGCGTCGCCTTGTTCCGACGTGGCGCGCTCGGGCAGGTGCCAGAGGAGCTGTTGCCGGGCACCTCGTTCGCGACGCGCATCACGAACCTCGAGCTCACGCCGCCCGGGTCCGAGCCCGTGCGCCGGGCCGCCGCGCTCTCGTCGCTCGAAGGCTCGCTCGGCGATGCAGCAGAGACCTCCGCGATCGCGCTCGCCGCGTGGAACAAGCTCGCGGCGGGTGAGAGCAGCGAGGCGCTCGTCACGTTCCAGAACGTCACCACTGCATGTCCCGAGGATCTCGCGTCGTGGGAGGGCCTGCGGCTCGCCGCGGAACGCACCGGCAGCCGCGAGATCTATGCGATGGCCTGCGAGCAGCTCGGCGCGCGCTGCATGAACGACGCGCGCGGCGCAGCCTTCTGGGAGCGCGCTGCAGTGACGTGGCTTGCACTCACCGGCTTCGACGAGCGAGGCGAGCACGCCCTCTCCGCGGCCATCACGCGCGATCCCGCGCGCCCGACCTCGTTCGACAAGCTCTTCCGGCGCGTGCGCGAGCGCAAGGACGGCGACGCGTTGCTCGGCCTCATCGCCATCCGCCTCGAGCACACGAACGACCCCGCCGAGATCGCAAAGCTCTACTGGGAACAGGCGCGCGTCCTGCGCGAGAAACAAGATCCCGACGGGGCGCTCGTCGCGTTGTCGCAGGTCACGATGCTCGAGCCCGACCACATCGGCGCGCTCGCGCTCTCCGGCGAAATCTTCATCCGACGCGGTCAGTACGGCGAGGCCGCGGAGCAGCTCGCGCGCTTGTCCAAGGTCGCGGCGGCCCCGCCCAAGAACCGCGTGACCGCCGGCATCACGGCCGTCGACCTCTACGAGAACAAGCTGAATCGCTTCGACCTCGCGCTCGACGTCTTGCTCCACCTGAACCGCGCGAAGCTCACGACGCTGCCCGTGCGTGAACGCATCGCGCGTGCTGCTGCGCGCACCGGCACCTGGCAGGAGGCACTTCCCATCCTCGAAGGCCTCATGCGCGAGCGCGAGACCCGGGAGGGCCGCATCGAGGCCGCGCGTCTCGCGATGGCCATCTACCGCGACAAGATCCGATCTCCGGAGAAGGCGCTCGCCGTGGTGGAAAAGCTCCTCACGGAGTCCCCGTCCGACGGCGAGGCGCTCGATCTCTTGCTCGGCCTCACGAAGGACTCTCCCGACCGGAAGCGGCTCCTGGTCGCCGGACGTGAAGCCATCCTCGCGGAGCTTTTGGACAAGCCCGCGCAGCCCGACCCCATGCGTCGGCTGGCGCGCATCGCGCAGACCCTGGGCGACGCCGCGCTCGAGCAGGCGACGCTCTCCGCGAGCGTGGCGCTCTCTGGTCCAGAGAACATCGTGCTGACCGCGCTGGCTCAGGCAACCGCAAAGAAGCCTCGCGTGCCGCAGACCACGCTGGCGCCGCAGCTCTTCGGGCACCTTCTCGCGCCCGACGACGATGGTCCCATCGCCGACCTGTTCGTGACGCTCGCGCCCACGCTCGCAGAGGCGCTGGGGCCGCAGATCGCGACGCTCGGCGTGACGAAGAAGGATCGCGTGGATGCTCGGTCGGGCACCGCTGTTCGCGACGAGATTGCCGCCTGGGCGGGCGCGCTCGGCGTGTCCACGTTCGAGCTCTTCGTCGGCGGGCGTGATCCGTTCGGCGTGCAAGGCATCGCCGGGGACCCGCCCGCCATCGTGATCGGAACGCAGGTCACGGCGCCGCTCTCACCGCAGATGCGCGGGCGCATCGCGCGCGAGGTGCTCGGCATCCTTCGCGGCTCGACGGTCACGCGCTGGCGCGACGACCTGACGATCGCGGCCATCGTCGTGGCCGCTTGCAACCTTGCAAAGGTGCCCGTCAGCGCGCCTGCGTATGCCGTGCTCGCAGAGGTCGAGCGGCTGATCGGAAAGGCTCTCCCGCGAAAAGTGAAGGCGCTGATCGAGCCGATCTGCCAGAAGATCGTGCAGACAGGACAGGACCCCAAGGCCTGGGCCGTGCGCGCGCGAGCGTCGCAGAGCCGTGCCGCGCTCGTTGCGTCGGGTGACGTGAGCGTCGTGCTCGCGGATCTACTGGGTGAGCCCCTCGAGCGCCTTTCGCACGTCGCGCGCGACGACCTTCGAGCCGAGGAGCTCTTCCAGTTCCTGCTGTCCCCGACGTACTTCGAGCTTCGCCGCGCCCTCGGCCTGGAGGGGAACGGATGAGCGGCGGCGACAAAAAGGGCGGCGACGACGTCTTCGGTGGAGACTGGGACGGCGCGCTCGACGAGTGGGAAAAGAACACCTTCGTTCCCGTCACGTCGGAGTTGCCAGAGGACGCGCCGCTGCCCGCCGAGACTGCGACGTCGCTCGAGAGCGAGCACGCGCTCGACGACGAGCGGACCCGTATCCCCGGTGAGGTCGAGGCGAACCCGCTGCGCCCATCCGACGTTCCCGTGGAGATCGAGGCGCCGTCGCACGATGAGGCCGGCACCCTGATCGCGCGCGCACCTCGCCGCGCAGAAGCAGACGCAGCGCCGGCGAAATCGAAGGGGGGACTCGGTCAGCTCTTCGCTCGCAAGTCGAACTTCCCGGCCCCGCTCGCGGCTCCGGGGGCTCCGGCATCCCGACCGGGTGTGCCGGCTGCGAAGGGCTCCGTCCCGCGCGTCGAGGGCGCTCAGCCATCCGCGCCATCGTCGTCCCCAGTGCTCGCTCCTCCAATCGTTCCGCGCTTCGGTGGGAACGAGGACGAGACCGAGGTCTTCACCAGCGCGCCGCCTCCGCAGCCTCGCGCCTCGGCGCCCATCCTCGACGACAACGAGCCCACTGGCTTCTACACGCGCGGCGCTGGGCTCGAGTCACCCGTTGCGCCCTACGCGGATCCGCCAGCGCCCGCAGAGGACCTTGAGTCGCTCGCAAGGACAACGTCCGACATCGAGGACGCCGAGACCGCCTCGGTCAAGGAAGAGATCGAGATCCCTCCGCCGCCCTGGATGGATCCCGGCCTGGCCGCAGAGCTGCGCGCAAGCGCACGCTGGCTCTCGGAAGAAGGCGCCGCCGCCGAGACACCAGAGGAGCGCCTCCGCGTGCACCTCGCCGCGAGCGAGGTCTGGTCGATCCTGGGGGACACGCTGCACGGGCGCACCGCTGCGGTGAATGCGCACGCGGCCGCACCAGCGCATGCGCTTGCGGCACGACAGCGCAGGCAGACCGGTCCGACAGACGACGACTACACGATGTCATGTCTCCGGGAAGAAGCAGAGTCCTCCGAGACGCCGGCCGGGCGCGCATCGTCGCAGCTCATCCTGGCGGACATGGCGCGCGTGCTTGGAGACAACGACAGTATGATCGAGTCGCTGCGCTTCGCGGGCAGCTACGATCCGTCCGACGTGCGTGCGCCTGCGCTGCTCGCCGCACACGCGCTTGCCGCGAACGATCACACGAGCCCCTTCCTCACCGTGGAGGTGACGGAGCTGGCGGACCTCGGGCAGGCCTTCGCGCGCGTCCTCGAGATGCGCGAGGTCGAGGGCAAGGGTGAGGGGCTTGAGAAGCCTTCGCCGAACCACCACTTCTTCCGCGCCAGGGCGGGGTTCGCGGCGCGCTCGCGGCCAGACGTCATGGAAGCGCTCGGCGCCCTTCGCGAGGTGCCGGAGCTGTCCGCGCCGGCTGCGTGGCTCGCGGCGGCCGTCGGAGCGACGGACACGCCCACCCGCAAGCGCTCGGCGCAGGCTCTGTTCGCGCTGCTCGGTGCCGGGAAGACGGCCGCGCGCGCGGCGCTGCTCCTCCGCGCGGCGGAGCTGTCGGACCGAGACGTCGCGGTGCGCGCTTTTGCAGCGCCCGCGCAAGACGGCGGCTCCGACGACGAGGTGGATGTCGAGCCGGACACGAGCGAGCTCGACGACGACCGCCTCGCGCTGGTTGCGCTTCGGCTGCTGCCGGAGACCATGTTCGAGCCGACCGGTCCTGGTGCGCTCGAGTCCGCGATCGCGGGCGCCGTCGCGCGCGATGCCAAGCACGCCAGCGTCGTTGGCGGAGAGTCGGTGGCCCATGCGCCGGTTCGCCTCGCGCGCGCGATCGCCCGCAACGCGCCGCAGGCGGATCTCGATGCGGCCCTTGCCGCGGCCAAGGCGGACCCGTCATCCCGGGCCGTCGCGCTCGAGTTCGCCACGCGCGCCGGTCGCCTGTCCGATGTCGCGGAGACGCTCGTCGATTGGACCTCGGGGCCCGGCGCCAGCGCGGGGACGTCGGCCAGCAAACAAGGGGGCCTCGGGCCAGCGCTCGTCGGCGCGCTACTGTCCGAGCGCGCGGGGGACAAGCAGCGCGCGGCAGTCGCGTACAACCATGCCCGGACGTTCGTGCCGGGCAGCGACGGGCTACTTCGCATCGTCTCGTCGGTGGACGAGTCCTTCGATCTTCCGTTCGCGCTCGACTCCGCGTCCGAGCAGGCGCCCAACCCGCACGCGTCGGCGCTCATGCGTCTCGAAGCGGCGGAGCGCGCGCGGCGGGTGAGCACGGACCACACGGAGCTACTGGCCCGCGCACATCAAGCCGAGCCGTCACTCGGCATCGCCAGCTTCCTCCTGCAGCGAGGTGCGCGCCGCCGCGGCGACGTCGACGACGTGCTCCGCTGGGTCGCCGAACGCGCAAAGCTCGCCACCGATCCGCTGGAGGCAGCGATCGAGAACGTGCGTGAAGCGCTCTTCCTCTCGGAGCGCGATCCCGAAGCGTCGCGTGAGAAGCTCGAGAGTGCTCACGGCGTGCGACCCGACGACTTCGCCCTGCGTGAGCTCCTCGAGCGCCTCTGGCCGCAGTCTCCGCAGAGCGGCGCAGAGTGGAGGGCGAAGTACGCGCCCTCCGCCGTCGGGCCAGCGCGGGCGGTCCGCTTCGTCGAAGCAGCTCTTGTGGCATCGCCCCACGATGCGCGCAGGTACGCGAATGAGGCGGCTTCGTCCGGAGACCCGCTTGCTCGCGCGCTGCTGGAGCAGACCGAGATCACGAGCGGCGACATCGGCCGCCTCACGGAACAGCTTCTGGACGAGGCCCGCTCCGCATCGGACGTGCGCGGACGCCGCGAGGCTTACGAGCGCCTCGCTGATATCGAGCATCTCCAGCTTCACCAGCAGGGCGGTACTCGCGACGCATGGTTCAAGGCGATACTCGACCGCGAGCCCCTCCACATGCCCGCGCTACGCGCGCTCGAACACTTCTACCTCGGCCAGGGCTCAGACGCGGAGCTCGAGCCCATCGCGGAAAAGATCGCCTACGCCCTCGGCGGCAAGCCGGGTGGTGAGTGCGCGGCGCACGCCCAGCTCGCCGCGCGGCTGAAGCTCCGCGGCGGCATGGTGGACTTCGAGGGCATGCGTCCGCTCGTCGAGCTCGCAGCGCAGCAGCCAGAGCCACCGCTTTGGTCCGTCCGCGCGAAGAACGCGCACGCGCGCGTCACGCGCAGCACGCAGGCGATCCTGGACACGGCCGTGCTCCTCTCCGAGCGCACGGCGCGGGCGGGCGAGGTCGCTGCGCTCTGTCGTCGCGGCAGCGAGGCCGCGCTGGAGCTCAATAGCGAGCAGGTCGCGCGTGGTCTCTTGGAGCGCGCGGCGACGGAGGACGCCGGCGATTGCGTGACGTGGGGCCTCCTGGCCGACGCACGCGAGCGTGCGCAAGACCCACGCGGCTCCGCCGAGGCCTGCGAGTCGCTCGCGCGCACGAGCACCGTCAAGACCCACCAGCTGCTCGCTTGGTACGACGCAGCCAAGCTGTGGCTCGACGTCGTCTCCGAGGAAGATCGCGGTATCGCGGCGCTCGAGGCAGCCGCTCGCATCGACGTCGCCTACGAGGACGTGTTCTCGCGCCTCTCCGCGAAGTATGCGGCTCGTCGCAACGACGCAGAGCTCGCCACGCTGCTGTCCGCGCGCCTCGAGCGTGCGACGGATCCGGACGAGCGTGTGACTCTGGAGGTCGACCGCGCGCGCGCCCTCGCCGAGATCGGGGACCTCGAGCCCGCAGCTGCGTCGCTGCGTCAGGCCCTGGAGGCACGCCCCGACCACACCACGGCCCTCTCGGCCTACGCCGACCTCTGCGAGAAGACGAAGAACTGGACCGAGGCAGAGCAGTCGTGGGTTCGTCTTGCGCGCCTCTTGCCAACGCCCGACGAGCAGCGCGCGATCTACGAGCGCCTCGGCGTCCTCTACAGCAAGCACGCTCCCAACCTGGCGCGTGCAGAGGTCGCGCTGAAGGAAGTCCTGAAGCGCGCGCCGAAGGACAAGGCAACGCTCGAACGCCTCGTGGACGTGTACCGCCAGAAGAACGACGCTCCGCATGCCGCAGAGGTGATGCAGGAGCTCATCGGTCTTGCAGAGGACGAGGACACACGCCTGTCGCGACTCATCGCTCTGGCCGAGCTGCACGAGAACGTCGGCAAGGAGCTCCGCAAGGCCGAGCAGGTGCTCGAGGGAGCCCGCAAGGAGTTCCCCACGTCCGTCACCGCACTGCGTGCGCTCGCCGAGTTCTACTCACGCCAGAAGCAGATCCCCGCGATGCACATCCTCCTGGATCGCGCCGCTGGCGACGCGCGTCGTGCGTTTGCGGGCGGGCGCCTCGTGACGTCGCTGTTCCAGATCCTCGCCACGGCCTACGAGCTGCGCGGAAAGAAGGACGCGGCCAACGTGGTCGCCGCGACGCTCGCAGCGCTCGAGGGCAACAGCGCTCGCCTCCGGGGCGCCGAGATGCGCGCGTTCGACCCGCGCCTCGACGATTTGCTCGCGCCCGAGGTCCTCGGCGCTGGTCTTCGATCAATCCTCGCGCAAGCGGGCGACGCGCTCGATCTCGCCGCTCCCGTGGACCTGCGAGCGCTGAAGGCGAACACGCTGCCGCAGGGCAACCCGGTCAGCACGATGGCCAGCGCCATCGCCTCGACCATGGGCATCAACGGCCTCAACGTGCTCGTCTCCCCCGCCCTCGGTCGCGTGTGTGTACCTTGCGGCTCGAACCCACCGATGATCGTGATCGGAGAGCCGCTGCTCTCCGCGCAGAATGATCGCGCAAAGGCCTTCCTTCTGTCGCGTGCGCTCAAGTCGGTGCAGTCGCGCGCTTCGTCGCTCGTCCGCGTCCCCTCGCAAGAGATGGCCGTGCTGCTCCTTGCGTGGCTCTCGGCGTTCAACCCCGGGTGGAAGCCGCCGGGCGTGAACGCGCAGGCGCTGGACGCGGCGCTCCGACGGCTTCAGCCCGTGATGCCGAGGGTGCCCGATCCGCAGCTCGGCACGCTCGCTCTGGAGCTGGCCGCAAACCTCGGCCAGCAGTCCCTGCAGGTCGGCGCGGCGGCCGTGGCGTGGTCGAACCGCGCCGCGCTCCTCGCCATCGGCGATCCCACGGCCGCCGTCGAGGCGATCGCGTGGACCACCGGCATCGACAAGGCGCCATCGGGCGCGGAGGAGCGCGCTGCGTGGGTCGCTCGCACCGTCGAGGCACGCGAGCTCCTGGTCTTCAGCGTGTCCGATCCGTACTCCGAAGCGCGCTCGCGCCTCGGCCTGGATCGGTAAACAGCATCGCCTGGCGCGAGGGCCATCCCGCCATGCTTCGTTTCGAGCTGCGCGCGGTGCTCACGTACCAGAGTCTCACGATCCCGCACATCTTGCTTGCACTCTACATGCGGTCATGATCAGAGGCGCTCATGGAAAAGGTGAGCGGGATCGAGGCGGAGTT
>JANXLV010000342.1 GCA_025355005.1 Myxococcales bacterium | reverse complement strand
GGCGCGGATGCGGCGACGCTTGCCGCGGTCCACGTGATCGAGGAAGTGCTCCACGGTGCCCCAGATGAAGCTCGCCGACGGCGCGCCGCGCTTCGACGTCGCGAATGCCGCGTCGATGGCGTCGAGGAGCGCTTGCTGCTTGGCTTCGCGCGTGCCGCCGACCGCGTGCGCGCATTGCGCGACGAGATCCACTTCGTCCGCGGCGAACCACTGGCGCGGCTTCACTTCGCGCTCGGGGTACTTGCGCTTCATGCGCTCGCGGAGCGCCACGCGCGCGAGCTCGCGGTCCTCGTCGTCGGGCTCGGAAGGTCGCGCAGCACTCTCCGCCTCCTGTTCCCCCAACTGCACTTGTTCTCCTTCGGCGACGCCTCTGCCTCGCGCGCGTGGATCCGAAGAAGAAGATCTGTTTGTTTCTTGATCTCTAAGTTCCTCGGCAATGGCTTCCGGTGGTCCATCGGCAGCCACTTCCGGTACCCCAGCGGCAACCGCTTCCGGTGGTGGGGGAGCAGCGGAAAGGATTTCCGGTACCCCAGCGGCAACAGCTTCCGATGGTGACGCTCTCTCCATGCGAGCAGCGGAAAGAGCTGCCGCTGGTCTATCGGAAACCGCTTCCGGTGCTTCGCGGAGCTCGGTGCCCGAGGGGCGCTCCTCGCCGCACTGGCGCGGGAACTTCTCCGCGAACGTGACCAACGCCGCGAGCGTGGCGGGGCCGGGCGCGTAGAAGATCCGCTCGGCACCACTCCGTTGGCGCTCACGTCGAAGGCGCACGAAGCCACCTCGCTCGAGCTCGCCCGAATGCGTGCGGACCGCCCGCGATGACCAGCCGTTGAAGCGCGCGAGCGACTCCTGGGAGGGCCACGCCTCCTCGTGCGTCTGCCAGTGCACCGCGATGGCGATGAAGAGCGCCCAGGGCCCTTTCTCAAGCTCGCGGAAGGCCTTCTCGCGCGACCTCAGCTCGAGGAGCGCGTGGCCGAAGCTGTCTCTGAATCTTGTTCGTTCTCTCTTCGGAAAAATCTCTGCCTCCCCGAAATCCATTCGGAGAGTCCGCATGACCATGACCATGATGCGTGCCTTCTCCGCGCGTGTGCGCGGCCAAGGCCCGAGCCGCGTCTGCGACCACCGCTTCCAGCGCGGTGCTCGAGATCGGTCTCGAGACGTTCGTGTCGGGGACGCGAAGCGCATCCCAAGGCGCAGCGCGATTACGTCGCGCGCGCATCGAATTCCTTCGCAGTGCTGTTGGAGCTTCTTGCGAATGGACAAAGGAACCCGTATGCTTCGTTTCACTCGAGGCGTTCCAACCACGAGAAACAAGCAGCGGCCTTGCTGATATCGGCGCCAACCGACCAGCAAGGCCGTTTCGCTTTGTGCGAAATGGGGCACTCGGGATCATGGTGGGCCGCGCGCCCGCGCCAACAGTGGTACCGACGTGCGCAGGTACCCAGAGACACCGGTACATCCGGACCTCGTGAGCTCCGTCGCTGCCCGTGCGTGACGCCGGCACCGGACGAGACCATGCGCGACTGCCTGGCGCTGAGGCCCCGCAGCAATGTCACGCAGAGGAACGCAACGTCGCTCGCGTCGCGTTGGCTCCGCCTCGGCTCGTTCCCACCCTTCGTCCCACCATGCCCACCCTAAACGGGGGCTAACGAGGGCTAAGGGAGAGAGGTTTTGCCGTGGTTTTCGGAGCGGGAGAAGGGATTCGAACCCTCGACGTCCACCTTGGCAAGGTGGCACTCTACCACTGAGTTACTCCCGCGAGGGTCGCTAGGAATAGGCCAGACCCCAGGGGCCGTCAAGCAGGTTTTTCCTTCTGGCACTGTCACTCCGCGACGTACGTCACGTCCAGATCGTTCGCGTCGTCGGGATCCATCGCGGAGAACTGGTCGCCCTTTGGCTTCGCGAAGCCCCACGCTGGCGTCTGCGTCTGCACGCACCCGCAGAACTCGGACGCGCGCGGGTCGACCTTTGGCAGCTGCTTTGCCTTGTCGCGGTTGTCCTCGTGCCACTTCGTCTTGCAGGTGGAGCCCACGACGCGTCCGTCTCTGGTCCGCACCTTGAGCGAGACCACGAGCTCCCCCTTCCATTTCTGCGAGCTCTGGAAGCATCGGTCGATGTCCGGATAGTGCGACTGCGTGACGCGCGCCGCGTCGGCCATGTCGAACTGATCGTCCACCTCCACGATCCCCTTCGAGAGCCGCGCGCCGTTCGCGCCGTTCGCGCCGCCCGGGGAGCCCGCGGAGCCCGTCGGTGACGTCGCGGAGTCTCTCGGCGCCGTCGGCGGCGTGAGCGCGGGTACCGGCGTCGTGGGGAAGGGCGAATCGGCGACCACCTTTGGCTTCGTGTCGTCGTCGGCGGTGAACGCATTCACCAGCGCGGCCACGCCCACCACGGCGATCACGCCGATCACGAGGACGATCCCACCGATGATCGCGAGCACCATCATCACCACGCCCGCGCTGCTCGTCCCCTGAACCTTGTTGGGCTGCGACTGCACGAAGGGTGAGCTCGTGTTCTGCGGATACGCCGGCGGCCCCGACGGCACGTACGGCGGCGGCCCGTACGCTTGTGGCGGGGCGCTCGGTGCGTACGCTTGTGGCGGTGCGCTCGTCGCGTAGTTCTGCGGCGGCGCGCTTGGTCCAACGGCCGACAGCATCGCGGTGCGGTTCGGCGTGGTCGCGGTGAGGAGCGCTTGCTCCACTGCGGCGCGCAGCTCGCCCGCGTCGCGGAAGCGTGCGGTCGGGTAGACGCCCATCGCGCGATCGAGCACCTCGTGGAGGGCCGGCGGAAGATCGGGCCGCTTCGACATGAGATGCGGACGCCCGGCGCCGCTCATCACCGCACGCAGCAGCGCGCCCACGCCATCCGCCGCGCCGAACGCGCGCTCGAGCGTCGCGCACTCGAGCATCGTCAGCGCCACCGAGTACACGTCCGTCGCTGGAGAGGTCGGCGCGATGCTGGAGTCCCACTGCTCCGGCGCCGCGTAGAGCGGCGTGAAGCCCGTGCTGCCCGCCGTCGCCTGGAACGCTGCCGCCGCCGAGCGCGCGGTACCGAAGTCCAGGATCTTGGGCTCTTCACGGCCTGGCGACGCGCGCGACAGGAGGATGTTCGCCGGCTTGATGTCGCGATGCGTGACGCCGCGCGCATGCGCGAACGCGAGCCCCTCCAACACCGGAATGAAGATCGCGCGCAGCTCCGCGGCCGTGAAGTGCCGACGCTGCGTGCGCCGGTTCGAGAGCTCCGCTTCGAGCGTGGGGCCCGACAAGAGCTCGAGCACGACCCATGGCATGCGCGTGTTGCCACGCGCGAGTTCACCCACGTCGTACATGCGCACGATCGCCGGATGCGAGAGCGAGAAGAGGATGCGCGCCTCACGCACGAACTGCTCCGCGGCGCCGCTCTCCACCTTCAGAAACTTCACCGCGATGGGCGCGTTGAGCAGCAGATGCGTGCCCGCATAGACCACGCCATGACCGCCCTCACCCAGCAGGCGCTCCACGCGGAATTTCTCCACGAGCACCACGCCCGCCATGCCGAGGGGATCGCTCACCACCTCTCCACTATAGCGAAAAGAGGCGGGGTTTGCGGTGTCCTACCTTGTAGGTGCGCGCGCGCGTTCGTTTTTTCGCGCGGGGTGGGGAAGGGACCGAGAGACCACCACGTACAGAGGGGGGTACCGCACCTGCCATGAGCCAAACCCGACAACGCACCGGCCCGCGCATCCAGAAGGTCCAGGAGGACGCGACGCTCATGCGTCGTCCGCCGCCGGACAGCGAGCCGCGCACGCTCATCGCGCGCGAGTGCGACAGCGATCCGCGCACGCTCATCGCGAAGCCACTGAGCGAGAGCGAGCCCGAGGCGCCGCAGAGCGGCAACGAAGAGGGCCCCGCGACCGTGCTCTGGACGCGCGCGTCGGTCGAAGTGCGCGTGCGCGGACTCGTCACGCCGCCGAGCGGCTCGCCGATCCCGACGGTCGAGCCGGTGCGCACGAAGCTCAGCGTGCAGGACAGCGCGAAGCCGAGCCCGAAGAAGATCACGAAGCCCCCGACGAAGATCCCGTTCCCGCCGCCTGGTGAGCCCGTGCGCGCCGCGCCCGTCGCAGCTCCCGCGTTTGCGCCTGCGCCCGCGCTCGAGACCATCTCGGTGCCCCGCAAGACGCCGCCGTCGTTCCGTCCCGCGCCCTCCGCGTCCTCCGCGTCCGCGGCGCCGGCCCCGCCGTTCCCGCTCGGTCAGGCGCGCCGCGTCTCGCAGCCGCCGCGTCTGTCGACCCCGCCCGCGGCGCCGGTGTCCGCGCACGTCGGCCTGACCCCGATGCAGAAGCTCCAGCTGCAGCAGGCGCAGCAGGCGCGCGAAGCACAGATGCAGGCGCAGCCGATGTCGCAACACCCGATGTCGCACCCGATGTCGCAGCCGCACCCGATGTCGCAGCCGCACCCAATGTCGCAGCATCCGATGTCGCAGCATCCGATGTCGCAACAGCCGATGTATGCGTCGCAGCGCCCGATGCATGCGCCGGTCGCGCCGTATGGTTCGATCGCGCCCGTGGCGGTGGACCCGAGCTCCGCCAACATGTCGTTCGGCCCGATGGCGCAGCAGCAGCATTCGTCCGACGTGGGCAGCACGGTGGCGAAGCTCGCCGCGGTGCTCGTGTTCGCGGCGATCGGGCTCTTCATTCTCCGCGGCTCCGTGTTCGGCGCAACCACCGCTGCCGCTCCGGATGTGCAGCCGCAGACCGCCACCGCGGCCCAGCCCCAGGTCGCAACCCAGGCGCCGCCGTCGCAGCCGATGGCGATCCCCTCCGCGTGGATGGCGCCCGCGCCCACGACCGTGATCCCGCCGAGCACCGTCACCGATCCGCGCGCGCCCGCACCGCAGACGGTCGCCACGACCCCCACCGCCGATGCCACCGTTGCCGCGCCCGTGAAGAGGAAGGCCACCAGGAAGCAGCCCGCCGTCGCGCCCGTCGCGCCTGCGCCCGCGCCGGTCGATCTTCCGGGCGAAATGCCCGAAGCAGATCCCGCTCCCGTTCCCGTTCCCACCAACACGGCGACCGCGCCCGTCAACACGACGCCCGCGACGCCCGCGCCGGCAAACGCGACGCCGACGATGAAGAACATGCCCACGAAAGCCACGCCCGCGCCGTCCAAGAACGAGGGCGAGGCCGCGCAGCAGACGCTCGATCAAGCGAAGTTCGAGACCACCGACTCCCTGTGAGCGAGCCTCAGCGGAGGCCGTTGAGATAGTCGACGATCGCCACGGTCTCGTTCGCCGCGCGCGGCGCGATCATGGGCTGATCATCCTTGTAGCTGAAGATGTGGATGTTGACGCCGTTGAGCGCGTCCTTCTGCGGCGTCGTGATCGCGAGGTCCTGCGGCGCGATCCACTTCGACTTGATGGCGAACGCGTTCGGGTTGCCGTCCGCGGTGAGGCCGAGCGTCTGGCCCGTGAGCGCGCGCGAGGGCGAGGCCATGTGGCAGCTCGCGCAGTCGATGGTGTTCGGCGAGTGCTTGTCCGGGTTCTCGATGCGCAGCGCGGAGTCGAACGCGGCTTGCTGCAGGCTCTTCGTGACGTCTTGCGCCTCCATGACGTTGCCGAGGAGCTGCATGTCGTCCTTCGACGTGGTGGTCGGATTGAACTGCCCTTCGAGATCATCGGCGAACCCCTGGAAGAACGTCACCGAGGTCGCGTCGGTCGACACGTTCGGGATCTTCATGTCGGTGGTCTTGCCGGTCGCGACATCGAAGCCGGAGAAGATCCACGTGCGGTTCGCGTTGCCGACCTGGACGCGCGTGAAGCGGAAGAAGTTCGCCTCGCCCGCGTGCGCGAGCACCAGCTTCCGCAGGCCCGTCATGAACGCACCGCTCACGCCCTCGCGCGCGGCGATGGGATGCACCGCGAGCGGGCCGAGGTCGAGCGAGCCGCTGCCGGATGCGGCGCGGAGGCCCTTGATCGCGGAGGCGACCGCGACGAGCTCCTCGCGCGTGAGCAAGTAGAACGCGTGCACGCCGGTGTCGACGGCCTTCACGTTGCCGTCCGCGTCGTTGAAGAACGGCTGCAGCACGAGGCGCATCTGGTTCTGACATGAGCCGACGTCGGTGACGGGGCCGATGTTCGCAAAACAAGGGTCGAGTCTGATCGCAACGACGCGCAGCCCCGCATGCGGCACTGGAAGTGCGCCGCCGGGCGAGGGGCCGCTGTCGGGATCTTCGCCGGTCGCGGAGTCGTAGATCGCTTGCGGCAGGAGCACGCCGCCGCGGGCCGCGTCGCTCGCCTTGATGTAGAGATCGCCCTCCGCGGGGTTCTTCGGAAGCGGCAGCAAGATCGACACGTCGTTCATCTGGATCGTCGCCGGATCGATCGGACGAGGGGGGCCCGCATCGAAGCCCAGAGGGCCACCATCCGTCGTCTGGTCGCCCGCGTCGGAGGCGTTCGACTGCGTGATGGACCCCGTGCCGCCGCTGCAAGCAGCCACGAGACCGGTGACCGAAAGTACGCCCGCGAGAAGAAGAAGAGACCGAGTCATGCGAAGCGCCCGAGCAAGACCCGCACCACATCTCGCACCCCACGAATCAGGGCTTTATTGGGGTCAACCCGGCCAATGCGCCGGACATACCCACCAGACCTGACACACGATGGCACGACGTCGACCTCCTCAGAGATAGGTCATCGCTTGTTCGAGCGCTGTCTTTGCCTCGCCGCCTTTTGCGATCTTGTCGTGCGAGACGATCAGGCGCACCAGATCTGGCAGCGCGGCGAAGCGCGCGAGGTTCTCTCGCAGCGCTTGCTTGTCGTTGATGAGCAGCAGCTTGCCCAGGCGCGAGATGCGCGGGCCTGGCGCGGAGCCGAACACGCTGCAGATGAGCCAGCCCATGAAGTCCTTCGGCATCTCCATGTTGAACACGGCGTCGTTCAGGACGACAGTGGTGCCGTCGTTGGAGCGCACGGTCATCGCGCCCTCGGACTCCTTCACGCCCTCGAGCAGCTGTAGACCGACGGAGTCGTCGCCCTCGAAGTCCTCGTAGACCAGGTCGACGGCCAAGAGCTCCTCGATCTTCTTGCGCGAGCCCTTCGGTGCGACGACCTTGAGCTCCGGGTAGCGCTTCTTCCACGCGGGCGCGTCCAGCCGGTGCATCGCGTTCGGCACCACCAGGAACGTGAGCGTGCCCCACGCCTCGATCTGCTTCATCGCGTCTTCGTCGAGCGAGATTGCATTGTGGACGATCACGCGTCGGTCCTTCATGCGCGTCAGCGTCATCGCTCGCTTGAGCGACATCCCCGGCACCGAGCCCCAGCAATGCCAGAGGTTCTCCGCGAGCTTCTCGATCGGCCCGTGCGGTAGAACCGTCCACGCATCCGTAACCTTCGCCATGCGCCGAGCTTAGCCAGCTAGCGGCCATTGTGACAGAGCGTTGCGGAGGCCCTGTTTTCTGGTAGGAACGGCCCCATGGCCAAGGTGATGCCCAAGACCGTCGACAGGTCGATCGTCCGCATGGTGGCGATGAAGCGCATCGCCACGGGCAGCTCCAGCCTCATCGCGGGCGCCGTGATGATCTACCTGACCATCGCGCACGGAGGCGGCCCCACGCCGCTCCTCGCCCTGGCCCTCATTCTCCTGTGGGGAGGCGGCGGCTGGACCCTGCGAGACGGCCTCCGCCTGCGCCGCCAGCTGAAGGCCTAGAAGCCCATGTCCCGTCGCCCGCTGCCGGGCTTCGGATCGTGCACGCCTTGATTGTTGCCGTTCGCGCGCGCGCCGCCACCCGCCACGCAGGTCGTCGCGTCCGTAATCAGTGTAGAGTACACCTTCTCGTCCGACGGATGCTGCTGCACCCACTTCTGGAGATAGGCCTTGAGCTTCCCGAGCTCCCCGGTCGCCTTCTCGGCGCAGAAGAGCTGCGTGAGGTCCTGCACGAACAGGTAGGGATCCCGCTGCCGGAACCGCCGCGCGCTGTCGTCGCCCATGAACGCGTCGAGCTTCGGCTGCAAGACGTCCATGCGCGAGAAGCCAGGCGCGAGCAGCGGCCAGATGAGGTGCACGAGCGCGAGCGCGCGCGGCCCGTGAGACAGGTAGCGCGCGAAGTCCGACGCGCCGAGCGGGCCGCCGCTGTTCTTCGCCCACGTGGCCCACGGCACCTTGCCGTTGTCGTACTGATCGAGGTGCGCGAGCAGGTAGGCAAGGGAGCCGCGGCGATCGGGATAGGCCTTCCACAGGCGGCGCGCCTCGTCCTGAAGCATGCCGTCGTCGGTGGTGCCGATCTCCTCGGCGAAGGCCTTGGTGGCGGCGGTCCACGCGGGATCGTTCGGCTCGAGGCCGCGCCAGAAGAACATCTGCGCGTCGCGGCCGTCGGCATCCCTCACGCCGATGTAGTTCCGGATCAAGGTCTCCGCGATGTACGGATCCTTCGAGGCAACGACCCATGAGAGCAGCCGGTCCTTGTTCTGCGGCGACTCGAGCGCGACGCGATAGAGATCTTCCTCGCAGTGCGGGCCGATGTGTCCGCCCTGCGCGTCGATCTCGCGCGGGCACGCGACGAACTGGAAGAGCTCCGTCTTCGCGTCGTCACCTGCCACGTGCGCCGGATGCCCGGCCTTCACCCACTCCTGGAACACGGGCTCCATGAGGTCCATCAGCGAGAGGCCGGGAAACGCGAAGGTCACATAGCGATGCGTCCCCTCACGGTTCTGCGTGAAGGGCCGCACGTGGACCAGCTTGAGCGTGCGCAAGCGATCCTTGTCGTTCATGTGCGGGTACGAGGCCCTGAGCCACGCGACCGTACCGGCCTCCGCACGCCTGAAATCCGAGTCGTTCTTGGCGAGCGGCACCACGTTTCCATGATGCGTGTACGCCTGCGGGAAGTAGTCCGCTTCGTGCAGCAGCCAGTCGTTCACCTCGGCGGCGATCTTCGGTGAACGCACCTTCTGCTGGAACGCGAGCATCTTGACGATGCGCGTCGCGCGCTCGTCCGCGTTGATGGCCGCTTCCGTCGTCAGCTCCTGATACTTGGGGCGCCACGTGTGGCCGAGCCACCGCAAGTAGAGCTCCTCGTCGGCCTCGGACACGGAGGAGGTGCTCTCGAAGCGCTTCTTCAGCGCGTCCTCGAACGCGTCCTGCAAGCCGCGATAGACAGCGCCGCGGCCCACGAGCTCGCCCGAGCGCGCGGGGACGTTGATGTCCAGCGTGCCCTTGTCGATCGCGAAGACGGGCTTCGGATACTTCGCGACCACGTCGTACGAGCACACGATCTTGGTGAGCTTGGCGACCGTGCCTTCGAAGGCCTCCTTGTCGTCGTGCCTCAGGGCATCCAGATCCTTCGCGGTGTTCTCGATCGACGAGATGAGCGCCTCCTCGAACGAGGCCTGGTACTCCGGAAGCAGCGCGGCATCGAACTGATAGCCGATGGGGTGCCCAGCGATCTGCGTGAGCTGGTTCGACGCAGCGATGAGCCTGGCGCTGCGCGGGTCGAACGGGAGCCGGTCCGGCTCACGCGTGAACGTCACGTACACGTTCGTGGTGTAGATGACGTTGCCAGGCGTCTTTGCCTCCGCGCCAGTTCCACCGCCACCACCGCCGCCGCATCCCACGCCGGCAGCGGCCCCGAGGAGCAGCGCAAGCGAGAGCCTCGAGCCGACCAGGAATCCCTGCCCGCGCATGTCAGCGTACGTCGCGCTGGGCGGACATCATTTGCTTGGAGACGTCGTGCCCGCCGAAGTTCTTCTGGATGCCAGCGACTAGCGTGGGCGAAATCGCAGCGAGCAGCGCTCCGACGCGCTGGTCGAACGCGGCGACGTCCGCCTCGCCGACGTTCTTGGCGATGCAGCGGTAGACCGCGTTCGCGACGTCCTCCGGCGACTTGGTGCCGACGACGCCCGGGAGCTTCACGCCGGTCTTTGCGAACATTCCCGCATCGCGGATGAAGCCCGGAAACACGGTGGAGACGCCAACGCCCTTCTCGGCGAGCTCCTCGCGCAGCGCCAGCGCGAAGCCGCGCATGCCGAACTTGGTTGCAGAATACATGCTTGTCCCGAGCGAGGCGACCTTGCCGGAGATGCTGGAGATGAAGACGATGTGCCCCGAGCCGCGCTCCACCATCTGCTTGCCGAAGTGGTGCGCCATGACGATGGGCACGCGCAGGTTCACGTCGAGGGCGCGGTTCACGAACTCTTCGTCGAACTCGAGGAACAACCCGCTGGCGGGGAGCGCGGCGTTCAGGACGGCGATGTCCACCTGGCCGGCCTCTTCGTGGAGGCGCTTCACGTCCTCGGGCTTGGCGAGGTCCGCGATGATCATCTTGGCGCCGAGCTTCTCGCACACGGGCGCGAGCGCGTCCTTCCGCCGGCCCGAGAGGATGAGGCTTGCCCCCGCCTTCTTCAGGCGCGTGGCCATGGCTTCTCCGAGACCCCCGTTGGCGCCGGTGATCAGCGCGACCTTTCCTTCGATCTGCATGGAACGGGGGGTAGCGCCTCGGGGACTAGGTCGCAAGCGTGTTGTCGGTTTTCTTCGCGAATAGCAATCCCACGCCGAGGAAAATCTCCGGGCAGGCGAGCACGTCGACTGTGAGACCGGCGGCGAGCGCGAAGAAGACCAGGCCGACAAAGGGGGGCCTCTGGCGTCGCGCGGCGCGCAACGCGAGGATCGCGAGCAGCAAGACGACGAGCATCCCCGGGACCCCTGCGGCGCCGGCATAACCCAGATAGGTCGAGCGCGCGGGTGCCGCGACGAGCCCCGCGCCAAGCAGAGGGTGCGCCGCGAACGTGCTTGCGGCCTCGCGATTGAGCGCGACGTAAGGCGAGGTCAAGAGGCTCACGAACGGCGACTCGGCGGACAACGGCACGAGCTTCACGCGCGTGCTCGCGTAGTAGACGGCGGTGGCGGAGGCTGCGAGCGCGGAGAAGACCTGCCTTCGCATCTCCTGCGAGGCGAGGGCGAAGAGCGCGAACGTCGCGGTGAGCATCGCGAGTGACGCGTGACTCCATGCGCCCACGAGCCCCACGCCGAGCAGCGCGACCATCGGCGCCCGGAGCTTCTCCGGGATCGCATCCGTGAAGAGCGCGAGCACCAGCGCGACGACGACGCACACGGTGAGCCTGTCGGGCGTCTCCGAGGCGCCGATGAGGCGAGGCGCATGGACCGCGCCGCCCTCGCCGATGGCGCGCGAGACCACGGCGATGATGAGCGCGAGGAGCACGTTGAAGCACGTGCCGAGCACCATGCCCGCCGCGAGCACCCGGCCGCGGCCCACGCGCGACGCATGTGCGCCCACGAAGAAGAGCAGCGCGACGGCCGCAAGGGCGAAGAGGTGCATGCCGGCCCATCCACGCGAGCTGCCCCCCAGCACGGACGGCAAGAGGCCGAGCACCACGAGCGCAGCGGGGGCCAGCAGCGATAGGCTGCGCCGCAGCGTGCCGCCCCATGTAGAGACTGCGCCGAGGAGGATCACGAGCGTCAGCACGTAGAAGAGGAAGCCAGGCGCCGGCTCCACGACGCCGTTCAGCGTGTGCAGGGGCACGAACACTCCGAAGAGCAGGAGAACGCCTTTGTGCCAGGGTTTCATTCGGTGAGCGCGACCGCGGCGTGGCTCACGATGGAGCCTTCCTCAGGATCGACAGTCTGCTCATAGTGGAGCAGCTCACCCTTGCATGCCCCGGCGACGCGGAGCAGCGAATAAATAGGCCCGAGACCGCATACGCGCCGGGTCTCCAGATCGCCGCTGACGTGGGCCCAGAACGCGCTCGCGTCACCGGACAGCGCGTGGTCGAGCGACGTGTGATCGATCTCGTCGAGCGTCTTTCGATGACCCTTGTCATACGGGCGCGGATCGCCGAAGCGAGGTCCGACGTGGGCCAGGTCCGCGCCCGCGACGACGATGGCAGACGTGTCCTCCACCACGCGCTGCACGGCGGACAGCAGCTTCTCGACGCTCTTGCTGGTGGCCGGGTCCTTGCCGCTCTGCTGGTTGTCGCCGAGCCCCGCAAGGATGGGGATGATGCGGAACGGGCGCTCGCCCATGATGTGACGCAGGAAGACCGCCTGGAACTCGATCGAGTGTTCTCGCTTGTGGTTCAGACGATCACGGTACACGTCGAAGTCCGCCGCAGCCGCGATCTGGTCGATGTGAGCCGTGTCGCAGGGCACCGGCCCGAGCGGTGTGTCGAAGCCCTTTCGCAGCAGTGCGAACGGCTCGCGCATGGGCGCGTGCGACGTGCCGAACACGACGAACGTGTCCACGTCCTTCGGGAGCGCGCGCGCCAGATGACCGTAGGCGTGGCCGTAGCACACCGCGCCACGCCACGGGTCGATGTGCGGCGAGATGAGCGCGCGCAAAGTGCCCGCCTTCTTTCTGTGCTTTGGGCGGGCTGCAGCGCGAAGGCATTCCTGATCGATGTAGGATGCAAGTTTATGGGGGTCCGCGTGGTACGCGCCGCCAGCGTGGGACGCCGGGCGCAGGGGGCTCTCCTCGAACGCGCGCTCCACGTCTGCCTTGGCCTTGCGATACGCGGGCCCGTCGCAGAAGAGCGCCTCTTCGAGCTCGGTCGCGATCTTCACGACGAGAGACACCGGGACGTCCTGCCCTGCCTCCGAGCTCACCTCGCGTGCGATCTCCGCGCACGTGGTGCGGCCGGTCATGCGCGCCACGATCGGGACGAGCGGGCGGGGGATGCGGACGTGGCCCTCCTGGATCCCTTCCGTGTCGCGCAGCATGAGCACACTCCCCAGCTCGTCGTCGGGGACGATGATCGCCTCGATGGGGCGGAGCTTGGGCTTGGAGTTGCTCTGGGCCACGCGGAGAGTTCCTCGACTATGGTGCTATCCGTAGCACATGCCTCCGCAGTTTCGTTCCAAACCCACGCCCGAGCAGCGAGCGGAGCTTGCCGCCCTCTACGCCGAGACGGACGCGCTGATGGAGCCCATGAGCTGCGATGCATCCACGGACTGCTGCCGCTTCGGCGTGACGGGCCGGGAGCCCTATCCCACCGCCATCGAGAGCGCAGAGCTCCTGCGAGCCTTCGCCGGCACCGGAAAACGCATGCAAACTACACCGAACGCAACCGCGGGCGGCCGGAGGGGCAAGAAGGCCCTCCCCATCGCGGGCGACGAGCGCCGCTGCCCCATGCTCTCCCCCGAGGGCCGCTGCATCGTCTACGCATCGCGCCCCTTCGGCTGCCGCACGTTCTTCTGCAGTCGCGCACAGGGCCAGGAGCCCACCCGAGCAAGCATCAACGAGCTCGGCCGCCGCATCGCAAATCTCTCCGCGCACTACGAGCCAAGAGACCCCGGCCCCCGCCCACTAACGAGGCTCTTCTAAACCCACTGACCGCGGTCAGCCATAGCCCGACCAAGG
>JANXLV010000218.1 GCA_025355005.1 Myxococcales bacterium | reverse complement strand
CGGCTCCAGGGCAGATCGGTTCGAGCGACCCGGCACGGATGCTCTCCGAGCCCCATGAATCGAAGGACGAATCGAGTTGCGGCGGCGTGTTTCGGGATGGGGCTCGTCGGATGGACGCTCGCAGCCTGCGGGGGATCCTCGTCGAAGGATGCTCCTCAGGACCAGCAGTCGGACGGTGCCGTAGTGGATGGAAGCCGACCGGCTGACAAGGACGCGATGGCCTCGAGCGAAGGCGGCGGGGACGCCGCGGACGCAGCATCGAACCGTGACTCGAGCGTTGCCGATGGCGACGCGTCACTCCACGATGGCGGCGGGGAGCTGTTCAAGTCCGTCAGCGCTGGAGGCGGCCACACGTGTGGCATCACCACCAGTGACGCGATCGTTTGTTGGGGGGCGAACGACTACGGACAGTCCGATGCGCCCAGCGTGGGTGCATTCAAATCCGTCAGCGCCGGCAGTCAGCACACGTGCGCGATCCGCAGCGACGACAAGGTCGTTTGCTGGGGAAGAAACCTGTCCGGGGCCGCGCCACCGACGCCCAGCGTTTCGTCGTTCAAGTCGATCAGCGCGGGTGATGTTCATACCTGCGGCGTACGCGCCGACGACCTGGTTGTCTGCTGGGGTACGAACACGGAAGGCGAAGCTCCCCCCGGCCCCAGCGCTTCGACGTTCAAGTCGGTCAGCGCGGGCGGCTATCACTCTTGTGGTATCGGCAGCGACGACAAGATCGTCTGCTGGGGAAGAAACGCCGAAGGCCAGGCGCCGACCGCTCCGACGGCGGTCTCGTACAAGGCTGTCAGCGCCGGCTTCCTTCAAACCTGCGCGGTTGGCGTCGACGACCTGGTGACCTGCTGGGGTTCGGCCCTTGCCGGTACACCGGTAGCGGACTCGGCGAAGGTGCTCGACTCGGGCGGATACTCGGGTTGCATCGTGCGGACCGATGACAAGGTCGTCTGCTGGGGAAACAACTTCTACGGTCAGGCCCCGACGACGGCCAGTGTGGACACATTCACGAGCGTGAGCGTCG
Source organism: Myxococcales bacterium (assembly GCA_025355005.1). Classification (GTDB taxonomy): domain Bacteria; phylum Myxococcota_A; class Polyangia; order Polyangiales; family Polyangiaceae; genus JANXLV01. The sequence goes on along the minus strand of JANXLV010000218.1, from coordinate 2,955 downwards.
GAGGAAACTTCACGTGCGGCATCCGAGCCGATGCTCGCGTTGCATGCTGGGGAGACAACACGAACGGACAGGCACCGCCGCTCCGATAACGGCTGGACGACCTCGTTCAACCCACGGACGCTAGCGGCTCTTCGGTTTCCACACGTCGACGACCAGGCGCGTCAGGGGCAGCCCGCGAACGTGCCGGTCGCCCCTGTGAACGACCAGTAGCAGGGCTGTGTCCCGGTGCTCGCCGTGACGCCGAAGAACATCGGGCTCGGCACCGCAACGCTGGTGGTGACGTTCGCGCCGAGAAAAGAGGCAGTGACGTTGCCCGCATTGAAGTTGATCGTGACGCTGTATGGAGTGTTCGAGTTGACCCCGCCGAAGTTGACGCCAGCCAGCACCTTGCAGTTGCTGACATCGACGATCTTGACGGAGTCCCCGTTGGTACCGGCCACGTTGCTCGTCACGTCCACGACGACCGCGAACCCAGTGCCGCCGATTCCGCACGCGCCGAAGCTTGTTCCAGCGCCGCCGACGTTCGGCAGCGTTTGCGGTGGAGGCGCCGCCAGAAACACGATGGCGAATCCCCCGTCGATCGCGTTGTTCGCGCCGTTCTTCTCGGTGAACGCGAGGTTGACGATGAGCCCCTGCGGCGCCGCGGTGAACGCGCTGTCGTACCAGGCCGCGCCCGCCTGGGTATCTGCGTTCGAAGTCAACTGAACCGACGCGCCAACCTTCGTCGCGGTACCCTTCTCCGCGAACGACGCGAGCGAGAACGCGCTCGCCGTCGTCACTGGACATCTCGGAACCACAGCGCCGGAGGAATCCGTGGCGGCGTCGAGAGTGGATCCGTCGCTGCTCGCATCGGAGGACGGATGCGCTGCATCCAGCATCGGCTGGAGAATGGCTCCGTCGGCGCCTGCGGCGGCGGCGTCGAGAGGTGCGTCGTTGCCAGCAAGCGGGTCCACGGCACCAGTGCCCGTGGTGGAGAGGCCGCAAGCGATCGCCACGCCGGAGACGAACGCTACACCAGCAATGGCCAGGATCGGACTCGGGCAGCCGCGCATTCTCTCATTCTAGCAGCGTTTCTCGCTCGATCACGACGAAGCCGTGGACCAGCGTGTACCCACGCTCGCGTGGCCCATCTCCATCATCGCGTTCATCCGCCCCACGAGCATGGGCGGCTTGGCCGCTTTTGTCCGATCCCCGAGGCTTGATGCGCGCACGTTTGCTGCTGTGCATCGACACGACGTCCTTTGCGAATAGTCTATCCAGCTCGCGTGAGCTCGCTCCTCTTCCAGATCGCCGCCGTCGGTCTCCTGATGTTCGGCATCGGATGGCTGCTCTATCGGTGGCGGAATCAGAGATGGGTCGAACGGGTGGCCAGAACCGTGCTCGACCGGCGCCGCGCGCTGTACACGGAGTTGCCCGCGCACCGCATGCTCTCCGATGGTGAGCTGGTGGACGAACGGGAACGGCTCGACGCAACGTCGGACGCGCTGCCCGGGTTCCGACTCATTGCAGACTACGTCAGCGTCTAGATCTTCTTCATCGACAACGTCTTCCGCATCACTCTGAGCACCGAGCTCGCGGGCGGCCGCTGGGTGCTCACGGAGAACAATCGGAACAGACGCTTTGCCGAGCGTCCCGAGAGTTTCCACGTCGTTCGAGCGCACACCAACACCAGCCCTCGTGCGCTCCTTGCGAAGCACGAGGAGGCGCTCGCCGAGATGACACGCGCACCGGACAGCTGGCGCTCACGCTCTCCGATGCGCCGGGTGGCGTGGATCCGTTCTATGCCTCGTGGTTGCCGTTCGGGCCGTTCGCGATGGATGACGGTTGGCTCCCGCAGCTCTACATGACCAGCGACATCTGCGGTCCCACGGCGGAGGCCATGGTCATAGATGCCGTCATCAGCGCCAAGCGCAGCTCTTCGCTGATACTCCCCGGTAGGTTCACATCCGATCGCTTCGTCGCGGCGCTCCCCTACCCGGGCGAGACCGCGGTGCCGCTGCCGCTTCACAACGACGGTCACTCGCTCGCCACGCCGCCCGGCATACAGGCTGCGTCACCCACCAACTGGCAGATGAGCGCGGCCGACATCCAGCGCGTCATCAATGTATCGACCTTGCAGAAGACGGACCCGACGCACGGCGGTTCCTTCGACACAATCTCGACGCTGACCTCCGACTTCTCGCCCGTGGCCACCTACCTGGAGTCAAATAGCGTGGATGCGCCCTCTCTCGTCAGCGTGCTTCGCCAGCGCTACGCCGCGGTCATTGCACTTGGCTTCTACGACGTTGGCGTACAGGACTATTCGACCGCAACCCCGAACGGAAATGTGAAGCACCACGTCGTCAACTTCACCCGGGTCGGTGGTCATGCGATCGCGACCGACGGCTTCACGGGCGCAGACAGCGGCACGCCAACGTTCTTTCTTCACGACCCGTGGTACGGCCAACCACGAATGCGCTCGTTCATCATGTTCGACAACTCCGAGCATAGCACGCCGTCGCCGCAAAATCAGGCTCCACTCGAATACACCCTGCCGGGCAACGGCTCGCGCATCCCAACGTTCCGCTATCCGAACCGAGTCACCCCCACGCACATCAGAGACCTCATCAACGGCGATCAGATCACCTTCGTGGAGTGGTACGGAGCGCTGCATGTCGATTGACTTGTCGACATAGGCATCGTGGTCGTTGCATCGCCGCCTATTTCGGCGGCGCGCGCCGCCTGTATGGGCGGCTCTCTCTGGGCGGCCAAGCGCGTCACTGACAGCAGCAGGCGGGCTGGCCCTTCGTGTTCAGACGCCGTCGCTGCTCGCTTTCCCCCTGTGTCAGGGAAGTTGTCGCCTCCGCCGGCTGGCGGCATGAACGCATCTCCGGGGGCGAGATCTGAAAATACTTGTGCTCTACACGGACAGTTTCAAGTCGAAGATGGTGCAGCGATTGTCAGGGCCGGGCGCGA
>JANXLV010000278.1 GCA_025355005.1 Myxococcales bacterium | reverse complement strand
CCTGCAGGCGCACTACTACTCGCGCGGGCCGATGGGCTACGGCATGGGCAAGGTCGAGATCGTCGAGCACGATGGAAAGGGCCACCTCACGTTCGAGGAGCGTCCGTTCCTGGTGATGACCGATCACGCGTTCGTGGACCTGGGCGACTACGGCGCCAAGTCGGACAAGTAGCGCTGCTGCGCTGCACGAGCGCTGTCTCTTGCAGGTGTCGCTGGGTCAATCCGCGTGGTCCATCACGATCCATGCGCCGCAGACGCGCGCCGTCTCCGCCCCTGGAAAAATCCGATGATTGCGGACGACACGGCCCGGCCCGTCCCATGCACCATGTGAGCTCGGGAGGCGTGGCCGATGAAATCCTTGCGAGATGTGCGCTCGATCTTGGTCTTCGCCGCCATCCTCGTCGGCGTGATCACGACGCTCGTCGCATGTGGCGACGGTGGGGCCGATCTCCCTCTCCACGGGTACGCGCCATATCAACCGTCAGGTGACGGGGTGCCGCCCGCTGGTGCCAACGCCGGCGCGGGCAGCTCGGTTCCGGCCGAGGTGCTCTACCGCGGCCTCGAGACGGATTTCATCGCGAAGTGCGGCGGCCCGAATGGTGGCTGCCACGTGAGCGCGACGACGTTTGCGTTCGCACCGAAGTTCCTCGCAGGCCCCGACTCGTACAAGTCGATCAAGGGCTATCAGGGCATCGTCGTGGCGGACCCTTCCGCCAGCATCATCGTCCTCAAGAAGGCGCACGAAGGCGGCACCATCTACGCCGGTGGCGATCCCGACTCGGGCACGTCGTTCGGGAAGCGCGTCGAGGCCTGGCTCGCTCAAGAGTCCGTCGAGCTTCTGGCGATCAAGCCGCCAACCACGGACCCGTTCTCGGTGACGGTTGGTGGCACCAACGATGTGGACCTGAGCAAGCTCGCGACGGGCGTGACCGGAGTTCACCTCACCTTCAGCGCGAAGATGGTCGGTACGAGCCTCGAGATCACCAATATCGCGCTCGTCACCGCCGCCGGCAGCGGTGTCCACCTCCAGCACCCCATCTTCTATCGGGTGCCAGCGACGAAGCCGAACCCCGCTGATCCGGACATCGCCGACCCGCAGGATACGTTCTCGAACACCGACATCACCGTTGCCGGTGCCGCGACGACGTCGATGCCGATCCCGTTCGCGATCTTCAGCGGCTTTGGTCCGTGGGCCAAGACCGACAAGCTCCGCATCGAGGCCACCAAGCTCGAGTCCGGGACCGTGGCGCAAGCGTCGGTCGAGGCCGCGTGCCTCAATCCCACGAACTTCCAGAACATGGTCGTTCCGTCGCTCACCGGCGGTGGCAATAGCGTGCCGCTGAACTGCTTGAATTGCCACGACACCGGCGGCAGCGGCAGCGGCGCGCTCAACCTCTCGGGGCTCGGCGCTACCAAGGACTATTCGGCTGCGTGTTCCGCGGTGCTCAACAAGGTCGACGTGGGCACGCCCGCCAACAGCAAGATCATTCACATGGTCGATGGGACGCTCTCCCACGGCGGCGGCTCGGTCACCAACGCGGCTGCCTGGCAGAATGATTGGAAGGGCTTCATCACGGGCGGCACGATTTTCTGAGCAGCGCCCGCGTCGATTGTCGACCCATCGGCGCTGGCTCCGGCCACTCAGGGCTATGCGGATTCGAAATGCCGTGCTGATGCTTCCGATGCTCGTGGTCGCCGGCTGCTTTCGCGACGGTCTGACAACAAGCGGGGGGCCCTCGCCGTACGAGGACGGCACCGGCTTCGGCTCGGGGAGCTCGGGCGGCTCCGGGGGCTCTGGCTACGGCGGTGACGTGGATGGCGCCGTGTGGCCCGACCCTGGAGACACGGACTCGGGGCCGCCTTCGTTCCCTCTCCCGGACGATGCAGGCCCGTGGCCTGGTCACGATGCCGCGGCGCCCAGCGATGATGCCGGCGCTGGTGGCGGCACACGCAGCGATGGCTGTACATTGCGTGCATACTACATGGATGCGGATGGCGACGGCTTCGGCGATCCGACGAGCGCGGTGCTTGGCTGCGCGCCCCCGGTGGGTCACGTGACGAACTCTCTCGACTGCTACGATCTCAGCGCGCTGGCCCACCCAGGGCAGGCGTCCTTCTTCACCGTGGAGCGCGGTGACGGGAGCTTCGACTACGACTGCGACGCGCAAGCCACGAAGGAGTTGTCTCACACGGACCCGAAGATCTGCGAATGCGCAGCAGGCACCTGCTCCGTGTCGAGCGGCTATCGCGTCGCGGTCCCAGGGTGCGGCGTTGCGGGAGATTTCGCGATCGGAGGCGAGCAGGATACGTGCGATGTGGCGGTGGTCTCGGTGGTCGAGCCCTGTCGCTGACGGGAATATCCCGGCAACGGCGCAGCTTGCGACGGCATCCAAGCGGCGGGGTGTGAACTATGCGTGTTTTGCGCTAGAAAACTCCGCAACCACAGATGACCCAAAGCACAGCCGCCGATGACCTGAAGAGAGCGCTGGCCGCCGAAGAGGGCGGGCGCAAGTGGTTGCGTCGTGGGCTCTTGATCCTGGGGGTGGTCGCGGTCGTCGGTGGGGGGCTGCTCTATCGCGCGAAGCATCGGCCGCCGCCCGCGGCGCGCTTCGTCACGCAGGCGGTGACCAATGGCGTCGTGGCCGAGCGCGTGCAGGCCACGGGCGCCGTGCAGCCGCTCTTGCAAGTGAACGTCGGCGCGCAAGTGAATGGGCGCGTGACGCGCGTGCCCGTCGACTTCAACTCTGTAGTGAAGAAGGGGGACGTGCTCGCCGAGATCGACCCCACCGTCTATGGCGCGCAGGTCAGCCAGACGCAGGCGCAGCTCCTCGCGCAGCGCGCGCAGCTCGAGAGCGCGAAGGCAACGGAGGACACGTCGCGGATCCAGTTCGAGCGCCTCACCAAGCTGTACGCGCAGAACCTCGCGTCGAAGGGTGATGTGGATCAGTCGAAGGGCAACCTGGACGTTGCGCATGCGAACGTCGTCGCGGCGGACGCGCAGATCCAGGCGATCATCGCGCAGCTCACGCAGTCGCAGACGAACGTCGGCTACACCAAGATCTACTCGCCGGTGAATGGCATCGTCATCTCGCGCACGATCGATCCGGGCGCGACCGTCGTTGCCAGCTTTCAGGCGCCGGTGCTCTTCGTGATCGCGCAGGACCTCCACAAGATGAAGGTCATGGCGGACGTGGACGAGGCCGACGTGGGCAAGCTGAAGGAAGGCATGGACGCAGACGCCGCCGTCGACGCGTTTCCCGGCGAGACCTTCACGGGCCGCGTGAGCCAGGTGCGCTTCAGCCCGAATACCGTGTCTGGCGTCGTCACGTACTCCGCAGTGGTCGAGGTGCAGAACCCCGACGAGAAGCTTCGCCCGGGCATGACCGCCACCGTCACGATCACCACGCGCCAGGCGAAGGACATCATCCGCATTCCGAACTCCGCGCTTCGCTACAGGCCCAGCCCGCCGCTCGGCTCCGATGGCAAGCCGGTCCTGCAGCCGCCCGCTGCGCCGCTCGACAAGGGGAAGGGCCGCATCTACTTCCTCTCGAACGACAAGCCAGGCGAAGAGAAGGAAGAGGAGCGCCTGATCGACGTCGGCATCACCGACGGCATCTTCACGGTGGTGTTGGGCGGCCTCAAGGACGGTGAGAAGGTCATCGTCGACGAGACCGACGACGACAAGAAGAACAAGAAGGGGAAGGCCTTCTGATGGCAGCGGCCACGAGCGACGCAGGCGGGGGCGACGACGCGTCACTCGAGGAGCGGGAGCAGGGTGCGCTACTCACTCTCCGGAACGTCGCGAAGGACTACGTGTCCGCGGCGGGTGTGGTGCATGCGCTGCGCGAGCTCGATCTCATCATCCAGGAAGGCGAGTTCGTCGCCATCGTCGGGACCAGCGGCTCTGGCAAGTCCACGCTGATGAACATCCTCGGGTGTCTGGACCGCCCGACGCGCGGCACCTACGGGCTTGCCGGGTTCGACGTGGGCGATCGCACGAACGACGGCCGCGCGCTGGTACGCAACCGGCTCATCGGCTTCGTCTTCCAGGGCTTCAACCTGCTGCCGCGCACCACCGCGCTCGAGAACGTGGAGCTGCCGCTGTCCTACCGTGGCGTGCCGCGCAAGCAGCGTCGCAAGCGCGCGCTCGAGGCGCTGGCGTCCGTCGGGCTCGCGGATCGCGTGCATCATACACCCAATCAACTCTCGGGCGGGCAGCAGCAGCGCGTGGCGATCGCGCGCGCGCTGGTCACCGATCCGCCGCTCCTTCTCGCAGACGAGCCCACGGGAAATCTGGACACGCGCACCAGCCTGGAGGTGCTCGCGCTGCTCCAGCGCCTGAACCGCGATCGCGGCATCACCATCGCGCTGGTCACCCACGAGCACGACATCGCCGCGTGCGCGTCGCGCGTGTGCACGTTCCGCGACGGCCGCATGGTCACCGACGTACGGAACGAGACCCCGCTCGACGCCGCCGCGCAGCTCGCAAAGCTTCCGCGCGAGGCGAAGGGCGCCGCGGACGAGACCGAGGATCACGAGGGCATCGCGCGCGCGGCCGCGAAGGCCCCGGTGCCGTTCTCCGTCTTCGCCGCGATGTGGGCGGCGGGCTCCGCGGGCTCGCTGCTCGGAGTCCTGTACAACAAACTCATCCTGGACGCGTCGGTGCCTGCGGTCACGGTGGCGTTCGGCGTTCTCCTCGAATCGTTCGTGGCGGCGCGCTACGCGAAGCGAAAGCTCGGGCGTCCGCTCTCGCAAGATCAGCGCGCACGCGTCGCGCTCTACTACACGCTGTTCAATGGCGTGTTCGTCGCGCTCGCGCTCGCCTTGAAGATGCCAGACGTGGTCGCGGAGCGGCTCGGGCATGGCGCCTCATCCGCCGGGCTCGTGGTGGTCGCGCTCTGCTCCTTCGTGGTCGCGGTGAGCCTGCTCCGCTTCCTGTTGCTCTCGCTCTTCGCGCCGCGCGCTGGTCGTGCTGCCGTCGCGGAGCACTGAGCGATGGTGCGGATGCTCTGGAACGCGCTTGCCCTGGCGCTGTCCGCGATCGCGCGGAACAAGACGCGCTCGGCGCTCACCGTTCTTGGCATCCTCATCGGGGTGGCTGCTGTCGTGATCGTCACCGCGCTCGCGGGCGGCGCATCCAAGGAGGTCGGCAGCTCGATCGAAGGATTCGCCGCGAACGCGATCTTCATCAACCCGCAGCCGGTACAGAGCTCCGGTGCGAAGAGCAAGGGCACCGGGCGCCTCACCGAAGCGGACGCGAGGGCGATCGTGCGCGAGGCCGTCAGCATCGACCGGGCCGCGCCGTTTCTGTCCACGCAGGTTCAGATCGTCAACGGCGATCGCAACGTCTCCACCACCGTGATCGGCACGAACCTGCAGTATTTCCCCATCCGCAAGTTCCGCGTGGAGAAGGGCGATCAGTGGACGGAGTCCGACGAGCTCCTCAAGAACAAGGTCTGCATCCTTGGCGCGACCGTGCGCGAGAAGCTGTTCGGTCCGATCGATCCGATCGGCCGCACCATTCGCCTGGGCGGAGCGCCATACCGCATCATCGGTCTGCTCGAGGCCAAGGGCAGCTCCCCGTTCGGTGATGATCAGGACGATCGCGTGCTCATGCCCATTGGCAGTTTCCGCGCGCGCATCATGCATACGTCGCCAGGGCGCGTGGACATGATCCTTGCGAGCGCGCGCTCGGACAACGTGTCGGAGCGGGCGCAGGAGCAGGTGGATTCGATCCTGCGGCAGCGTCATCACATCGCGGAGGGCAAGGACCCGGACTTCCGCGTCAACTCACAGGCAGAGTTCCAGGCCGCCCAGAAGGCGATCAGCGCCATCCTGAGCGCGCTGCTCCTGGCAGTGGCCGCCGTGAGCCTGCTGGTCGGCGGCATCGGCGTGATGAACATCATGCTCGTCAGCGTGGCGGAGCGCACGCGCGAGATCGGCATTCGCATGTCCATCGGCGCGCGCGAGAGCGACATCCTGGTGCAGTTCCTGGTGGAGGCGGTGATGCTGTCCTTGCTCGGCGGCATGCTGGGGATCATCCTTGGTGGTGGCGCGGTCATGGGTCTGGGCTTCGCCCTTGGCTGGAACATGATCCCCACTCCGGAGTCGGTCGCCATCGCGGTGATCACCAGCATCACCATCGGCGTGGTGTTCGGATATCTCCCCGCGCGTCATGCCGCGAAGCTCGATCCCATCGAAGCGCTGAGGGTGGAATGAGCGCCTTCCTGCGCGGCATTTTTCAGGCGTTTTCAGCCATCGCGCGCAATCCGCTGCGGTCGTCGCTCACGGTGCTCGGCATCTTGATCGGCGTGGCGGCGGTCGTGACGGTCACGGCGCTCGGCTCCGGCGCGCGTTCGTCCGTGTCGTCACAGATCGAGAGCATGGGCTCCAACGTGATCATGGTCGCGCCGCAGCAGTCGCAGGCCACGGGCGCGCGGTCCGCTCTCGGCGCAGGCGCGCGGCTCACCGAGGATGACGCGAAGGCCATCGCGCGCGAGTCCCTCAGCGTGACGGCGGTCGCGCCCATGCTCCGCGCGCGTGGTCAGGTCGTGGTGGGCGACAAGAACTGGTCGACGCAGCTCATCGGCTCCAACCTGTCCTTCTTCACGGTGAGAAACTGGAAGGTCACGCGCGGCTCGCCGTGGACGGAGCGCGACGAGGCCGCGAAGGCCAAGGTCTGCGTGCTCGGCGTGTCCGTCGCGAAGAACCTGTTCGGCGACGAGGACCCAATCGGCCGCACGATCCGCAGCGGTCGCTACACGTACCGCGTGCTGGGCGTGCTCGAGAAGAAGGGCGAAGCACCGTTCGGCGGCGATCAGGACGACATGGTGCTCTTCCCGCTCTCCACCACACGCACGCGCATCGTGAAGACGGGGCCGGGCTACGTGGCGAGCATGCTGGTCTCCGCGACCAGCACGGACACCACGGACCGCGCGGTGAAGCAGATCGACTCAATCTTGAGGCAGCGCCACCACATCGAGGAAGGGCGCGAGCCGGACTTCTGGATCCGCACGCAGAAGGAGTTCCAGGAGATGCAGGGAAAGATCTACGACCTGCTCACAATGCTCCTCGTGTGCATCGCCGCGGTGAGCCTGGTCGTCGGCGGCATTGGCATCATGAACATCATGCTGGTGAGCGTGACGGAGCGCACGCGAGAGATCGGAATCCGCATGGCCATCGGCGCGCGCGAAGGAGATATCCGCACGCAGTTCCTGGTCGAGGCCGTCGTGCTGTCGCTGCTCGGAGGCGTGCTCGGCATGAGCGCAGGCATCGCCGCGATCGCAGCCCTCTCGAGCGCGCTCGAATGGCCCATGAAATTGGACCCCGTCGCCCTCTCCATCGCAGTAGGCGTGAGCGCGCTCACGGGCGTCGTATTCGGCTTCTTCCCTGCGAGGAGAGCGTCGAAGCTAGATCCGATCGTGGCCTTGCGCCACGAGTGAGCGGAGGCCTTGCGCCACGAGTGCCACGCTACGGGCCAACGATTTTTCGGGTGACTAGCTTTGCGAGGACTGCGAGGGCGTCTTTTCTTGGCATGCCGCACACGTCCAGGATGGTGTCGTAGGAGAGCACCGAGTCCACCAGCGCCAGCATGAAGCCTGCGTGGTGATCCAGGCCCAGGCCAGGCACGGCGTCCGGAGGAACGAGCAGCTTCGGGACCCGCGACAGATCTCCGAGCACGCCTTCCGGGTCCGCGGCGGGCATCTCGCCTGGCGTCGCGATGGGCTTCGGCTTCAGCTCGCCCGGAGTGGAGAGGGAGAGGTCGTCGATCGCGACGTCCGCTGTCGACAGCTCCAGCTCCGCCTCCGAGTGCGCGCGCCCTCTTGCCGGCGGCGGCGAGCTCTGCATCGATTGCTTGCGCGCTTCCTCTAGTTCCATCTCGTTCGTGATGGTGATGTTCGGCGCGCGCGGCTGCCCGACGTCTACTGCGCGGGCGAAGGTCGCCACGTCGAACGAAGGGACCAGCGTGCTGCGGGGCTCTGCCTTCGCCTGCTCCTGTGCGTCCGGTTCGTCGGTTGAATCAGGCTCTGCGCGGGGATCTTTGGTCATCGATCGCGAACTCCCGAGACTAGCAGATCTGCGCGCCCAGAGTGGGCTAGACTGACAGGGATGCGCATCCTCAAGAGCCGAGCGCTGGAAGAATGTTGGAAGTCGAAAGGCGGCGAGTGGGATCGCGCGCTCGGTGGGCTCGTACTATCGCCGCGGCTCACCGCGCTCGTCGAGAGTGTCAGTCCTCAGTTCTCGGCGTTCTCCGCGCTCGACATGGCTGGCTACATCGACGATGTCGACGATGCGGACGCGACCTTCCTGCACGCCGTGAAGGCGGCCCTCACGCTGGCGTCCCGCCTCGAGACCGCGGGCGCGTTCCGCGTGGTCGTTCGCCGCGATGTCGGCGCGCCGGGCCCACGTGTGACCTTGCGTTGCTTCGCGCGCGACGCCTCGCATCCGCGCACGCCGGATGACGTCGACTCCGACCAGAGCGCCTGGGTACTGTTCGTGGACACCCGCCGCATCGACGGCGCTCGCCGAGCCTTTTAGCGGGCTAGCGGGCTAGCGGGCTAGCGGGCCCGACGGCGCCGGGCGATCCGTCGTAGCGCGAACGCGGCCAGCATCACGAGGCCAGCATCGCCGAGAGCGCCACCTCGTGCGCCGCGCTCGCCTGTCACACGGCAGCTCGCGCAACCACCGCGCTCGTGCTCGGACCGCACCTCCGCACCGTCGGCGGCGTGTGCCGGCGGAGGCGCAGAAGCCTTCGCATCGTTGGGGGGCGCGGGCTCCGGGCGCTCGTGTGTCGTGCACGTGGGGCACGCCGCCGAGACCCTGTCGCGCGCGGACGCGACCTTTGTACGCGCCTCGTCGCACCGCGCGCCGGGTGACAGCTCGCAGATGCGATCGCGCGCACGCTCCATCGACGCGAGCGCCTTGCACGACAGCGCGCAGTCGGCGACCGACAGGCTCTCCACATCGCGAGTCAGCTGCGCGAGGAGCGCGTCCACGTTCACGGCACCCGCGTCGTCGACGCTGGTCGATCCCGGCGAGCCACCGAACGCCGACGCCGGCAACGGCAACGCGAAGACCGCCGCTGCCCCGAGACCTGCTGCGAACCACCGCGCCTGCATCCGATCACGAAACCATGGGCTCAGCCGGCTCGCAAGGTCGGCGAAAAACAATAGCAATTTCATGGTGACCGGCGCAATTCCGTGAATTCATAGCTGTCGCTATTGAAAATCATATTCAATTGCATCATAACCAATGCAGGAGCTCGCGGCGTTTGCCCGAGCACGTCCAGTCCCCAGATGAACCTTCGAACATTTCTCACCAGCAGCTGCGTGCTCGCCGCTGTCATTCTCGCCGGGGGGACGGCGAGCGCGACACCGAAGGAGCTGCCCTTCACGTATCCGTACCAGACGCTCGCGAAGGGTGAGCTCGAGCTCGAGCAGTACACCGACGTGAGCCCCGTGCGCGCGACCACCGCTGATGGCCAGAAGGCATGGGTGCTGCCGCCGGCCTTCCAGACGGAGTTCGAGTACGGCATCACGAACCGTCTGGAGATCGGGCTCTACATCGCGTTCTCGCCCGGCGTGGGCGGTGAGTACACGAACGTGCCTGCGCTCGGCGACACGGGTATCCGCCAGCGCCTCCGCTATCGCTTCGCCGATCAAGACGTGCTCCCGGTCGACATTGCCGTCTACGGAGAGGTGTCCGAGCTGTCCGACAACATCGAGCTCGAGACCAAGTTGATCCTGAGCAAGCAGCTCGGCGACTTCCACCTCATGGCAAACCTGGTGGGGTCGCGCATCCTGGCGTACCAGGGCCCAAGCGCGTGGGAGATCTCTCCGTCCGCGGGCGTGAGCTACCAGGTGAACCCGATCTTCCATCCCGGCATCGAGTACTGGAACAAGACGGAGTTCCCCGATCGCGAGGAAGACGGCGGACGCACCTTCGACCAGGGCCCGCATCACTACGCAGGCCCGGTCATGATGTTCAACTTCGGCAAGCTCTGGTGGTCGACTGGCGTCTACGCGCGCATGTCTGATCCGCACCACACGCTCGACGCCGGAGAGGGCTTCGGTCGCGTCTACGCGCGCACCATCGTGGGGCTCAGCCTATGAACCCGCCTGTGAGCATGAAGGTGTTGCCGCTGTCCGTCGCCACGACGCTATTCGCGCTGGGCGCGGTGATGCTCGTCGCATGCGGAGGCACGTCGGGCGGAGCGTCGTCGCCGACCGTGACGGAGCCGCAGATCGCAGAGGAGTGGCGCGCGAAGTGCGGCAATTGTCATCGCCGCGTGGAGCCCGGAACGCGAACGCGCGCGACGCTCGAGGACGCATGGAAGCGTCACAAGACGCGCACGCACCTGTCCGACGAGCAGTGGGCCGAGCTGACGGACTTCCTGGCTTCCACGCCGGCGACGGCCGGCCCCTCCGGCTCGTCGTCGCCCCAACCCAAGTGAGGCGCTGACGATCTTGTGACGAGACCCGAAGGGACGCCTCAGGGCATGGTGACAGGGCCGTGCAACAGAGCCCCATGCGTCACGCGTTACTTGGAACCTACACGTACCTGGAGTTCGGGCTCACGTGTCTCGCCTGGGTTCCGGTGATGAAGGTGACGAGCTCCCTCTATGCGCACGACCCGACCCATCGCGTGCCTGGGCAGTGGGTGCGGAGGCTCGGTCGCGTGACGTCGAACATGACGCCGCTCTGGAAGTTCTCGACCGATGGAGTGCCGCCACCCGACATCGCTCGCAAGCCGTACGTGGTGATCGCCAACCACGAGTCCCAGGCGGATCCGTTCCTGCTCTCGCACCTGCCGTGGGACATGCGCTGGATCGCGAAGGAGTCGCTGTTCAAGCCGCCGATCGTCGGGTGGATCCTCACGATGGGTGGCGACATCCCGCTGCGTCGCGGTCAACGTGACAGCGTGGCGAACATGTTCGACGAGTGCCGATACACGCTGAAGAATGGGATGAGCGTGATGATCTTCCCGGAGGGCACGCGCAGCAAGGACGGCACGCTGCTGCCGTTCAAGGACGGCGCATTCCAGATGGCGATCGAGGCGAAGGTCCCGATCCTGCCCGTGGCGCTCTCCGGCACGAAGGACTGCATGCCCAAGGGCTCGGCGTGGCTCGGCGAAGCCCACGCGCGCGCGCGGGTCCTCGATCCGATCTCCACCGAAGGTCTCACCCTCGCGGACATCCCCCGCATCCGCGAGGAGGCCCGCGCCACCATCGGCGATGCAGTCCTCAAGCTGCGAGCAGAGCTCGCCGCGCGCCCCTCGACACCGCCACCGCGCTCGGCGTGATGACCCGATGAGCACGCCTGACAAGGAAGCGCAGCGAGATGCGAGCCGCAGCGTGCCCTCGCTGATCGTGTCGCTCGTCGTGAGCTTCCTGGTCGCCGGGTTGGCGAGCACGCTGATCCTCGGGCTCATCCCCGGCTCGCGACACGCGGCGCTGCGCTACGCCTGCGCGGATTACGCGCCGTGCACCTACGCGTACCTGGTGCTTGCGCTGCCCGGGCTCGCCGTGGCGCTGTGCACGCTCGTGGGCGCGGTGGCGTGGGCCATCGTGCGCGTGCGAAGGCACCGGCGCGCATCGAGCTGACGCCGTTCTCTCCTCGCTCGGCTTGTTTCACGGCGGCTACTTGCCGAACTTGGTCTTGGCTTTTTCGAAGAGGGCGAGGCGCTCTTTGTCCCGGGCTTCGATGACGGCGAGCACTGCTTTTTCGAGCTTCTCGGTGGTGGGCTTGCACTTGGTGCGTACGGTCTCGACCCACTTCTCGTGGAGCTGCTGGCCGCGGCCTTCGCGGGTTGACCAGTTCATGTCGGTGGCGCGGAGCTTGTCGATGTCGGGCTTGGCCGTGGCCCAGGTCTTCTGCGCGCACTTGTTCCACTCGTCGTCGACGAGCAGGAGATCGTCGCCGGTCTTCTGCGGGAGAGCGCCGGCCTTCGCGAGCGCCGTGATCTCCGGGATGCCCATGAGCGAGTGCTGCAGTGGTGCGGGCCACGATGCAGGAGCGCCCGCGCCCACCTCCAGCGGGGCGCCCTTCTCCACGGCGCTGTTGCCAACGTCCACGGTGTAGCGCGCGCCGTCGAACGCGATGAACACGGCGGTGGTGCTGTCCATCTCCCAGACGATTCCCGGCGTGCCGTTCGCGAGCGGCGCCGGATAGCCCTTCATGGTCTGCACGAAGAGGTGGTTGCCGACGCTCTCGTACTCCGAGTAGCCCTTCACCGAGCCGCCGAACTTCGCGAGGCCCTTCTTGTTGCGATCCCACATCTCGTCGGTCTGCCACGCGCCGCCACCGAAGGACGTGCCGCTCACGCCCTGCGGCGTGAACGCGTTGTGCGGGAGCCAGCCGTTCGGATCGCGCAGCACGTAGTGGACGACCATGCTCGCGTCGACCTGATCGAACGCCGCCGACACCTTCGCCAGGTTCGATGCGTCGAGCGCCGTGAATGTGGAGAACTTCTTCCGCACGCTGATGGCGTCGAGCTGCTCGTCCAGGATCTGGTACGGCAGCTTCTTCTTCAACGGGGCACCGGCGAGCGTCGCCGCGGGGAGCGGATCGGTCGAGTGATCGCGCTGGAGGTGAAACTCGTCGCGACCCTTGTAGTAGGTGAGGCTGCCGCCGGTGTGGAGGTACATCATGTGTTTGTCCTCCGGCGTGGTGAGGTAGTGGCCGCGTAGCTCGCCGCCGTGACGGTCCTCCTCCGGCGTGAGCTCGATGATGTCCGTGGTGCCGTCCACGCGGACCTTGATCTTGCCGTCGGACCTGTCGAAGACCAGCCCCACGAGCTTGTCGCCAGTGACGTAGTGGACCGAAGGCGCCTGCGGGTCATCCGGCTTCGCCGGGGGCGGCACCGTGGCGACGGGATTGGACTGCGTCTTGGGTGGGGGCGCTTCGTTGCCACCTCCGCACGCGACAGCCGCTGCACACGACACGAGCACTGCGCCGAACAGAACCTTGTCCATGAGGGATCTCCTTCGCGGCGAGGCACGTTCCCCCGCGTTTCGCGCCGCAAGCATACGCTCAGCCGCCACAGGTCCTCCCAAGAAAAAAGGAACAAGACTCGATCAAAACTTTCCCCCCTCACGGCCGTCCAACGCAGATGCCCAGCGTGTCCGCCCGCTCCTCCGCGCGATTCCTGCGCCGTTCCTGCGTCACGCTGTGTCTACTCTCCAGTCTCTTGGCCGCGGCTGCATGTGGGGGCACCGGCTCCGGCGCGGCCGGTCCGGTCCAGAACGCAGCCCCCGCGGCCCCCGATTCGCTCGTGAAGCGCGCCGCGGCCGGTGACGTCGGGGCCATCGCTACGCTTCGCGGACAGCACGAAGCCGGTCTCGCCGCCGTGCTTGCGGCCTACGACGCGACGAGTGACGAAGCACAGCGGGCTTCGCTCCGTCCCGTGATCGATGCCGTGGCGAAGCAGCGCGATGCGCACGTCTCGCGTCTCTACTGGTACACGAACCTGATCGACGCGGAGTCCGCGGCCAAGGCGAGCGGCAAGCCGATCCTCGCGCTACAGCTGCTCGGCAACCTGGACGAAGATCTGTCGTGCGCGAACAGCCGCTTCTTCCGCACCACGCTCTACGCGAACAAGGACGTGTCCGACTACCTTCGCGCGCACTACGTGCTGCTCTGGCAGAGCGAGCGACCGGCGCCCACCATCACGATCGACTATCGCGACGGCCGCAAGATCACGCGCACGATCACGGGCAACAGCATCCACTACGTACTCGATGAGGACGGTCGCCCCGTCGACGCGCTGCCCGGGCTCTACGGTCCGCAGGCGTGGAAGGAGGCGCTCACGCGCGCCGAGGCGCTCGCGATCTCCACACGCGGCACGAAGGGTGAGGCGCGTCAGGCGCTGCTGCGCGCGTTCCACACCCACGCAAACGAGGAGGCCGCGACGCGGTTTCGCGCGGAGGTCGTGCGGGCGGGGATGCCCGCGCTGCCGTCGCCCATCCCGATCCCCGGTCCGATGGGCGCGCCCGGTGCTGCCGGTCCGCCGCCGCCCGCGCTGCTGGCCATGAACATCGCGCCGTCGAAGTCTGCAGTGGAGATGCGTCCGCTCAAGGGGTTCATGCGAGGCGCGCCGCCCGTGGACACGGTGCCCTGGGGTGTCCTTTCGCCGCAGCACCGGAACGAGGCGCGCCTGGACGAGCAGAGCAGGTCGCTCATCCGCGAGAAGCACCCGCGCAACTGGAGCGACGCAGAATCGCCGGGCCGCCCGCTCTCCGCGCCGGAGCTCGAGAGCATGTACAACGCGTTCGAGACGTCGATGGCGGAGGACACCGCCAAGAACGAGCTCGGCATTCACGCGAACATCCACCGCTGGCTCGCCGAGCAGCCGCTGGACCTGCCGACGCTCAACAAGCACGTGTATGATACACTCTTCAGCACGCCGGCCTCGGACCCGTGGCTGGGGCTCGTGCCGCCGAACGCGTACACGGGCCTCCAGGACGACGGCATCAAGCAGTGAGCTGCCGCCGCGAGCCACACGTGCTGGACACACTCAGCACGTGTGGGTGAGCGAGAAAGATCAGGTGCCGTCGAAGGCGTGCGGGACAGTCGGCATTCCGCCCGACTCCGCGGGGAGCGCCTGACTTTGCTACCAGCGGCATGTGCGCTACTGCTCCACGCCGGTCGCGTACGTCATCGGGCCAGCGTTTCCGTTCCCGCGATCGATCTCGACGCAGAGGCGCATGCCGTCAGCGTCGCACCACCAGCGTTCGGTCTCCCCCGTCGCGTCCTCGAGCGGCCAGAGCCCGCGCTCCTTCGCGATCGCCGCGCCGACGTGCCCTTCGTGCTGGGTGAAGTAACGCGGGTGCGTCTCCAGTGCGCGCCAGAGGATCGCCTGCGTCAGCAGTCCGCGCCCGTTCGGCGCGGAGGGTCGGAAATTGCCCTCGACCATCGCCGCGTTCGTGAAGCCTCGACCCCGCGCATCGAGCGCGTAGTAGACGTCGTTCCACGCAAAGGCGACCGGCACGAGCTTCGGCGTGTTGCCGGTGTATCGCGGTGACGACGAGAAGAAGGCATACGGGCCAGCCATGAGCGCCGGCGCGTCTGGATCCGACTCGAACAGCTCCAGCCCACCATACGCAGTCTCGAACGCGAGCACCGAGGCGCTGGCCTTGACGCCGCGGGACACGAGCAGCGCGCGCGTCGCCTTCGCGTCCGCGTGCTTCCCGCTACGCGCGGCCTTCTGCGCTTCGAGATAGGCGATCGCGATCGCAGGGAGATCCAGCGCACCCGCACCAGCGTCGACCGTGACCTCGTGCGCCGGCGTCGGCAGTGGGCTGTCGTCGACGTTCGTCGCGAGCGCCTTCGCCTTCGCGTATAGCTCCTCGACACGCGGAGCCGCGCCGTCCGCGGGTCCGACGATCGCGCCAACGGCATTCGACCGCACATGCTTCGACAGATCGTCGCCGGACTCCATCATCCGGAAGACGAGCTCGATCGGCACGAGCGAGAGCGCCATGAAGAACGGCGGGCCACCCACGCCGAGGCGGCCCGCTATCCTGGCCATCGCCGCGCGAGCAGCCTCGATCGCCTCGGGCTTCGGAGCCGCCCCGCCCACGAACGCGTCGACGAGATCGAGCGCCTCGCGATGAGCACGCGCCTTCAATCCGCCTCCCACCGCAAGGTCGTCGAGAAGGCCACGACAGAGAAATGACATCTCGGCGATGGTCCGCCGACTCGCGCGCTGCTTCACGACCCGTCAGTTGAGTGTCCCGACCGAGTCGACACCCGAGTTGCTCGCATCCGTGGCGGAAGGCGTTCCCGAGCTCGAAGAGCTCGAGCAGCCCTGGAGGGCGGCGCCGGTGACGACGAAGACAAGCGAACCAAGAACGAGTCTCGACATCATGGTGGTTTTCCCTCGCACCCCGCCAGAATAGCATGAACCTGGAGGCCGACCTCGCTTCGCTGGAGCTCGTCGTTCGAGCCGTGAGGCCACGCGCGGGCCGTCCGCTACTTCGCCACCAGGGACAGCAGCTTGCTTCTGAGAGGATCGGGGCTCTTCTGCGCCCGCATCCTCACGATGTCCGTGGCGTCGCCCGGTGAGAGCGCCAGCGCGGTCTGCGCGGAGGCCAGCACGAGCTCATCGCTGGGACGCGCGCCGCGCACCAGCGCCATCACCGTCGACCCACGCGCGAGCGCGCCCAGGAGAATACGGGTGGCGGTCGCACGCGCGGCCGAGGTGGGGGAGGCAAGGGCCTCCGCCGCCGCGATCCGCACCTCCTCTGGTGCGGCGTCCGTGCCGTCCACCAGCGCCCCAAGGATCCGGACCGTGGCCTCGTCGATGCCCGCCGTCACGCGGAGCGAGCGCAGGGCGCTCACCTTCAGGCGCACGTCGTCGGAGGAGAGCGCGTCGGCGAGCAAAGGTCGCGCCTTGTCGGGGGCGCTGAACGCGAGTGTCTCGAGCGCGGCAGCAGCGACCTCCGTCGAAGCATCGCGGGCGTAACGAAGCGCAAGGTCGGCCGTGGTGGGATCGGCGGCGTGCGGAAGCGCGCGAAGCAGGTCGCATGCAAGCTGCGGATCCGACACGTCTCTCTCTCCAGCCGGCAAGAGCTGGCTCAGCCCTTCTCGAAGCACTGGCGCGGCGGGACCTCCAATCCTTCGCATCAAGCTCACGAACCTCTCGCGCGCCGCAGCCGACAGGTGGTTCACGCGGTGTTGCGTCAGGCGGGCTGCGTAGAGCGCACGCGCGCCGACGCCCGAGGCCCATGCGAGCAGCTTTCCCACGTCCTCTCCGGGCTCCGGCTCGGAGAGTAGCCGCTCCGCCAGGGGCTTCAGGTTCGTGGGGGAGCCCAGGGACTGGAGGAGCGCGAACGCACGCGCGCCAGGGCCCATCGCCGTCGCGGCGGCGCCAATGCGACGGACCTCCTCCGCGTAGATGGCCGAGAACACCCGGACCACGCAGCCGAGCGACGTCGCATCACCACGCTTCGCCAGCGCGGCGACCGCCATCTCCAGGCGATCGACCTCGTCCGCGAACGTGGGCGTCGCCCTGTGCGTAGCAAGGGCGTTCAGGAATTCCATCGGCGCCTTGGCCACCTCCGCCGCGAGCAGCTCCGCCTCGTGATAAGCGCCGCCCTGCGGTGACGCAGCGGACATGAGGAAGTTGCCGTAGGTCTCGCTCGGGTCCTCCAGCCAGTCGGCGCGGCCGCTCGTGGGCGCCGCCTTTGGACGCTCGCCGGACAGCGCTGGGCGTGACTGAGGCGCATCGGACGTGCTCGTTGCGCCGAGCTCCTTCAGTGCATTGCGCAGCTCGCGCACGGACGCGAAGCGATCGCCAGGAGACTTCGCGAGCGCCTTCAGGATGATCGCCTCGAGGGCGGGCTCCACGCCGCGGACGAACTGGCTTGGCCGCGGAGGTGCCTCGTTGATGTGCGCGATCGCGAGCTCGCGCACGCTTTCTCGCTCGAACGGGAGCCTCCCCGTGACGAGCTCGAACAGCATCACGCCGCACGCATAGAGGTCCGCGCGGCCGTCCGCCTGCTCACCCATCAGCGCCTCGGGAGCCATGTACTCTGGCGTTCCCGATACGTCCCGGTCGCCGCTCTTCGCGGTCTGCGCGGCGATTCCGAAGTCGCACACCTTCACGAGCTCCATGGGCTCGCCGTCGTCATCGTGGGCGTGGACCAGCACGATGTTGGCGGGCTTGATGTCTCGATGGATGATGCTGCGCGCGTGCGCATGCCACAGGCCGGCGCACACCTGCTCCATGAGCGAAACGGCGCGCGCCGGGAGCAGCTGGCCTTCCAGGCCGAGCACCTCCTCCAACGAGAAGCCGTCCAGGTACTCCATGGAGAGGTAGAGAAGGCCGTCGGGCTCCTGACCAAAGTCCAGGACGCGGGTGAGGTTTGCGTGGTCCAGACGGCTCGCCGCCTGCGCTTCCGCCTCGAACCGCTGGCAAAACTCCTTGCTCGCGCTCGCACCGGAAAGCAGCACCTTCACGGCCACCGTCTTCTGCAGCTCGCGATGCGTCGCTCGGTAGACGGCGCCCACCGCGCCCGCTCCGAGCAAGCTCTCCAGGCGGAGCTTGCCTCCCGCGAGCGCCGTGCCGACGAGGCTCTCACGTCCCCTGGACTCCGCCTTCGGCTGTGAGTCGCCGGTGGAGCCAGCGTAGTGGCGGAGCGTGAGCGGGAAGCCCTCCTTCTTGGCCTCACCCGCGGGCATGGCGAAGAAGCGCCTCGGCTCACGTGCGCCGGGAGTGTAGACCTCCAGCACGTGCTCGGCCTTCGTGCGCGGCGCGAACATGAGCGGAAGAAACGCGATGCCCCGAGAGAGAGCCACGCCATCCAGGAAGTCGAGCTCCGCCGCCTGCGGAATGTCCGCAACGAGCACGGGGAAGCCATCGCTGAGTGTCGGGCGGTCCATGTGTTGACTCAGTGCGGGTCGGCCCCGCCCCGGTTACTTAAAAGTGCCCTGCCCTGAAAAAAGGAGGCAATTTCGGACGGGAAATCGGACAGGATCGTCGAAAGACGACCAACCCAGCACACATCACGCCACCATCGGGCGCACCTTTGCGTCCACCGCGCGGGCTCGATTCGGGAGCTGGTAACCGCGTGGTAACCAGAGCGCCGCTGCGCTGGTAACCGGAGCGCGCCAGACGCGGAAATTCCGCTGGATCGTGCGCGGCATGCCTCCTGCTCGGGGGCGGCTCATGCGAACCATGCTCGTTCTTGTGGTGTTCACTGGCCTGCTTGTCTCTGCCTGCTCCGGGGCGATCGCGGACGAAGGCGCGAAGAAGGGCACGGCTGTTGACGGCACGACGCCACGCGCCGATGCGGGTGGCGCGGATGCGAGCGCGACGCCTTCCGATGCGATCGATGCCGGAGACGCTCCCGCTCCCGCTGTCGTCGGACAAGACGCTGGCGGCGGCGACGCGTGCCTGACGGATTGCCGCGCGCGGTTTCCCGGTGGCGTCTCCGCGAGCTCGCTCATCCTCTACTCGTGCGGAACCACGTGCGGGACCAACGGCGCGTGCGGCACGCACAACCTCTTCGGTTCATCCGCCGAGTGCTCGTCGTGCATGCTGAGCAGCACGAGCCAGAGTTGCGTCGACGCGTTCCACATGTGCAACACCGACAAGGTCTGCGCGGCGTTCTCCGCGTGCGTGCGCGACTGCGAGGGGCACGCGCCGGGGGCCGGATGAAGCAGTGGCGGCGGCGATCGCAGCGGGTGCATGCATGGTGGAGGCCCGTGCGGCCGACTCGAAGAACGTCTACGTCACGAGCGAAGACGGGCGCATCATCAAGATCGGGCGTTGACCTGCGACATGCCGCGGGCGGTCAGACGTGCAGCATGTGGTCGCACGCTGGGGCGTGCTCTCGACGCTGACGCAGTTCGGCGAGGCGGCCTCATAATCGGATGGCAGACTCGAGCGGTTGCGTAGCAAGAAGGCGCGCTCCGTTCCCTTGCCTATGCGCCGGCCATGGCGCGCGCAAACGAACCCGGGTGTCGCGTCAGACGGACGCGCGATGGGCGAGGAAGAGAGCAGCGTACACCGTGGTGATCACGAGCAGCGTTGACTCGGCGTAGTGCCGACCATCGACTGCCTGCCGTAGTGTGAACCGCTGGTCCGGCGGCCGCTCGGGCGACGGGTTGCTTCGAAATTGCACACGGGAGCGTGAGCTCTTGGTGATTCCGCGTTCTCGACGCAACTCTCGCCCGAAGCGGCCGATGGGACTGCATGGACATCGGAGCCTCCTTCGCAGGTGTGCCCTCACTCGTGGTTCGCAACTTTCTCCGCCGACACAGGGACCCGTCAACCTTCTGGCACCAGGATCGCCTCGCACAACGCCTCGAGCTCTCGTCCGAGCCCGAACGGGCGCGAGGCGTCCTCGAAGAGCTTGTCCGTCTCGGCTACGTGGTGCCGAGCAATTGCGGTAGCTCCGACGGTCCTCTCTGGTCCGTCGCCGCGGCCGGCCTACGTTTCGCCAACGCGCGCGGAGGCCCGAGACTGCGCCGTGCGGCAGCGGACGCGCTCCTGGCCAAACTCGTCGCGCGCTGCGCCGTCGCGAACAGCGAGCCGCAGTTCGCCCACTGGGTTGCGCGTCTTTCAATCTTCGGGAGCTATCTCTCCGACGTGCCGCTACTCGGCGATCTGGACGTGGTGGTCGACCTCGAGCCCAAGGAGGATGACGTCGACAATCAGATGGCGCTCGAACGCGCTCGCTGGAACGCGGCGCGCAATGAGGGCCGTCGCGTGAGCGAGGACGCGCTCTACTCGTGGTCGTCCGACGAGGTGTTGCGCTTCGTCCGCGAGCGGAACGGCTACGTCAAGATGTCCCCGCGCGTGGATCTAGTGCGGCTCTCTATCGACGCGCGCGTCGTCTTCGCGCGCCGGTGAGGTCGGTCGCGTCTGTTTCGGTCAGTACGGTGAGCAAACCAGGTGTCCGTCCTCAGTACCCCAGCACGTGAAGGGAAGCACGACGGTGGAGTCCGTCGTGGTCGGCGTCGTGCTTGCCGTGCTCAG
>JANXLV010000179.1 GCA_025355005.1 Myxococcales bacterium | reverse complement strand
GATCGTTTGTCGCTCGATGCGCGGCTCGGCGCGCTGCTCGCACTCCCCCGGGACACGAGCGATCCGGTCGTCTCGCGCACCGCGTTTCGCGGCACCGCGGAGGTGGCGGTCGGCTATCGTGCGCTCTTCTTCCCGTACTCGTTTCCGACGTACGCGACGCTCTCGCTCGGTGGTGCGGCATCGCTGGATCGCGGCACCCAGCGCAGCCTCCAGATCACGTACGCGACGCCCGGTTGCCCTGGCGCCGCGAGCTGCTCGCCCCAGCTCACTGGCCACGAGGAGAGCATCCGCGGCGGCGGTGTCGCGCCCATGGCCTCCTTGCACGTCACCTTCGCCGCGTTCGACCTGGGGTATGCGTACAAGCTGGACGTCGTCCACCCATCGCTCTCCACGCAGCGTGTTTACGTCGGCATCCTCTTCTGAGGTACTCTCGTCGTCGCAATGAGCGAAGTCGACACCACCCGCATCGCGAAGACCGTCCTCGTCATTGACGACGAGCGCAACATTCGCCGCACGCTCTCGCTGGTCCTCGAGGGTGAGGGATATCAGGTGATCGGCGCAGAGACGGCGGAGGAAGGGCTCGCGATCCTGGCGAACCCGGCCATCCCCGTGGACCTTGCCATCTTCGACGTGAAGCTGCCGAAGATGAGCGGCCTGGAGGCGCTGGAGCGCGTTCGCAAGGATGACGCGCTCCGCGATCTGCCGGTCATCGTGATCAGCGGCCACGCCACCGTGAACGACGCCGTCAACGCGATCAAGCTTGGCGCCAGCGACTTCTTCGAGAAGCCCCTCGCGCGTGAGCGCGTGCTGGTCAGCGTGCGCAACGTGCTCGACGTGGCGTTGGCGAAGCGCGCTCTCGAAGAAGCGTCGCGCGAGCAGATGGCGAAGTACGAGATGATCGGCAAGAGCGCCGCCATCCAGCGTGTCTTCCACGAGATCGAGAAGGTGGCGCCCACCCGCGCGACCGCCCTCATCACGGGCGAGAGCGGCACCGGCAAGGAGCTCATCTCGCGCGCGATCCACCGCCTGTCGTCGCGCAACGGAGGACCCTTCGTGAAGGTGAACTGCGCGGCGATCCCGCGCGAGCTCATCGAGAGCGAGCTCTTCGGCCACGAACGCGGCGCCTTCACGGGCGCGCAGTCGAAGAAGCGTGGATTCTTCGAGCAGGCTCACGGCGGCACGCTCTTCCTGGACGAGATCGGCGACATGGATCTGGTCGCACAGGCGAAGGTCCTCCGCGCGCTGCAGTCAGGCGAGATCTCGCGCGTGGGCAGCGAGCACGTGATGCACGTCGACGTGCGCGTTCTCGCCGCCACGAACAAGGACCTCGGGAAGGCAGTGGAGACCGGCGGGTTCCGTGAAGACCTCTTCTTCCGGCTCAACGTCTTCCCGATCCGGTCACCGTCGCTGCGCGAGCGCGTGGACGACATCCCGCTCCTCGCCGAGGCGTTCATGCACGGCTTCTCCAAGGAGAACGGCACGAAGGGCAAGCCGATGGACGCAGAGGTCATCGCGCGGCTGGTCTCGCGCCGATGGCCAGGCAACATCCGCGAGCTGAAGAACGTGGTCGAGCGCATGGCGATCCTGTCGGGTGAGCGCGTGACCGTCGCGGACCTGCCCGAGGACCCGCACGAGAGCCCGTTCGGCGACGCGGACGAAACGCCGGAGCCCGGACTGCCCTCGGATGCGGCGGAGGACGACGGCGACGCGGGCACGGCGAAGGCGCCGCCTGTCCCGGGCGAGTACCCGACGTTGCGTGAGCATCGCGAGCAGTCGGAGCGAAGCTACATCGTGGAGACGCTGAAGCTCACGGGCTGGAACATCTCGCGCACCGCGGTGATCCTGGGCGTGGAGCGCACCAACCTGCACAAGAAGATCCGCGCCTACGCGATCAAGCGCGGCGAGAGCTAGAACAGCTGTGGTCTAGATCACGCCTTGCCCGTGGAGCCGTAGCCGCCGGCGCCGCGCGCGGTCTCCGTGAGCTCGTCACGCAGGACGAGCGTCGCGCGTTCGACGTTCGCGAACACGAGCTGCGCGATGCGGTCTCCGGGCGCGATCGTGCATGACTCCTTGCTGAGATTCACGAGCACCACGCCGACCTCACCGCGGTAGTCGCTGTCGATCGTCCCAGGTGTGTTGAGCACCGTGACGCCCAGCTTGGCCGCGAGCCCTGAGCGCGGACGCACCTGCGCCTCGTACCCTTCGGGGATCTCGAGGGAGAGCCCGGTGGGGATGAGCCGTCGCTCCAGCGAACCGAGGATGACCGGTTCATCGAGGGCAGCGCGCAGATCCATGCCCGCCGCTCCGTCGGTCTGGTACGTCGGGAGGTCGGGGTGAATCTTGCCGACGCGTCGCACCGACACGGTCAAAGTGCCTTGTTTTCCTGCGTGAGACATGGGTGAGCGAACGTACCACGGGATCCGCGCACATCGGGGTCTGCGTGGGCGAGGTGCGCATGGATGCGCAGTGGTACGCAGCCCTGGGGAGCAGGCGGGAGCAGGTGCCACAAAACTGCAATCGTTGCGCAAGAATGGGTGTGATGGCGATCCCTTACGGTAGGATGAAGGTAGGGGAAACATGGGGCCCGTCCTCACCACCGCTGCGCCACGTTTGATCGGACGTTACCTCGTCTTCGGCGAGATCGCGTCTGGTGGCATGGCAACTGTGCACTACGGTCGGATGACCGGCTCGGTGGGGTTCGCGCGCACTGTGGCAGTGAAGCGCCTGCATCCACAGTTCGCGAAGGACCCCGAGTTCGTGACGATGTTCCTGGACGAGGCGCGTGTCGCAGGACGCATCCGTCATCCGAATGTGGTGCCGACGCTCGACGTCGTCGCGACCGAGGGTGAGATCTTTCTTGCGATGGAGTACGTGCAGGGCGAGTCCCTCTCGAAGCTCCTCAAGATGTCGCGGGAAAAGGGCCGTCCGCCGACGCCGCAGATCGTTGCCACGATCATCGCGAACCTCCTGCACGGTCTGCACGCCGCGCACGAGGCGAAGGACGAGCACGGCCGCCCGCTCGGCATCGTGCACCGCGACGTGTCTCCGCAGAACGTCCTCGTGGGCGCGGATGGTGTGGCACGCGTGCTCGACTTCGGTGTCGCGAAGGCCGCGGGTCGCTTGCAGACCACACGCGAAGGACAGGTCAAAGGCAAGCTCTCGTACATGTCGCCGGAGCAGCTGAATGGCGGGGGCGTCACGCGGCTCGCGGACATCTACGCGGCGGCCGTCGTGCTCTGGGAGACGCTCACCCAGGAGCGCCTGTTCGACGGGGACAA
Source organism: Myxococcales bacterium (assembly GCA_025355005.1). Taxonomy (GTDB): domain Bacteria; phylum Myxococcota_A; class Polyangia; order Polyangiales; family Polyangiaceae; genus JANXLV01. The sequence continues at coordinate 7,659 of JANXLV010000179.1, read as the reverse complement.
CGAGGCGATGACTCTCGTGCGCGTGCTCGAGGGCAAGGTCGACCCACCGAGCCGCTGGGTGCCGATCCTTCCGCCCGGTACCGACGAGGTCGTTCTCCGCGGTCTCGCGCAGGATCCCACTGCGCGGTTCCCGACGGCGCGCGACTTCGCAGTGGCGATCGAGCGCACCATGGGACTGGCGTCGCCTGCCGTCGTCGGTGAATGGGTCGAGTCCGTCGCCACGCAGGAGCTCGCGGACCGCGCCGCGCATGTCGCTCAGATCGAGCACGCGTCGGTCGCATCCAGTCCCGACTCGATCGCGCGCCTTCTGCCGTCGCCGCCGTCGGGCGCTGCGCTGGTGCGCGCACGTGAGGAGCCGTCCTCGCAGGTCTCGTCCATCTCGGTATCGCGCAACGCACACCGCACAAGCTTCCCGAGCGACGCGCCGGGGCTCCCTCGCGCCGTGATCGCGGCGGTCTGTGTCATCATCACGCTGGGCGCGGCGGCCACCGCGTTCGTCGTCTTCACCCAGCGCGGCGGCGGCGCGAAGGCCGCACAGAGCGCCATCGCCGAGTCACAGCCAGGGCTGCGCGCGCTCGAGATCGCGGACCGCGGGTCCAACATCGGCACCGGTGCCCCCGCCCCCACCGCCGCTCCGAGCAGCGCGCCGTCTGGAGTCGCGTCTGCGCCCACCGCCGCAGCGCAACCCACGCGACCAGGCACGAACAACAACGGATCGACCGGGTCAAGGCCTGGACCGCCCAAGCCCCCCGGGAAGCCGTCGCCGGACTGCAATCCGCCGTACACCATCGATCCGGTGACGGGCCACAAGAAGTACAAGAAGAACTGCGACTGATCCGAGCGCGGGCCGGCGCGATCAACAGTTGCATCCGCCGTCGCAACCCCGATACTCTCGTGCCGTGGAGGTCTCGATAGTGAAACGCGGAATCTGGCTCCTTCTTCTCGCACTTTCCGCATCCTCGGCCCTCGCGACGACGAGCACCGTTGCCTTCGCGGACGAGCGTGAGCAGTGCGTGGCTGCCGCCGATCAGGCCCAGGACCTGCGCGACAAGGGCCAGTACAGGCGCGCCCGCGAGTCGATGCTCGTGTGCTCGCGCGATGTGTGCCCCGGCGCGGTGAAGCGCGACTGCACGCAGTGGCTCACGGACCTGGACACGTCGGCCCCGACGCTCGTGGTCAGCGCGAAGAGCGGCGGCTCCGATCTCACAGCCGTGAAGGTCTCGATCGACGGGCAGGTGCTCACGGAGAAGCTCGACGGCAAGCCGATCCTGGTCGACCCGGGCGAGCACACGATGCGCTACGAGACACCCGGCGCGCAACCGAAGGAAGAGAAGGTCGTGCTCATCGTCGGTCAGAAGAACCGGTTGATGACCGTGCTCTTCGTTCCCGACGGTCCGGTCACGCCTCTCCCACCGCCGCCGGACACGAGCGAGAGGGCTCCCATTCCGATCATCGCATACGTGCTGGGTGGTGTCGGCGTCGTCGGCCTCGGCGCCGCGACGTTCTTCTGGCTGTCGGGCCTGGGCGACAAGAGCCATCTCGAGGACACGTGCGGTCCGAAGAACGGCAAGCCGGGGAGCTGCTTGCAGGGCGACGTCGACAGCGCGCGCACCAAGCTGGTCATCGGTGACGTGTCTGGCGGCATCGGCATCGTGGCGCTCGGTGCCGCCGCGTACTTCGTGATCGCGCGCCCCAAGGTGGAGGCCAAGGCCCAGGTCGGCTGGAACCTCGACGTGCGTCCCCTGCCCGGCGGCGGGGCCGCGTTCCTCGGCGGCCACTTCTAGCCAGGCGGTCTTCTGTCCGAATTCAGGCTGTGGTAGCGAAGCGGTATGCGTCCGCTGGTGCTCATCGTCGACTTTGGCTCCCAGTACACGCAGCTCATCGCGCGGCGCACGCGCGAGCTCTCCGTCTATTCGGAGATCGTGAGCTGCCTCACCCCAGAGGACGAGATCCGGGCGAAGAAGCCCGTCGCGATCATCCTGTCCGGTGGCCCCTCCAGCGTGTACGACGCCGATGCGCCGAAGCTGCCGAAGGTGATCACGGAGCTCGGAATTCCGGTGCTGGGCATCTGCTACGGCGCGCAGCTGCTCGCGCATGCGCTCGGCGGCAAGGTGGAGCGCTCGCCATCACGAGAGTACGGGGCGGCGCGGCTCCTCATCGACGACACACAGGGGCCGCTCGCGCGCTTCACGCGTGGTGAGCATCTGGACGTCTGGATGAGCCACGGCGATCGCATCACCGCGCTGCCGGAGGGCTTCGCCGCCATCGGATCGAGCGAGCACTCGCCCTTCTGCGCCATCGCCGACGACAAGAAGAAGCTCTACGGAGTGCAGTTCCATCCCGAGGTCGTCCACACGAAGCGCGGCTCGGACATCCTCGCGTCGTTCCTGTTCGACGTGGCGAAGCTCCCGCCCACGTGGGTACCGCTCGCGTTCGTCGAGGAGGCGATCGAGACGATCAAGAAGCAGGTGCCAAGCCATGAGCGCGCGGTGTGCGGCCTCTCCGGCGGCGTGGACTCGTCCGTCGCCGCGGTGCTTGTTCACAAGGCGATCGGCGATCGTCTGACCTGCATCTTCGTGGACAATGGCCTGCTCCGCAAAGGCGAGCGCGAAGAGGTGGAGGACACCTTCAAGCGCAACATGAAGATCGATCTTCGCGTGATCGACGCGCGCGAGCGCTTTCTCACCGCGCTGGACGGCATCACCGATCCCGAGGCGAAGCGCAAGGCGATCGGCCGCGTCTTCATCGAGGTGTTCGAGGTCGAGGCCAAGAAGATCGACGGCGCGAACCACCTGGTGCAGGGGACGCTCTACCCGGACGTGATCGAGAGCGTCTCGTTCAAGGGCCCAAGCGCCGTGATCAAGAGCCACCACAACGTCGGCGGTCTGCCGGAGCGCATGCGCATGAAGCTCGTGGAGCCCCTGCGCGAGCTCTTCAAGGACGAGGTCCGCGCGGCGGGCCGTACGCTCGGCATGGCGCACGAGCTCCTCGGTCGTCAGCCCTTCCCGGGACCCGGTCTCGCGATCCGTTGTCTCGGGAACGTGACGGAGGCGCGCCTCCATGTCCTGCGCGAGGCCGACGCGATCGTCATGGACGAGATCCGAAAAGCAAACCTCTACGATGTCATCTGGCAGAGCTTCTGCGTGCTGCTCCCGGTTCGCTCCGTGGGAGTCATGGGTGACAATCGCACCTACGAGGAGACGTGCGCGGTGCGCGCGGTGACGTCGGTCGACGGCATGACCGCCGCCGTGTTCGAGATGCCGTACGAGGTGCTCACGCGCATCTCCAGTCGAATCATCAACGAGGTGCGGGGCATCAACCGCGTCGTCTATGACGTGTCCTCGAAGCCACCCGCGACGATCGAATGGGAGTGAGGGTGTCGCGGCGTCTCTTCACGGCTGCCCCCTTCGCCTGGCTCGCCTTCGCATTGCTCGCCTTCGTGGTGCTCGCCGCGTGCGGCCCGCCGGCCAAGCTGCCCACGGTCTCCATGCGCATGGTGGGCGAGCCGCCGCACGCGCGCGTGATCGTGGACGAGCAGTACATCGGAAGCCTCGCGTTCGTGGCCTCGCGCGGCGTCGCGCTGCCCGTGGGAAGTCACCGCATCACCGTGGAAGCGCCGGGGTTTTTCCCGCAGGATCAGGTCGTGTCGGTCGAGGAGGGCGACGCGCCCGTCAAGCTGGATGTGCGGCTGGTGCACGTGCCGGACTGACGCTTTTTTGGCCGAAACCGCTTGACGGATGACCACCCGTGGGCGAAAGTCCGCGCCCCTCATGGCAAACCGTGCAATTTGGTCAATGCGTAAGCGTCACGAATGGCTTCAGACCCCGCTGAAGGCGAAGCGCGTCAAGCGCGCGGCCCGCGTGCGTTGTGGTCTCCAGGACGCGATCGACCGCAAGGCGACCCCGTCCGACGGCAACAAGTAAGCGTTACGGCTAACCCAGCACGCCTACCGTTCATCGCTCCGACGATAGCCGCGCAGCGCGGCCGAGAAGAGCGCGAACGCAGGCGCGAGGGCGAGCAGCGCAGAGACGCGTGACGACGCGCTCGCCTGGAACCCCGCCAGCAGTGACACCATCAGCACGCCGAGCGCGAGGCCGCGCATCGGACGCGCCCACGTCCGCATCACCGCGGCGACCATCGCGAGGCCCCCTGTCGCGACGAGCGTAGCCAGGCCCGCGACGAACAGCCCGAAGCGAGGAAGGTCGCTGGTGGCAGCGTTGGCAGCGAGCGCCGCACGCGCGACCGGCTCCGCGAGCTCGCCCGTGGGCAGGATGCGCGTGCCGCTCTGCGGTTCGACGAACGCGATCCCGTCGAACGTGAGCTCCAGGCTCCTCGGAACGACGGGAAAGAAACCGTGCGCGTCCACGCCACCGACCATGAGCAGCAGCGCGATCACCGCTCCCACCACGGTGGCACCGAGCACCGCGGGCAACATGGTCAGCGTGGGCCGCTGCCCCAGCGTCGACAGCGCGAGCAGCTCACCACGCCATCGCGGCGGCGCCAGCGCGGCACCCGTACCGAGCGCGGCTGCAACAGGAGTGATGGGCGCGGCGCGTCCAAGACGAACCGCAAGCGTGAGCCCGCCTTCGTCCGTCAGCGCAGAGAGCAGCAGGATCAAACCGAACGCGAGAGCCGCACCGATGAGGGCGCGAACGAACAGGCGAACGTGCCACACGGACAGCTGACGCACGCCAGTAATTTGCCCGTTCTGCCTCAAGCTTGATAGCGAGATCGCATGCGTACGCGCGTACTCCGTCTGGCGGTTGTCTCGGCTGTCGTCGGGATGGTGCTCGGTTGCACGGGTAAGGACCCGTACAACCCGGGCACACCTATCGGCTCGTTCCACGTGGTGTCGACGCTCACGGCGTCGTCGTGCGGCAATGCGCCGAACCCATGGGAGTTCGACGTGAAGCTCTCGTCCGAGCACAACACGCTCTACTGGAAGACGGGTGACGCGCCTGTCGCCGGCACCATGGATCCCACATCGCACGTGTCGATGTCCGCAAGCACGACGGCCACGCTGATCGCGCCCGACAAGACGAACCCCACCGGCTGCACCCTCGGCAGGACCGACTCGGTGGCGATGGCGCTCACGGGTACGCCGATCACCGCGTTCACGGGCACCCTCAGCTACACGTTCGCCCCGGCCAACAACACGGACTGCAGCGCCGCGATCGGCACCGACGGGTACGCAGCACTCCCCTGCAGCGTGAGCTACACGATCGTCGGCGCGAAGACCGAGACGACCCCAGCCGCGAAGTAGCCGCGAGCGCCACGAAGCAGCCATGTGGGTCGAGGGCGCACCATTGCGGGCGCGGATCCGGATGCTACATTGTTCAGTATGGCGCTTTGCCTTGGCGTTCGAATGGTTCGAGCGGCCCCTGGAGGCACAGCATAGGTGGGCACCGCGTAAGCGGCACCCTCACACGGAAACGCTCGTCCGGACGGCGAAGTCCAAACAGTTGGGCGACTGATTTCAATCGGTCACCTCGTCGTTCCCCGAGTGCCGGTTCGCCGGAGGAGGACACTATCATGCAGAGTACCAGTAGTTCGTGGCCGCGGAGGTCTTCGACGTAAGAGGTTTCTCTGGCCCTCGCCCCGGACCGGTCCAGCACCATGTGCACCTGCTCGTGAGAAACGAGCTGCGCGACCGCAAGCGGACGAGAGCTTCGTTGGTCTCCTCGACCACGGCCTGTACGACGGCCCGGGTGGTTCCAAGCGAGCACCCGGGCCGGTCTCTATTTTGTGAGTCGCATATCGCATGCGTTCGGGGTACTTTGGCCCTCGCTCGCGGGACTAACTCAGTTGGTAGAGTGCCAGCTTCCCAAGCTGGATGTCGCCGGTTCGAACCCGGTGTCCCGCTCAGAAAATAGGCCTCCGCGAGGAGGTTGAGGGCGCCTTTTGCGCTCGTCCGCCCGCCAAATGGTGGGACGAATGGTGGGAAGCCGCGTCGACGCGGCCGAGCCCAGACGCTGGTAATCGGGCTGCCGTTTCCGCACGTCTGCCGCCTGCGTCGTCGACACGTCCACGCCACCGCTGTCGCGCGCGTGGTGGGAACGGTGGGAAGGGCGAGGCGCGCGGCCGCCAGTGCTCACGACGGTCGACGGGACGTGCTCGTGGACGGCAGGTTGGACCCGAGCTCACCGCACGCGTCGAGCACCGATGTACCCGCGTCCATGCGTCCCTGCGTACGTGGGTACATCACGGACGCTCGCGTGAGCCGCGCCCTCCATGATCCGCGTGCTGGCGCGCACAAATGCGAAACGGCCTCGTTGTTCGGCGCCAACCGCTCAACAAGGCCGCTCTGCTTGATTCCTCGAAAACCCAATCGCGAGGTGAATCAAGCATAGGGGTTCCTTTGTCCTCGCGCAACCATCAACACCACTCGAAAGGATGTCTCCGCGACGCTCGACGTGTCGCTGGAGTGGGGCGCGTTGCGCGCTCCGGATTCGAACGCCCCAGGGCAGTGCGTCGTCGCTTCGCGCAGGTCGCGAAGGTCGTGCGTCTTCGGTCTTGGGCCTCCCCGCGCCTTCGCGCGCGGAAGGGGCGTGTTTTCATGTTGAACGACGTGCGCGTCTACCCGACGGGATCGGGTGGACCCTTTGCCATTTCTGAGAGACGGACTCCTCCACCATCACCGCCAAGGCCGCAACGAAAGGGCCGAGAGCACTTTGCTTATCGCAACGCGATCCCCCTGCTGTTCAAGGGTGAAGATCGTTTCCGCGGGCTCACACCGAACGAGATCGCAGTGCTCTGCTCGCTGCTGCGTCGCGCGCGTACGGAGTTCGAAGGCCGATGCTGGCCCACGCACGCGCAGCTCGTCGGCGACCTACACGAGACGGTCTCCGCGCGGCACGTCACGCGCGTCGTCGCGTCGCTGCGCGACAAGGGTTGGCTCCGCGTCCACACCGTCCATTCAAACCAGCAGCTCCCAAGTGGAGCTCCGCTTCGCGGTGGCGAGAGGAACGTCTACGAGGTCCAGCTCGCCCGCATCCTCGGGGTGAGCGACGAAGCCGCGGCTCAGGATGGACCCGATGTCCATCCTAGGAACGCCAACGACGATGCAGGTGCGCGCGAAATCGCCGATGAATCAGCTGCCGTGGTTGCGGACGCCGTAGATCAAGATCTTAACAAGATCACAGATCCACAGCACGAAGGTGCGTCGGAAGAGTGCATCGATGAACCAACGACGGCGATCAGCGATGACGATCTCGCCGAGTCGCCCGGGCGCGACTCTGCCGAGGTGATCGCGTGCATGGTGCTCGCGTATTGGCTCCAGACCGCGTTCCCGGAGTACGCCGAGGTCGAGGGCCGCGCCGTTGATCTCGCCGCCGGCCCCCAAGGCCGCGCACGCGTCGCCAGAGTCCTCGGGCTCCTCCAGCGAGGCTTCGACCCAGAAACGCTCCGTGACTCGATTCTCGGCGCCACCCTGGACGACTACGCGCGAAACGCAGGGTGTCCCCTGCCCCTCGTCTTCGGCGAGAAGATCCTGCACTACGCGCGGCTCGGCGCGCGAGAGCGAGCCAAGCACCGTCGAGCCGCAGCCCGCGAGGCCGCGACGACGGCGCGAACGGCGTCGGCGATTGAGCATCGAGCGCCGCCACCGCCGCAGATCCCGGCGGACCAGATGCTCGCGGACATCTCTCGGATCTTTCGCGG
>JANXLV010000157.1 GCA_025355005.1 Myxococcales bacterium | reverse complement strand
CACCGTCAGGGTTCGCGGTCAAGAAGACCGCAGTTCCGCGCACGCGTGGTGGTGCCGTGACCTCGACGTCCTTCAAGAACTGGTCAAGGGGAACGACGACGGACGCGAAGTGGTCTGCGAGCCGCTTGCGACCGGCCATCCACGTGGTGAAGAGGACAAAGACGACGAGCCCCATGGAAAATGGCACCCATCCGCCTTCGAAGAACTTTTGCAAGTTCGAGACGAGGAACGTCAGGTCCACGATCATGAACAACGCGCAGATCGGGATCGCCTTCGCGAGATGCCAGCGCCACACCTTGGTGATGACCAGGAAGTAGGCAAGCGTCGTCACGCTCATCGTGCCCGTCACAGCAAGGCCGTACGCCGCAGCAAGCTTGTCGGATGAACGAAACGTCGCGACAAGCGCGATGCAGGCGACCATCAGAGCCCAGTTCACCTCCGGCACGTAGATCTGGCCGGATTGCCCCGCGGACGTATGAACGACGGTGACACGCGGAGAGAACCCGAGCTGCACGGCCTGCTGCGTGAGCGAGTATGCGCCAGAGATCAGGGCCTGCGAGGCGATCACGGTCGCGGCCGCCGACAGCGCGATCATCGGGATCAGCGCCGCCTTCGGAACGAGCGCGTAGAAGCCCGACGGCTCCGGAATGCCACCGGAGATGAGGAACGCGCCCTGCCCAAAGTAGTTGAGCACCAGAGACGGAAGGACGATGCCGTACCAGGCGATCACGATCGGACGGCGGCCGAAGTGTCCCATGTCGGCATAGAGCGCCTCGCCGCCGGCGATGCAAAGGACGACCGCACCAAGCACCGAAAAGGATGAGAGGCCTTGCGAGAGAAAGCGCACGGCATGGATCGGATTGAGGGCAAGAAGAACGATCGGTGCGTGCGCGATCTGGATCGCGCCCAGCGTGCCGATGGCGAGGAACCAGACGACCATGACCGGCCCGAAGACGAATCCAATGCCCTGCGTTCCGCGCCTCTGCACGAAGAACAGCGCCGCGAGGATCGCGATCGTGATCGGCACGATGAACGAGGCGAGCCGCGGCGCGACAGCCTTCACCCCCTCCACGGCCGACAGGACCGAGATGGCGGGCGTCACGACACCATCCCCGTAGAGGAGCGCCGCACCGAAGATGATCACCAGCACGAGAACGTGCCGGCGCGCCTTCGTCGGGATGAGGCTAAGCAGCGCGAGGATGCCGCCCTCGCCGTCGTTGTCTGCGCGCATCACGAACGTGAGGTACTTCACAGTGACGACGACGATGAGCGCCCAGAAGATGAGCGAGAGCACGCCGAGCACGTTCGGCGTCGACACCTCCGTCGGGTGGCCGGGGCCGAACGCTTCGCCCAGCGCAAAGAGCGGATTCGTGCCGATGTCTCCGTACACGACTCCAAGCGCACCGAGCGCAAGCGACAGCGGGACGCGCGGCATCTGTGGACGCGCCTCCTGGGTCGGCACGTAGCTCGGCATGCGCGGTCGCGCACGGCTCACCGGCGAGATGGTCGCGCGGGAGGGCGGCGGTGGCACGCTCTTGTTGTCGTTCTCCGAGGGCATGGCGAGCTCGCTGCCCCACGATTGTCGCGCGTGCGCGCATCAAGAATTCATCAAGATTGCCGGGCGGGCGAGCACGCTGCGAAGAGGCGGATATCTTCTCGGTAGCACCGCTGGGCACTCACGGCAGTACCAGCCGAACGCCGTCGGCGTCGGCTTGCTGGGCGTCGCGGAAAGCGTTCGTGGCCTCGAGCTGCTCCTGCGCAATCACGAGCGTCGAGAAGTCGACCGCGAGCGTGTAGCGCTGAAGAAAATCGAGCGAGCGAATCAGCATACGCGTGACCGAGTTGTGGCTCAGCGCCTTCAGCCCACTCAGGTAGTTCGAGCGGAAGACGGTCGGCACGATCACGCGCGCATGGCGGCTGCGAAGTGCCTCGATGAAGTCCGCGAACGTCTTCGGCGTCCGCGCCATCTCGGCGCGCTCTTCGCCCGGCCGCTGTGGGTCGAGCCTGCTCGCCGGGGCCTCCTTCAGAAGATCGGCATGGAGACGACCGAAGAGCTGAGGTCGCCTTCGAGGCGTTGCTCGAGCTCGGCGCGAGACAGGCGCCGCGCGACGCCCTTCCGCGCCCGAGACGCCGGCATGTTCTCGAGGTACGCGCGCGCCCGGCTCGCCATGTGAAGACCGAGGAACGGCGTGTCGCCGGGGAGCGGTCCCATTCCCTCGCGGGAGCGTAGCGTCACGCCCGGCAGGGCGAGGTTTTGCTCGATAAGGCGGAGCCGGACAGCGGTTGCAGCGAGAAAATGACACTTACGGCCCCTGTTGCGCAAGGATTTGGGAGATAAGCCCAAAACTCGCCGCTCCGAGGCGCCGCCCGCGGTCATCGACGAACGCGAGGACCGCCCCCGAAGTTCAGCTTCCGCTCGTCGTCGCCGAGCCGCAGGATGGCGTCGTCGTACGCGCGGGCCGCGACAGCTTCGTCCTCGTGCGAGCCGAGGCGATGGACGACGCCTTTGAACGTGATGCATGCCATCCAGCAGCCACTGCGCTTGTCGCGATAGACCCCGCGGTATTGGCTCGACGTGGTCTTCTTCCGCTCGCGGTGGATGTCGGCGCGCAGCTCGTCGATCGTTGCCGGACCCAACGCGCGCGCCTCCTCGGGGAAGTTCAGGCTGAGCGAAGCGCCGTAGTGGAGTGCCGCTCGATCGCGCGCGATCGCCGCCTCGCGTTGCGACGAGTAACCGCCGACCCCGACGTGGCCTTGTTCCCCATGCTCCGTGAAGAGGTAGAAGAACCACGGGCGCTCGATATTCGGGCTGCACACGACACCGATGAAGTCGCTGCTCGTGCGGCTCTTCCGTTCGCGGGTCCGTTCGAGTCGAAGCTCGTCCAAGCTTGCCGGCGCGAGTCGCTTCTCCGGAAAGTTGAGCAGCGTGCGCCCGACGTACCGCGCGAGGCGGTCCGCTGCCAAGGCCGCGTCGCGCTCCGTCCGATAGCCGGCAGCGACGTACTTCTCGCCACGATGGTTAAAGCACACCATGAAGCCACGCCCGCGGTCGCGCTTCACGCCGAAGTACTTGTAGTCTTCCGATCGCCGTGGGCGTGTGCGCAGTGCTTCCGCGCGAAGCGTCTCCGCTGATGCGGCTCCAGTCTTCCGAGCACGCGCGACGACCTCGCGTGGCTCGAGCCCTGCGTGCATGCGGAAGCGATCGCGGGTGAGCGGCGCGTCTTCAGCGGTCCACTGTCCCAGATAGTGATCGACACCGCCGATCCTGATGCGCACTACCCCTCGCCCGAGCGCGTCGCGCGTGCTTCGTCGCCGGGGCATGGTGGTGATCCTACCCCAGACGCGGGCGGTCGGGCGCGCAAGGGAACGCGTGGGTCGACTTCAACGTAGCGGGAGCGTCAACGTGGACGCAGCTGGTTCGCTCGGCAGGCATGTGCGGTAGCCGTTGCGCGCGTGCGGTGGCAGGCGCTTTCGTCGCGCCCTCCTCGGCTTGGCTGCTATTTGTCGGAGATGCCGCGCGTGCCATCGACGTCACCCACGAAGTCGACGCGGTCAGTGGCGCGGATAACCGTCCGCGGCGTCCAGTACTACCTCGGCCACTGGGCCGAGAGCGACTGCCCGGTCGTGCGCGACCGCGCTCGTCTCCATTTCGGCGTCATGCCCTGCGAGGCGCCGCGACGCGCGCGTGCGATAGGCGCGGCGTCTCCGGCGGCGCTGCGCGGCCTGGCGCGGACTGCCCCGTTCCGACGCGGCCGTTACTTTGGGGTGGCGCAACTCCCGTCCGGCAAGTTCCGCGTCGGCTTCGATCGCGCGGGCGTGCGCGCGTCGGTGTCCGGCTACCGCACGGCGACGGACGCGGCGATTGCCGCCGATCGCCTATCGCGACACCTTGGGCTTCCGATGCTCAACTTTCCGCGTCGCCGCCTTGCGCCCGCGAGCGCGGAGGAGTTGCGGAAGGAGCTCCTGCGCGAAAAGAAGCGCGATCTCACGAGCGACTTTCTTGGCGTCGTCTGGGACGCGACGCACATCGCGAGGCCTTGGTGCTTCTACATCCTGTGGCCGGGCGGGCACACGGCGGTCGGCGGCTACGGAACTGAGCGCGACGCCGCCATCGCGCGGGATCGTGCGGCACTCCATTATCACGATGCACCTCGGCTCAACTTTCCCGATGAGGCTCGAGCACTCGGCGCGGCAACGCTGGAGACGCTCCGACTGGACGTTCACAAAGAACGGAAGCGCAAGACGACCAGCCAGTACCGCGGCGTCTGCTTCTTCAAACCGCACGGGAACTGGGCGGCGTGCATCCGCGTGGATCACGTGAGGCATCACCTGGGTTACTTCGACCACGAGCACGATGCTGCGCTCGCATACGATGCTGCGGTGGTCCGCTACGGCGCGAGCATGTGGCGCTTGAACTTTCCGGCGGACTGAACCCCGTCTGCGTGCGTCGGACGAACGTGAACGCCTAGATCGGTCCAAGGTGAACGCCTGGATCGGTCATCGTGAACACGGGGATCGGCCAACGTGAACGCCCGGATCGGTCATCGTGAACACGGAGATCGGTCAAGGTGAACGCCCGG
>JANXLV010000132.1 GCA_025355005.1 Myxococcales bacterium | reverse complement strand
CGGGCGCGCCGTCGGGTGCGCCACCACGCTCGTTGGAGCCCCAGCAGTAGACGTCACCGGCCGCGGTGCGTGCGCACGCATGATCCGCTGCGGTCCCGATCTCCACCACTTGCGGAAGCTCCGTGACCGCGGGCATCGGCTCCGTGCTGCCCTTCTGGCGCGCGCCGCGCTGGCCATGAGCGTCGTCACCAAGGCAGCGGACCGCGCCCTGCTTGTCGAGCGTGCAGAGCAAGTTGTCGTTGCCAGACCCGTGATGCGCGGAGATCTGCACGATGTCGTGCAAGGCAGAGAGCTCTTGCTCCCAGATTCGCTTCAGGTCGGTCGAGCGACCCCATGGCAGGTGGTCGCCCGTGTGGCATTCCACCGTCCCGGCGACCGTTCGCGCGCAGACCACCTGATTCATGGCACTCGCTGGTGAGAGCAGGGACGTCGCCTCCACGAACGGCTGCGCGCCGTGGATTCTGGTCATCACCTTCTTGGCCTCGGCTCCGTTGCACGCGCCGCAGTGGCCACACACCACGTCGCCGTCCGGTGTCACGCCGCAGTAGTCATCCGGCGCGACGCTCGCGATGCGAATACCTGCCTTTTCGAAGTCCTCTGGCTCGGTGACGATTCGCCCGCCCTCCCAGCCGAAGCCGAAGGCGCGGTTGTCGTCCGTCACGACGGCGCTGTTGACGAGGCCCTTGATCTTTCGGTGCGGCACCGTGACGGGCATCCACTCCGTGCCCATGAGACACGACGGTCCCGCGGGCCCCATCGCGCAGAGCACGTTGGAGAGGCGCGACCCCACGAACACGCTGCTCGCTGCAAACGGCGGCGTGATGCGCACGGGCGTGAACTGCTCCGATGCCCGCGAGCGCACCGAGCTGTCGTCGCGCCACGCGCCCCAGCAAGACAGCGCGCCGTCCTTGTGGATCACGCACGTGAGCTCTGGCCCCACGGAGAGCCGCACGGCGTCGCTGATGTTCGGGACCTTCGCGGGGCGCGCGTGATCGTACGGCGTGCCGTCGCCGAGCTGTCCGCGGCTCGCGCTGCCCCAGCACACGAGGCCGTCCGCGGCGATCGCGCAGGCGTGCCCGTCACCGACCGAGATCGCGCTCGGATGCCCGAGCGTCTTCGCGACCCGTCCGAGATGGCTCTCTGCGAAGTAGTCCTCCGCGCACCGTGCCGCGCCGGAGTCGAGCCTCACGCACGCGAAGGCATCGGTCGCGTCGAAGAACGAAGCGGCGTGTCCGTCGCCCACGGCGCGAGCGAGCGCGATGCCGAACACCGTGCCCGCGGGGTCGCACGTGCTCGATCCGTTGGGAAGGATCGCGCAGACATGGAGCGTGTAGTCGTTGAGGGGGAGCACGTCACGCGCATCCGGCCATTTCGTGAGCTCCACGATGGTGCGCTTCAGCGGCGGAAGACCCGCGTCCAGGTCGGCGCCAGCTGCGCCCTTCTTGAACGGCGCAGCGCGTGGCTGCGGGAACGGCGAGACGCACAGCGGCACACCCGTCCTGCGCGTCACGCAGGTGTTGCCTGCGAAGTTCGTGTGCATCGTGACCACGTCGTGAATTCCCTCGACGGGCTCCACCACGGGAAAATCATCCGCGGTGAAGCGCGCATGGCGCCAGCACCAGAGATCGCCAGATGCGATCGCGCATCCGCCTTCTCCGTTGAGCGCAAATGAAGACGCTGGCGGCAGTCCGGTGATCTTGTCGGGGGTCTCGGGCTCATCGGGCGACGCGCGCCGCCGACTGCCGCCGACACACGTGATCGCGCCGTACCTGTCGAGCGCGCAGACCTCGGTACCGCTACAACGCGTGGCAACGACCGCGCGAAGACCGGGCACCGGGACGGGACGTGGTGAAATGTCCTCACCCCACCGGTACGCAAGGTGATCGCTGCCCGTCGCGCACGTGCGATCGCCCGTGACCTGCACGTCGGTGAAGGAGAACGGAGCAGGCGCCGCCCCATCGGCCGCGACAACACTGGCGCTGGGCGAGGTCTTACCGGTGGCTGGCGCATCCGCTGGCCTGCACGCGACGCCAACAACGATGCCAAGCGCCACGACCCCAGCGGCCAGAAACCTCACGCGCGCGGCGCGACGTTCGTCTGCACCCAGGTGATGATCTCGTCGAGCCGCGTGCCCGGCGTGAAGACGCCCTTCACGCCGGCGTCCTTCAGGGGCTGCATGTCGCCATCGGGGATGATGCCGCCGCCGAACACCACAATGTCGTCGACGCCCTTGGCCCTGAGCGCCTGGATGACCGCGGGAAACAGCGTGTTGTGCGCGCCGCTCATGATGGAGAGCCCGACGGCGTCGACGTCCTCCTGGATGGCGGCGTTCGCGATCATCTCGGGGGTCTGGTGGAGGCCCGTGTAGATGACCTCGAACCCGGCGTCGCGGAGCGCGCGGGCGACGACCTTCGCGCCGCGGTCGTGGCCGTCGAGGCCGGGCTTCGCGACGAGAATGCGGAGTTTCTTCTGCTCGGTCATGGCTTCTTGTGCGACTTGGTTCTGGTCGAGACGTGAGCCGCTGTCAACCTGTGCGAGCGGGGCGAGCCCGCAGCACCAGGCTCTTCGTCGTCCGCGTCCGGGCCCGCGGAGGCCATCGGGTCATCGCTCGGCGTCGTCTTGCTCTTCGCGTCCACGTCAGCGTCGCAGCGCTTGCCGGAGCCCTCGAACCAGCACGGGTCATCGAAGACGGGCACGGGGCCGACCTTGTCGTCGCGCAGGCGTGCGATCACGTCCTTGTCGCCCTCGGGCGAGAGCATTCGCACGTCGATCTTGGGCATCTTCGCCGCCTTGTCGTTCGCGTGCTCGTTCTGGATGTAGACGAGGTGCGACGCGTACGAGAGCGCCTTGTGCGTACCGGAGAACGAGAACGCGAGGTCCGCGAGCATGCCGAGCCGTGTCCAGCCATTCACGCACACGAGGTGGCGGTCGGTCCGGAGCACCGGGAACATCGGCGGCTTCCACGACTCACCCTGGTTCGTCACGAGATTGCCGAGGCTCGCGAAGATGGGGACGGTGCGTCCGTCCTTCGTCGTGTGCTTCGTCATCGGCGACACGATGTGGGGGTGATGCATGATCACCGCATCCGCGCCCGCATCAGCAGCGCGCGTTGCCTGCGCGATCATGGCCTCCGTCTGCGGCGCATACTCGGCCCCGCCGTGGAAGATCGCGATGACCGCGTCGCAGCTCTCACGGGCCTTGATCACGGCTGACACGATCTGTGCGGTTCCGCGGCGCGTGGCGGGCGCGTACGCGACGAGCGTCGAGCCGTCACACGAGTGCGAGTTCATCAGGTTCGTCCACGCCACCGCGCAGACCTTCTTGCCATTCTTCTCCGCGATCACGCGATAGGTGAACGGCGCGCTGGCGGAGTCCACGCCAATGGCGGTGAGCCCAGCGGCACTGGACGACGCGAGCGTGGTGCGCACGCCCATCTGACCCATGTCGCACGAGTGGTTGTTGGCTGCCGTGATCGCCGTCACGCCGCTCTCCTTCAGCGCGCCCAGCCACTCCGGCGGAGCGACGTATGCCATCTTGGTCGCGTGATCCGGATCGCCGGTCGCGGCCTCGAAGTTCACGACCACGGCGTCCGAGGACTGGAAGAACGGCGCGAGCGGCTCGAGCGCCGCGTGGATGCGCGCGGGCTCGAGGAGCCGCGGACGATGCGGAAGCACGTCACCACCGATGAGCACGCGCAGCGTCGTCGCGGTCGCGCGAGGAGGGAGCTCGATGTTCGGCGAAGCGGGACCCGCGAGATCTCCGAGCGGGTCGGAGGGCGCGTCCTCTTTCGGAGCCTTCTGCGAGCACCCCATGCTGATCGCGGCACCAAGCACGATCGCTGCGAAAAACACGGGGGACGAGGGCATGTAGGAGGTTATCGCACCCGGCGTGCGGCGCGGCCTAATTTCCGGAGGACCTGACCTCGACCTCCACCTCCACCTCGACCTAGAGTGCGCTCATGCGTCGGTTTTCCTGCTTCCTTCTGCTCTCCGCGGTGGTCGCCTGTGGTGGTGAGACCGAGCGCCCGAGTGTCAAAGCTCCCGTTCCTGGGGCTTGTGCTGGGGACCTCGCCGCCGAGAGCAACGCCGGGCACGAGTTACGTAAGCTGTTCGATGAGGAGTGGGAGTACGCGATGAAGGACTCCCCTACCTGGGCGTCCGAGCTCGGGGACCTTCGCTACAACGATCGATGGGACGAGACGTCGCTCGCTGCCGTCTCGCGTCGCAACGCGCACGATCGCGAGGTGCTCGAGCGGGCACGAAGGATCGACGCGAAGCTCCTTGCCACGGACGCGCGGCTCTCGCACGAGCTGTTCGTGCGGCGGTACGCGCTCGCGGTGGAGGCGGCGCCGTTCAACTTCGAGCTGCTCCCGATCGATCACCGCGGCGGCATCCAGACCGCGGACGAGCTCGCTGACTCACTCCAGTGGAACGACGCGAAGAGCTACGAGGACTGGAACGCGCGCCTCCGCGCCTTCCCCACGTACATGAAGGGCGTGCTCGAGCTGCTGCGTGAGGGCGTGCGGCTTGGGGTGACCCACCCGAAGGTCGTCATGGCCCGCGTGCCGGCGCAGCTCAAGAAGCAGATCGTGACGGACGCAGGGAAGAGCCCGTTCTTCGTGCCGTTCGCTCACATGCCCGAATCCCTGCCCGCCGCCGAGCGCGCGCGCATCACGGACGACGCGAAGCGCGCGATCATGGCGAGCGTGGTGCCGGCGTTCAAGGAGCTCGACCAGTTCATCGCATCCACCTATCTGCCCGCGTGCAAGGACGACGTGGGCGTGTGGGCGCTGCCGAACGGCAAGGCGCTCTATGCGTTCGCCGTGCGACGCCACACGACGACGAACAAGACCCCGGAGGAGATCCACGCGCTCGGCCTGTCCGAGGTCGCGCGCATCCGCGCAGAGATGGAGCGGGTGAAGCAGAAGACGGGCTTCGCTGGCTCCATGAAGGAGTTCTTTCAGTTCCTGCGTACCGACCCGCGCTTCTTCCTCACGTCGAAGGAGGCGCTCCTCACCGCATACCGCGACGTCGCGAAGCGCGTGGACCCGCAGCTGGTGAAGCTGTTCGGGAAGCTGCCGCGCACGCCGTACGGTGTCTCGCCCATCCCGGACGTGGCCGCGCCGGACACGACGACGGCCTACTACCGCGAGCCCGCGGCGGACGGCACGCGCGGCGGCACGTACTTCGTGAATCTGTATAAGCCGGAGACGCGGCCCACGTGGGAGATGGTCGCGCTCACGATGCATGAGGCCGTGCCGGGCCATCACCTGCAGCTGGCGCTCGCGAACGAGCAGACGGATCTGCCCAAATTCAGGCGGTTTGGTGACTACACCACAGCCTATGTCGAGGGCTGGGCGCTCTACGCGGAGAGCCTTGGCGACGAGATCGGTATGTACGACGACCCGTATGCGAAGTTCGGGCAGCTCACCTACGAGATGTGGCGCGCCGTGCGGCTCGTGGTGGATACGGGCATCCACGACAAGCACTGGTCGCGGCAACAGGCGATCGATTTTTTCATGGAGAACGCGCCGAAGCAGAAGACGGAGATCGAGAACGAGATCGATCGCTACATCACGTGGCCGGGGCAGGCGCTTGCGTACAAGATGGGCGAGCTCACGATCAAGGAGCTACGCAAGAAGCGCGAAGCGACGCTCGGCCCGAAGTTCGACGAGCGCAAGTTCCACGATCAGCTCCTGGAACACGGCGCCCTACCCCTCGACATCCTCGCGCGCGAACTGAACTAGCAGGCGTCATACCACCAGCAGTGGCGGCTCCGCGATCCTGCGATCTGGGAGATCACACCTGGTTTTACTGGGGTTTTGCAGGTTTCTTAAAGAATGACGGCTCGAGATCGCGTGGTCTCTACCTTGCTGGATGAGGGAGCATGCGCACAAACCTCCTCGGTCTCGCCGTCGCCCTCGTGCTGGTCTCGCTCGCCGGGTGTGAGAGCACCACCATCGTCCATCAGCCCGGAGAACCGGACAACGTGAGCGACGACACGCCCGCGCCTGCCGAAGTAGACAGCGGCGCCGTGATGAACAAGGACGCCGGTCCGGTCGATGACGACGCGGGCCCGACCGCAGCACCAAGCGACGACGAGCCGCAGCCGATTCCTCAGGTTCCCTTCAACGGCGGAAAGGTGATGGGGCAGGTAAGCCTCGTGACCATCACGTTCGATAGCGACACGTTCCGCACGAAGCTCGAGGCGTTCGCCAATACCGTCGGGACCAGCGCTTGGTGGGACACCGTGCGCGCGGGATACTGCGACAACAAGGGCACGTGCGTCGGTCATGCGACGCCGCATCCGACGAAGCCCACCGTTCACCTGCCCACGAGCTCGCTCGCCACCAGCTATACCGACGCGGTAGCCGGCGGGACGATAGGCACGCTCATCGACTCCGGCATCAAGAAGGGGACGTTCCCCGCACCGACACCCGACACGCTGTATCTGCTCTATTTCCCGGCTAGCGTGACCATCACCGCTGGCGACCCGGCCACCGGCGCCATCACGAGCTGCAAGGAGTTCGACGGCTACCACACCATGATGACGTCGAGCGGCGTCACGTTCCCTTATGCGATCATCGCTCGCTGCCCGAGCGGCTCTGGCTCGCAGGTCGATCTGGATGCGGTGACCCTCACGAGCAGCCACGAGCTCGCCGAGGCCGCGAGCGATCCCTTCTACGACACCAACGGCAATACGGGCTTCATGAGCCGCGGCGAAGATGCCTGGGACTTCCCCGGTGGTGGCGGAGAGATCGGTGACCGCTGCTTCTTGCCCGACGCGAACACCAAGGTGGGCGTCTACAATGTGCAGCGCATCTTCAGCAACGTCGCGGCGAAGGCAGGTCACGATCCCTGCGTTCCGGCGCCCTCGCCCGCGACCACACCCTACTTCAACATCACGCCATACGGCGTGCATGGGGACATGATCAAGATGGCAGTCGGGCAGACGATCACGTTCCCCGTGCATGCCATGGCCGATGGCGCGATTCCCAGCGGGCTCTCGTGGGGCGCAAAGGAGTTCACGAACCTCTACGGCAGAGGCAATGACGTGCTCGACGTGTCCGTGTCGCATGGCACCATCGCGATCGGCGGCACGGCGACAGTGACGGTGACGCTGAAGTCCGCGCTCACTGGCGACTACGCGCTCCTGTTCCTCACGTCGCAGCGCATCGATGCCAGCAAGGGCCCCACCCACTACTGGCCAATCGTCATCTACACCAACTGAGAAATCGCCGAAAATGCCCGCTAAACAGGAACGGGTCTGATGATTCGTCGGATCTTCGAGCCGCGTTGAGGGAGAACCGTGAATCGCGTTGGCGGTGAGCGCCCGCATGTCCGGCCTGTGGCCGCATCGCGTCGTTTCGCACCCGTGGACTCGATCGGGGGCGCGACGGCTGGCGAGGTTGTTCGTGCCGATCCGACTTTGTCCGAGCTCTCCCCCCCGTGGACTCGTTCGCGACGCCGCGCCGCGCCACCCGGCCGAACATCGCGGACGCCCCCCGCCCTCTCGTGTTCACCGCCCGCGAAACTCAGGACAGAACGACGATCTGACGAATCCTTCCGTTTCGTCTCTGCGTAAACAGCGTCGCATGGCGTGAGAGCCGCCCGTCAGGCAAGGCTTCGAGCGAGCACGGAGCGGAACGTACTCTGGTCTCACGATTGATCGGATCTTTCCGCCCGCGCTTGCCAGCCGACCTCGAGCAGTAGGAGGTCGTGGTAACCGCGGGCGGAAAGATCCGATCAATCGTGAGACCAGAGTACGTTCCGCTCCGTGCTCGCTCGAAGCCTTGCCTGACGGGCGGCTCTCACGCCATGCGACGCTGTTTACGCAGAGACGAAAC